>CAMDQJ010000090.1 GCA_945905835.1 Asaia bogorensis
ATCGACGATTGGTTGGCGTCAGATTTCATTGTAGGATTACCTGTATTTGCTTCAAATACTACACACAAGACTACACACGCTGTTTGTAAAAAGCGAATAAAGACAATAAAAACAGCATGTTATGATTAAGGCTAATCGTACTCAAAATCAGATTTCCTCACGGAAGTGTTGGTTCGATTCCGACCGGGGGCACCACCCGCGCAAATGGAAGCTGGGGGAAGGCGATGCAGTCCACGATACCGGCGACCGCGATCAGCTCGCACCTGGCCGTGCGGCAAGACTGGCTCGACCGGCGACGGGAGCCCGTTCTCGAGCCCGAACTGCCGATCGTCGACCCGCATCATCACCTGATCGATCGGCCGGAGAGCGGGCGTTACCTGCTGCCGGACCTGCTGGCCGATATCACCAGCGGCCACAACGTCGTTGCGACCGTTTACCTGGAATGGCTCTCGATGTATCGCGCCGACGGGCCCGCAGAAATGCGCCCGGTCGGCGAGATCGAATTCGCCAATGGCGTCGCGGCGATGTGCGCCAGCGGCAGCTATGGCAAGCCACGCGTCTGTGCCGGCATTGTCGGTCATGCCGACCTCATGATCGGCGCGGGCGTGGCCAAGGTCCTGGAGGCGATGATCGTGGCAGGTGGCGGCCGCTTCCGCGGCATTCGCTACATCGCGTCCAGCGATCCCGATCAGGCCCAATGGGGCGCCACGGCGGTCCGGCCGGAGGGTCTGCTGCTCGACAAGAAGGTGCGCGAAGGCTTCGCGCAACTGGCGCCGCTCGGTCTCAGTTTCGACGCCTGGGTCTACCATCCGCAGCTCGGCGATCTGGTCGACCTGGCGCGCGCCTTTCCGGGAACGCCGATCGTCCTCAACCATGTCGGCGGTCCGATCGGTCTTGGCCGCTACAAGGGCAAGCGCGACGCAGTCTTCGCCGACTGGAGCGCGCGCATCGGCGAGCTGGCGGCATGCC
Organism: Asaia bogorensis; assembly: GCA_945905835.1. GTDB lineage: Bacteria > Pseudomonadota > Alphaproteobacteria > Reyranellales > Reyranellaceae > Reyranella. Next base: position 970 of record CAMDQJ010000090.1, read on the forward strand.
CCAACGTGCACGTGAAGCTGGGCGGCCTCGGCATGCGGATGTTCGGGTTCGACGTGCACGAAGGCGAGCTGCCGCCGAGCTCGGAACAGCTCGCGACGGCCTGGCGGCCCTATGTCGAGACCTGCATCACGGCATTCAGTCCCGCTCGCGCGATGTTCGAAAGCAACTTCCCCGTCGACAAGGGCTCCTACGGCTACGGCGTGTTCTGGAACGCCTGCAAGCGGTTGGCGCAGGGCGCGAGTGCGAGCGAAAAGGCCGATCTGTTCCGCGGGGCAGCGTCGAGATTCTACCGTCTCGGTATCTAGCGATACGCCGGGAACGGCCTTAAAATTCGACGTTCTTCCGATGTTCCCAAAGCCAGGGGTTCGCGCGACCATGACAACGATCGATGCATTCCAAAGCAGCGTGTCGGCCGCGGCGCCGCCGCCCGACGTCAGTCCTGCCTTGCAGGCCCTGTGGTGGCTCCGTCGAGGCGACTGGAAGCGGGCGCATGAATGCGTCCAGCAGCACGAGGGCGAGCCGGACTGCGATTGGGTGCACGCGCACCTGCATCGGCAGGAAGGCGACATGAGAAACGCCGGCGGCTGGTACAAGAGCGCCGGCAAGTCCATGCCGACGCTTTCTCTGGAAGAAGAGTGGAGCATCCTCGCGGCGGAGATGCTTTCGCGAAAGTAATACGGCATGACCAGTTCGAGTTGGCGCGATCGCGCCGCGACGACGTTCACATGCGAGAAACGGCCGGCGCAGGGCAGCGCCGGCATGGCGGTCTCCAACCATCCGCTGGCTTCCGCCGCCGGCCTGGAGATGCTGGCCGGCGGCGGCAACGCCATCGACGCCGCCGTCGCCATGCAGTTCGCGCTGACGGTCGTCGAACCGATGATGGTCGGCCTGATCGGCGGCACTACCATGCACGTCCGTCTTGCCGATGGCAGCCATCGCATCCTCGACGGCATGAGCGCCGTTCCGCTCGCCGGCCGCCCCGACATGTTCCGCCCGATCCCCGGCGCCGCTCCGGAAATCTACGATACGGTCGACCAGGAAAATCAGGTCGGCCCGAAGGCGGTGGCCGCGCCGGGCTCGCTGCGCGCCTGGTGCCTGGCCTTGCAGCGCTATGGCACGCTCTCGCTCGCCGATGTGATGCAGCCGGCGATCCGCCATGCCGGCCGCGGCTTTACGGTTACGCCCTATCTCTCCGACTGCATCGTGAGCGCAGGTCCCGACCTGTTGAAAGACAAGCTCGCCGCTGCGCGCCTCCTGCCCGACGGCACGCCGCTCAAGGCCGGTGCACGCTTCGTCCAGGCCGACTACGCCGAGGCGCTCACGCTGATTTCCAGGCAGGGCGAGGCGGCGCTGCATGGCGGGCCGCTCGGCGACCTGCTGGTCGCGTGCATGGAGAAGACCGGCGGTTTCGTCTCCCGCGCCGATCTCACCGGCTACAAGGTGGTCGAGCGGGCGCCGATCCGCGGCCACTATCGCGGCTGGGAAATCGTCGGGCCGCCGCCTCCCGCCGCCTCGGGTGTGCACATCACGCAGATGCTGAACATCCTCGAGGGCTACGACATTGGGAAACTCGGCTTCGGCACGGTGGACACCCTCCATCTGCTGGCTGAGGCGCTGAAGATTGCCTTCGCTGACCGCGCCGAGGCGAGCGGCGATCCGGATTTCATGACGGTGCCGGTCGAGCGCATTGTCTCCAAGGCCTATGCCGACCAGCGCCGCGCCGAAATCGACCTCGCCCACGCCCGGCGCTGGAGCGGCAAGCTCGTGGCGCGGGAAGGCGCCGACACGACGCATCTCACCGTCGCCGACGGCAAGGGCAACGTGGTCGCCACCACGCAGACCATCAACAGCCTGTTCGGGGCGCGCTTCATCGTGCCCGGCACCGGCATGGTGCCGAACGACTACATGGGAACGTTCGACCCGCGGCCGGGCAATGCACTGTCGATTGCGCCGGGCAAGCGCGTCACGACCTCGATGTCGCCGATGATGGCACTGCGCGGCGGCAAGGTCGTCTATGCGCTCGGCCTGCCGGGCGGCCGCAAGATTTTCCCCTCGGCGATGCAGGCGCTGATCAACCTCATCGACCACGGCATGAGCCTGCAGGAGGCGGTCGAGGCGCCGCGCATCTGGACCGAGGGTCCGGTGCTGGAGGTCGAGCACGGCATTCCGGAAGCCGTGCGCAAGGGCCTCGAGGCGCGCGGCCACAAATTGGAGGTGATGCCGACGGTGGCCGGCGGCATGAATGCCATCCAGTTCCGCAACGACGGCAGCATGACAGGCGCCGCCTGCTGGCGCGCCGACGGTTCGGCGGCCGGCCTCGGCGGCGGCTTGGCGCGGGCTGGCGTGCGCTTCGTGCTGCCGCGCTGACGGGAGGATAGACGATGAAGCTCGGTCTCTACATGGCGACGCAGTGGCGGCAGGGCGCCGACCTCGGACCGGAACTCGCCAACCTGATCGAGCAGGTGCGCGTCTCCAAGGCAAGCGGACTTGCCTCGCTGATGGTCGGGCAGCATTTCGTCTCGAGCCCGCTGCAGATGTTCCAGGCCATGCCGCTGCTGGCGCGACTCGCGGCGGAGGCCGACGGCATGCAGCTGGGGCCGGGGCTCCTGCTGCTGCCGCTGCTCAATCCGGTGATCGTCGCGGAGGAAACCGCCACGCTCGACTGGCTGACCGGCGGCAACGCCATCATCGGTCTTGGTCTCGGCTATCGCCAGGAGGAGTTCGATTCGATCGGCGTGCCCTACAAGGAGCGCGTGCCGCGCTTCGTCGAGGGCGTCGAGGTGATCCGCAAGCTGTGGCGCGACGACGTCGTCGAGCATCAGGGCCGTTTCCACAAGCTGAGCGGCGTGCAGGCCAGCCTCAAGCCCAAGCGTCCCGGCGGGCCGCCGATCTGGATGGCGGGTGATGTCGAGGCCGCGGTCAAGCGCGCGGCCAGGCTCGCCGATGCCTGGATGCCGTCTCCGATGGTGACGATGGACAACGTGGCGAAGCTGGGCGCGCTGTTCCGCGAGACGCGCGCAGCGGCGGGCCTGACGCCGGCCGTCGAGTTTCCCATCATTCGCGAGTGTCATGTCGGCAGCGGCACCGGCAACGCGCTCGACGAGGTGCGCGAGCCGCTCAGCTTCAAGTACGAAGCCTACGCCGCGTGGAGCGGCGCCAGCGGCTTCGTGCCGAAGGAGCGCATCCGCGCCGACTTCGACAAGTTTGCCGCCAGCCGCTTCATCATCGGATCGGAGAACGAGGTGGTCGACCAGATCGGCCGCTATGGTGAGCTCACCGGTACCGACCATATCCTGCTGCGCGTGCAATGGCCGGGCCTCGGCCAGAAGACGGTGGTGCGCACGCTGGAGCGGCTGGGCCGCGTCGTGGAAAAACTGAAGTAGAGGGGGATCCAATGCCCGATCTGTTCGAGACCATGGAGTCGATGCGTTCGATGCGGCGCCTCAAGCCGGATCCGGTGCCCGATGAACTCGTGGCCAAGATCCTGAAGGCCGGCATCTGCGCGCCCAATGGCGGCAACACCCAGAAGTGGCGGTTCATGGTGATCAAGGACCGCAAGATCAAGGAAGCCGTCCAGGTCTGGTACAAGAAGGCCTTCGACGAGTGGATCGGCCCACGCTACCTCACCAGCGAGCCGCCGCCGGGCGTCACCAAGGAGCGCTACCTCCGCCAGCACGCCGCGGTGTCCTATCTGACCGACCATTTCGCCGAGGCGCCGGTCTGGATCGTCGCCTGCCTCGAGGACGGCCCCAATCCCAACCGGGCGGCCGGCTCCTCGATCTATCCGGCGGTGCAGAACATGCTGCTGGCGGCCCGCGCCGTCGGGCTTGGCGCGACGCTGACGACCCGGCATCTCCTCTATGAGAAGGAAGCCGAGGCGGCCCTCGGCCTGCCGGCCGGCGTGCATTCCTACGCCATCATTCCGCTCGGCTATCCCATGGGCAAGTTCGGGCCGGTCGGCCGCGGTTCGCTGGCCGAGATCGTCTACCAGGATCGCTGGGGCGAACCCTACCGCGGCCTCTAGAACGGCTCAGGCCGCGGCGCGATAAGGCATGTCGCCGAGATAGTTCCTCTTGCCAATGCCGACGCCGTTATGGCGCAGGATCGCGTAAGCCGTGGCGACGTGGAAATAGAAATTGGGAATCACGTGCTGGATCAGGAATTCCTGGCCCGAGAGCGTCTTGCCCTGCCAGCGCGGCTGGGTGATCCGCCGTTCTGCCGCGCCGGCAAAGGCGTCGGGCGAGAAGCCGCCGAGGTAGGAAACGACGCTGGCGATGCGCGCCTTGATCTCGGCCAGGGTCTTCTCGGTATCGGCATGCACCGGCGCGTCCTTCTCGCGATCCGACAGGCGGGCGGCGCCGAGTTTCGCCGTGTCGCAGGCGGTCTGTATCTGCTGCGTCAGAGAGAACTGATCGGGCGACAGGCGCGACTGCAGGAGCACGCCTGCGTCGAATTTCTTCTCGCCGGCGAACTTCTCCGCCTCGTCGAGGATGGCGAGCAGGTTTGTCAGCATCTTGCTGAACTGGGTAACGACGATGGCGCGGATCATTTGACCTCCGGTTGGGGATTGGTTCGGGCTTATAGCAGCTATCCGAACCTTGCATGGCTGGTGGATTTGCCGTGCACCCGGCCTGCAAGGGGGAGTACGCTTGGCCAAATTTCCCGGGGGGAAAACAATGGCCTACGATCTCGTCATCAAGAACGGCACCGTGATCGACGGCACCGGCGCCAAGCGTTACCAGGCCGATGTTGCGATCGCCGGCGGCAAGGTAGCCGAGATCGGCAGGATCACGGAAGGCGCCAAGCGCACCATCGACGCCCACGGGCTGGTCGTGGCGCCGGGCTTCGTCGATCCCCACACTCACTATGACGCGCAGATCTGCTGGGACGGCGCGGTCACGCCTTCGTCCTGGCATGGCGTCACCTCGGTGGTGATGGGAAATTGCGGTGTCGGCATCGCGCCCTGCAAGCCCGAGACGCGCGAGATCGCCATGAAGGATCTGGTGAATGTCGAGGGCATTCCCTTCGATGTGCTGAACAAGGGCATCACCTGGGACTGGGAAACCTTCCCCGAATTCATGGACGCCGCCGCGGCTCGCAAGCCTTCGCTCAACCTCGCCTTCATCGCGCCGCTCACGCCGTTCCGCCATTACGTCATGGGCGAGGACTCGATGGAGCGTGCCGCGACGCCGGAGGAAACCTTCAAGATCGCCAAGCTGATCGGCGAAGCGGTCGATGCCGGAGCGCTGGGCTTCTCGTCGACCACGCTCAACCAGCACATCGGCTACGAGGCCAAGCCGCTCGCCTGCCGCAACGCCAGCCGCGAGGAACTCAAGGCCTACGCCAACCAGCTGAAGAAGCGCGGCAAGGGCGCGATCGAGATCGCGCTCACCCGCCAGGTCGGCGTGCTCGAGCAGGACCAGTGCGAGCTGCTCGATTTCCTGCTCGACGAGAGCGGCCGGCCGGTGACCTTCATCGCGCTCTTCGACCGCGACGACATCCCGGAAGCCGTGCGCGACACGCTGCGCCGCGCCGCACCGATGATCGCCAAGGGCGCGCGCCCGCAGACCTCGCCGCTGCCGCTGACGCGCGAGGTCGACATGAAGAACCCGTTCTCATTCGCCGCCTTCCCGTCGTGGGCGCGCGTCTTCGCCGACACCAACAAGGAGGCGCAGAAAAAGGTCTATGCCGATCCGGCCTTCCGCAACCAGTTCCGCCATGACCTCAAGAATCCCACCGGATTCAGCAACTGGGGCCGCATCGGCGTCTATGCCGTCAAGAACCCGGCGCTGAAGTCGCTCGAGGGCAGGTCGATCGCCGACATTGCCAAGGAGCAGGGCAAGGACGGCGTCGATGCCTTCCTAGACCTGGTGCTGGCCGACAACGTCGAATGCGAGCTCACCATGGCCTCGTGGAACACGCGCGAGGACCGCATGCGCGAGCTCCTGAACAACAACTCCATCCTGATGGCGCTGGGCGACGGCGGCGCGCATGTCGACATGCTGTGCGACGCCGGCTACCCGACCTACCTGCTCGGCACCTGGGTGCGCGAGAAGGAGGCGATTACGCTGGAAGAGGGCGTGCGCAAGCTGACCTCCGATCCCGCTGATCTCTTCGGTCTTAAGGACCGCGGCCGTCTCGCCAAGGGCGCGCCGGCCGACGTGGCGATCTTCGATCCCGCCCGCATCGGCTCGAAAAACCACGGTGAGCGCCGCTACGACCTGCCCGGCGGCGCCAAGCGCATCGTCATGCCGTCGAACGGCGTCGAATATACTGTGGTGAACGGCACGATCACCTGGGAGCAGGGCAAGCTCAACGAGGGCAAGGCAGGCAAGGTACTGCGCGGGTAAGAGGTCCATGGCGCAGGACAGCAGCACCTACTGGAAGAAATCCCGGGTCGAACTTCGCGCGGCCGGATTCGATCCCGACCGCACGGCGCAGACCAGTGCCGTGGTCACGATCGCCGCCGCCTACACCAACGCGCATCGGTGCAACAATCGGGTGCGCAGCATCGCCGACCTGCTGATTGAGATTCTGGCCGAACGCGGCGGGCAGGGCCTGATCGTCGGTGCGCCGGCGGTGTCCGACGCCCTCACTCAAGGCACGCCCACGGCAGGCTACAGCCTGGTGTCCCGTGACGTCGTGGCTGACTGCTTCGAGATCGGCCACTACGCCCATCACGGCGATGCGATGATCGTGATCTCCGGCTGCGACAAGACCGGCGCCGCGGCCCTGATGCCGCTCGCACGGACCAATGCCTTCGGGCTGGTGCTCTATCCGGGAACCAGTTCGCCCGGGAAGGTGGACTTCGGCGCCTGGGCGGCCAAAGGCGCCAATCTCACGATCATGGACTATGCCGAGGGCAGGGCGGCGCAGGAATCCGGCCGCATCTCGGCGGGGGAGCTGCTCGAGCTCGAACGCAACGTCATGCCCGGCAGTGGCACCTGCGGCGCGATGTTCACGGCCAACACCATGAGCACCATCGCCGAGTCGATGGGCATGATGCTGCCGCGCGGCGCCTCGCATCCCGCCGATTACGATGCCAAGAGCGACATCCACGCCGACGTCCGCGCCCAGGCGCGCGCCTCGGTCGACGCTTTGTACCGGCTGATCACCGCCGGCATCCGGCCGCGCGACATCATGACCGAGCGCGCCTTCGAGAACGCGATCACGACGGTCTATGCGATGGGCGGCTCGACCAACATGTATCTGCATCTGCTCGCGATCGCGCGCGAGGCCCAGGTGCCGATTACCATCGAACGCATCCAGCAGATAGGCGAGCGGATACCGCTGCTCGCCAACCTGCAGCCGCACGGCCCCTATGCGATGGCCAGCCTGCATGCCATCGGCGGCGTGCCGATCGTGATGAAGGAACTGCTGCGCGCGGGCCTCCTACATGGTGACGTCATGACGGTCACCGGCAAGACGCTGGCGGAGAACCTCGCGGCGATCCCGACGCTGGAGCAGCTCGCCCGCCAGGACATCGTCTTTCCGGTGGCCCGCCCGGTCGCACCGCCGAACAACCACATCAGCGTGCTCAAGGGCAATCTCGCGCCGCAGAGCTGCCTGCTTAAGCTTTCTGGCAAGACTCTGGAGAAGGGGCAGTTCCGCGGCACCGCCCGCGTCTTCGAATCGGAAGCCGAGACGATGAAGGCCATCCGCGCCGGCGAGATCGTTCCCGGCACCGTCATCGTGGTGCGCAATGTCGGCCCGGTCGGTGGGCCCGGCATGCCCGAGATGGTGATGCTCACCATCCAGCTTCAGGGACGCGGCCTCGGCGAGGATGTCGCGCTGATCACCGACGGCCGCTTCTCCGGCGTGAGCCACGGCATCCTGATCGGGCATATCTCGCCGGAAGCGGCGCGCGGCGGTCCGATCGCGGCGGTCCGTGATGGCGACACGATCGTTATCGATCCCGGCGCCCGAACGCTCAACCTCGACATCCCCGACGCGGAGATCGCCCGGCGCATGGCCGAGTGGCGTGCCCCCGAGGCGGCCGGGCGGGTGCGCCCGGGGTCGGTACACGACAAGTACATCCGGTTGGTTTCGTCCGCGCACTACGGCTGCGTGGTATAACGGCGCCGACCCAGACACCGACCGCTGGAGACCTTGCGATGGCGATGGCCCAAGCAACTGCCACCCTGACTGCCGCGGACCATCTGCGGGCGATGAGCGACTATAGCCGCGCCGGCGAGGCGCGAGCCCAGGCGCTGGGCAACCGCGGGCCGATCCGGTTCGACAAGGACGGCAAGCTCGACCCGGCGATCCTCGACTCCTACTGGACGCACGGCTTCTACGTCTTCGAGGGCGTGGTCGCGCCCGAGGAACTCGCTGAGTTGCGCGCCGATGTCGACCGCGTTCTCGCCCGCGCGCCTGTCGCGCCCGGCTCGGCGGTCGATCGTCACGGACGTCCGGTGCTGGGCGAGGGCATCATCAAGCCGCCCTACCGCATCGCCAAGCCGTTGAGCGATCCGGTCGGCGGCACCGATAAGAACAACGGACGCCATCCGGTCGAGATGCTGCAGCCCACCCCGGGCGAGGGCGGCCCCGCTTGGACGGTGGAACTGCTCGACGGCAACCTCCACCTGATGGATGCCTGCCTGCGGCTTTACGGCCATCCCGGGCTGCTGGGTGTGGCGGCGGGGATCCTCGGCGACGATTTCGTTCCCTACAACGAGGTGACCTTCGTCAAGGAAGCGGGCCTCGGCCCGTCGGTCGCCTGGCACCAGGACGGCACAACCCACTGGAACGCCACCGACTGGGACATGGGCGCGCACGGCTTCAACTTCATGACGCAGCTCTATCCGAGCACGGCGGGCAATGGTGTCTGGGTGCTGCCCGGCAGCCACAAGCTCGGCAAGGCCGACATCAGGAAGCTGGTGGCCGCCGCCGGCTCCGACCGCATCGAGGGCGCCGTGCCCATGCTCGCCGCCGCGGGCGACACGGTCGTCACCAACCGACAGCTCCTGCACGGCTCTTTCGCCAATTCATCGCACGACCGGCGCATTACGCTCAACGAAGGCTTCTTCCCGAGGAAGCGCGTGCTGGGCACGGCGGCGCGGCGGTTGACCGGCCTGGTCGAGGCCTACGACGACGCCCGCATCGCCGAACGCTCGCGCATCATCCAGATCGCCATCGACGCCCGTCGCCATCGCTTCCCGCAGGAGAAGAGCTTCGTCTATCGTCCCCTGGCGGGCCAGGAAGACGCGAACCGCTGGAACGAGACGACGCGCGAGACGGTGCTGAAGAACTACAATCAGCGCGACATGTTCATCTAGGCCAGCCCACATGAGGCGGCGCGCCGCCGTCGATTCTGGCGCTGGCCGACGACGTGGTAGAATGAGCCGGCGGCCAACGCGCCGCGGCATGGGGAGGCAAGGATGCGCCTGCTGATCGAGCACGCGACGATCTGGGACGGCAGCGGCGCGGCGCCGTTCCCGGGCCAGGTGTTGATAGAGGGCGAGCGCATTGTGGCGGTGGTGCCCGCCGGCCAGGCCGTGTCGGCCGCCGAGGGCGCGCAACGACTCGACGCCGGCGGCAAGTTCCTGATGCCGGGCCTGGTCGAGGGGCACTCCCATCTTTCCTTCGTCGACACCCCGCGCGGCACGGCGCTGGGCGAATTGCCGCCGGAAGATCACGCGCTGCTGACCATGGACGCCGCGCGAAAACTGCTGGGCGCCGGCTTCACCAGCGCCTGCTCGGCGGCGGCGGCCAAGATCCGCCTCGACGTCGCGGTGCGCGACGCCATCGAGCGCGGCATGACCGACGGCCCGCGCCTGCTCGCGGCAAGTCCCGAACTCACCGTCACCGGCGGCCTCGGCGATGGCCGCCGCCTGCATCTGCACCAGGACAGCTTCGGCGTCGCCGTCGACGGACCCGACGAGGTCCGGCGCATGGCGCGGCTCTGCCTGCGCGAGGGCTGTGACACCATCAAGCTCAACATCTCGGGCGACGTCGGCACCGAGTCGGCGCTGGCCGAGGCCACGGTCATGACCGACGCCGAGGTCACGGCCGGGGTCGAGGCCGCCCACACCATCGGCCGCCGCGTCGCCGCCCATGCCCGCGCCTCGAAGTCGGTGAAGATGGCGGTGCGCCATGGCGTCGACATCATCTATCACTGCGACTTCGCCGACGAAGAGGCGCTCGACATGCTCGAAGCCGCCAAGGACCGCGTCTTCACCGGCCCGGCGATCGGTCTGGTGGTGAACCGGCTGGAGGGCCTGCGCGGCGACAATTCGCAACAGGGCCAGGTCGCTTTGGAGCGGCTGAAGCCGCTCTACGAGGCAACCTGCCGCGTGCACGTCGAGATGCGCAAGCGCGGCATCCGTATCGTGGTCGGCGGCGACTACGGTTTCGCCGCCAATCCGCAGGGCACCAACGCGCGCGACATAGATCATTTCGTGAAGCATTTCAGCTTCAGCCCGAGCGAAGCGCTGCAGGCGGCGACCCGCACCGGCGGCGAGATCATGCTGCGCGGCCATGAGCTCGGCCAGATCAAGCCGGGCTTCCTCGCCGACCTGCTGCTGGTCGACGGCGATCCGCTGAAGGACGTGCGCGTGCTGCAGGACAAGAAGCGCCTGGCGATGATCATGAAGGGTGGCGCGCGCTACGTGCCGTGCGAGGGCGCGCCGCATGTGCGGCGGCTGCACTGACTCCACGCTGCAGAAGGGCCGTCTTGACCGCTTTCCGATCCGGTTCCTATCTTCGCGCCTTAAATGGGGGATATCGGATGAAGCTATCGAGACGCGCGGCGGGCGCCGCGCTGCTGTCCTTTGCCGCTGCATCAAGCGCATGGGCGCAGGCCTATCCGTCGAAGCCGATCCGCATCGTCGTGCCGACCGGTGCGGGCGGCATCACCGACATCGTGGCCCGAATCGCGGGCGCGCGCCTGTCGGAGCGACTGGACCAGCCGGTGCTGATCGACAATCGCCCCGGCGCCAGTGGCATCATCGGCACCGAGGTCGTCGCGCGTTCGGCACCCGATGGCTACACGCTGCTGATGGTCTATCCCAGCCATCCGGTGAACCCGATGCTGAAGAAGCAGCTTCCCTACGACACCGTCGCCGACTTCACCGGTGTGACGACCCTTACCACCGTATCGCTCGTCTTGCTGGTGCCGCCGGCGCTGCCGGTGAAGAACGTCCAGGAGCTGATTGCGCTCGCGAAAAAGGACCGAGTCACCTGCGCCAATGTCGGCAGCGGCAGCCTGGCGCATCTCGGCGCTGAGCTGTTTCGCTCCAAGGCTGGCATCGAACTCGTCCACGTGCCCTATCGCAGCGCGCCGGCGGCACAGCAGGCGGTGATGAGCGGCGAGGTGCAGATGTTCTTCGATACGCCGATCACCGCCGTGCCGCTCATCAAGGACGGCCGCATGCGCGCCCTCGGCGTCAGCACGCGCGCCCGTTCGCCGCTCCTGCCCGAGGTGCCGACGATCGATGAGGCAGGCGTGTCGGGTTACGAAGTGCTGGGCTGGAACGGCATCCTCGTGCCGTCCGCGACGCCGGCCGCGATCGTGCAGAAGCTGAACCAGGAGATTCGCGCCATCCTCGACGAGCCCGAGATCCGCCAGAAGCTGGCGCAGCAAGGCGCGGAGCCGGCGCCGACCGATCCGGAGAGCTTCGCTCGACTGATCCGCGCCGACGTCGCCAAGTGGTCCGAGGTGATCCGCAACGCCGGCATCCAGCCCGAATAGAAAGACACACCATGCCGCGCGCCAAAATCACGCCGGATCTCGAGATGTATTATCGCGACGAATGTTTTGCCGATGGCTGGGCAGCACCTGCGGACATGCTGCTGCTGCATGGCAATGCCGAGAGCGGCGAGGCATGGAATGCCCTGATGCCGGTCCTCGGCCGCCGTTTCCGGGTGGTGCGGCCCGACATGCGCGGCTTCGGCCGCTCGACGCCGATGCCGCTCGACTACAAGTGGTTGGTCGACCGCATCATCGCAGATTTCATCGCGCTCGCCGACTCGCTCGGCCTCGACACCTTCCATATCGGTGCGGCCAAGGTCGCTTGCCCGATCGCGCTGCGGCTCGCCGCCCGCCATCCCGGCCGTGTGCGTTCGCTCGCCGTGCTGGGCGGCATCGTTTCGGGCGAAGTCTCGGTCGGCGCTCGTGCCGCCTCGTGGCTCGAGCATATCGAACAGAAGGGCGTCGAGAGCTGGGCGCGTTGGACCATGCCGGGCCGGCTCGGCAGCACCACGTCGCCGGAGATGATGGAAGGCTGGACCAGGCTGATGGGCCGGACGCCGCTCTCGACCCAGCTTGGCTTCATCCGATCGGTGCCGGCGATCGACGTGCGGCCCGATCTGCCGTCGATCCAGTGCCCGACGCTGGTCGTCACGACCGACGGCAGTGGGCTGGGCTCGGTCGAATCCGTCCGTGCCTGGCAGCAGGCGATCCCGAAATCGGAGTTCATGGTCGTGCCGGGCGATTCGTATCACGTAGCGGCGACCCATCCCGAGGTCTGCGCTGAAGCGATGCTCGACTTCACCCGCCGCCTCACCTGAGATCAGGCGGTGCGACCCCGCATGATCCGAGGCGCATTCGTTACCGCCTTGGTTGTGGTCGTCGCTCTCATAGTCTGGCTACCCAGGTTTAATTTTGTGCCGGGAACGACACATGGGACCTGGTCCGTCGCCGACGCCGAGCTGATCCGCGAGCAGAGTGCCACACCGTCCGGCGTCGTGGGCCCGATTGCGCACTTGCGCGCGAAGGGCGCAGACGGCGTAGCGATCTTCCTTCTCGGCGGCCTCGATGTGCCCGAAGGCGAGGTCGTATTCTCGGTCTATCTTCGGGCTGTGAGTGGTGGCCCGTTGCAACTCAATCTGTTCGCCGACGAGCGTGCGGTGCTGGTCGTCGCGCCGAGTGCCGACGGCTGGACGCGTTATCAGCTAAGCGGCTACCACAGTTGGGGCAAGCCGATCACGGTGAACATCGGCGGCGTCCGCTCGTTTGTCTCGGGCATGGCGGTCGATGTCTGGGGGGCGCAGCTCAATGCCAGCAGCGTGCCTGGCACGCCACGCGAGTCGGCGTCACGATCGAATTTCGGCTTTGGACTTTTCGGTGGCCTGCCGCTGTGGATTGCCTTGTTCGGCACGGCGGGCGGTTGGCTCGTGTACGAATACGCCCGCCGCGGCAACAAGATCGCGATGCCCTCGAAGTGGATCTATGTCGCGCTGATTTTCTGGTTCTTCACCTTCGACATCGTTGCCGCCCACCTGGTTCCTGGCGAATCGCCGTTTCGCGTGCCGCACCCGTTCTATCATCATGGCATCTCACCCAGCAGCCGGATCATCGACCGATGGGGGCCGCTGACCACGGTGATCTTCAGCAACGACGTCGGCATGAAGGACGTATCGATTCGGAAGGTCGATCGCAAGCTCGACGGCTATCGCATTTTGGCGCTCGGCGACTCCTTCACCGAGGGACAGGGCTATCGATACGAGGAGACCTTTTCTGGCGTATTCTCGGATCTGGCGCGAAAAAGCGGGTTGAGGCTCGAGGTGCTGAACGGCGGAGTCGCCAGCCATTCACCCAAGACCTATTACCTCAAGCTCAAGTATCTGTTGGACGCAGAGAAGCTCGAAATCGACGAGCTCTGGTTGTTCGTCGACGTGTCCGACGCGCAGGACGAGGTGACGTACAGGCATTTCTGGCCGTCGCGGCAGGCAGATGCCGAACATCTGGCCCGCCGACTAAACGCATTCCTGTATCTCAACTCCTACGTCTATGCGCACCATCTCCGGCGCCGCTACCATCGCGCTGTTGAGGAGTTCCTCATCGACACCGTCAACTGGGGCAGGCAAATCGGACTGCTGTCCGTTGCATTGTCAGCGCCAACCGAGGCTTTTGACGGCCTTGCAAGGCCGCCCGGTGCGGACGACGCTGCAACACGGCTGGATCGTGATTTCGCCACGCTCGATCCACGCCAGCCGTGGACTCAACCACAACTTTGGCCCAAGGGCGGCTACATGGCTGAACGCTATGGCTGGTACGAGGACCCGGCGGTGCGCAGACGCTGGGCCGATGACGGCACTTTTCTCGCCCAGGGCTACATGAGGGAAATCATTGCGCTCGCCCGCAAGAGAAACATCCGCGTTGGTATGGCGATCTATCCGGCTTCCGTGAGCTTCGGCACCGACACGAGGAGTTACGAAGGCGATTGGCGTAAGCTCAGCGAAACCCTCGACGTCCCGTTCCTCAACTTGTTCGACAGCTTTCGCGGCTTGGCCTTGTCCGACGAAGAATTGAGGCGGCGCTACTACCTCTTCGGCGACGTTCATTTCAACGACCAAGGACATCGCCTCGCCGGTGAAACCTGGTTCGCCGCCTGGTGCGGGCAGCGGACGGCGGTCAGTGGCGCAATCCCCTGCCAACTGCCGCCAGCGAAGCGATAAGCCTCCCGCCTCAGAGCTTTGAGGCCCGGTACCAGGCGATCGTCCGCCGCAGCCCCTCGTCCAGGGGAATTATATACTTTGCGCAATAGGCCCAAAGAATATACTTGGGGTAAAAGGTGACCCCCTGACTACTTTGCGCCAAGCGATGTTTACCGATGCCGATAAAGCCCGCGAACACATGGAGCGTGTTCGCTGGCCCTCCGGGAAGCCGGCCTGCCCGCATTGCGGCGTGGAGGGCGAGGCGACGCTGGTACAGGGCAAGTCGCATCGGCCGGGGTTGTACCAGTGCAACGCCTGCCGCCAGCCGTTCACGGTCACGGTCGGCACGGTCATGGAGAAGTCCCATATCCCGCTCAACAAGTGGCTCATGGGCTTTCATCTGATGTCGGCCAGCAAGAAGGGCATCAGCGCCCACCAGCTGCACCGCATGCTCGGGATCACCTACAAGTCGGCTTGGTTCATGGCTCACCGCATTCGTGAGGCGATGGTGCCCGCCAAGGGCGAGCCCCCCCATGGGCGGCGAAGGCCAGACGGTTGAGGTTGATGAGACCTACGTTGGTGGCAAGGAGCGCAACAAGCACAAGGCCAGGCGCGACAAGAAGAACATCGGCGGCGTTGGCAAGCAGATGGTCCTGTCGCTGGTCGAGCGTGGCGGCAAGGTCCGCTCGCAGCATCTGGCGAGCGTCAACACCCGCAATCTGCGCGATATCCTGACCGCTCAGTTGAAGCGCGGCACGGCGGTTATGACGGACGATGCAGGCCAGTACCGTCTTGTCGGCCGCGACTTCCCGCACGAGAGCGTCAATCACGGCATTGGCGAGTACGTTCGCGGCGGCGTTCACACGAACACGATTGAAGGTTACTTCTCGAGCCTGAAGCGCGGCGTGAACGGCGTGTACCACCATGTCAGCCAGCAGCACTTGAAGCGTTATCTGGCCGAGTTTGATTTCCGCTACAACGAGCGCTCGGCTCTCGGCGTTGAAGGTGTGGAACGGGCGAACAAGGCGATTAGGGGCGTTGAAGGAAAGCGCCTCACCTATCGCCACGTTAGCGGTTAGGGGAGTCACGCCTTTCGGCGCGGTCGCGCTTCCGCACGCGCGATTTTGGCGATGATTGACGGTCGGTTTTGAGCGGCTTGCCGAGGCTGCTCTTACCAACAAATTTCTCGAGCGGTTTCGACGGCATGCTAAGTGCTCGCCGCAGAATAGCGTCTCGTCTCGTGGCCACCTCCTCGCTGGACGGCTCATTCTTCTTTGGCCTCATGGTAGGGCGCTCCTTCAAAATGCGTGTTGCCAACGGTTTGCGGACCATACGCGTTGAACCATTCTCGCAATTTTTCCCGATATGCCTGGTTGATGATTTCAACGTTTCCGGTCTCGTCCATTACTGTCAGCACAGTCTCTTTACCAACGCTTGAGACATCACTGCTGTCCGGTTAAATTGAGGGCCGAATCGCAAAAACCCCCTCCAGGCACGGGTTTCCGGGTGCTGAAGGGTGGTGTCGATTTGAATGGCGATTGCCAATTCTGGCAGTCTTCTGGGCTTTCGCCCGGAGGCCGTCATGAACA
>CAMDQJ010000091.1 GCA_945905835.1 Asaia bogorensis
GCGAGCTCGATCTCCTTGGCGACGGTGACGCCGTCCTTGGTGATGCGCGGTGCGCCGAAGCTCTTGTCGAGGACGACGTTGCGGCCCTTCGGACCCAGCGTCACCTTGACGGCGTTGGCGAGAATGTCGACGCCGCGCAGCATGCGCTCGCGTGCATCGCCGCTAAAGCGGACTTCCTTGGCTGCCATGTGTGTTTTCCTTCTTGATGTCTATTTGAGTGATTGGATTGCGCACCTTCGAAGGCGCTTCCGCGCCTGTGAAGGCGCTTAGGCTGCTTTGCGGACCGAGGCGGCGTTGCCCTCGATGATGCCCATGATGTCGGACTCCTTCATGATCAGGAGATCGACGCCATCGAGCTTGATCTCGGTGCCCGACCACTTGCCGAACAGGATGCGGTCGCCCTTCTTGACGTCGAGCGGGACGAGCTTGCCGGCTTCATCGCGGGCGCCCGGGCCAACGGAGACGATCTCGCCTTCCATCGGCTTTTCCTTGGCGGTGTCGGGAATGAGAATGCCACCCTTGGTCTTGCTCTCTTCCTCGACGCGCTTGACCACGACACGGTCGTGAAGCGGACGGAACTTCATGTTTCTTCCTCCAGTGATCTCGGGTTGAGCCAGCGCGGCCGGTTGGCCATGCCGGAATTTGGTGCCTGTCAGCACTCGATGGGTATGAGTGCCAATGGACGCAGTCGATTTAGGGTTGTTGGCCTGAGGAGTCAAGGAAGTGCGGCAAATAGAGCGCACCGGCAGCAATCGTCACTGCTTTCTGCTAAGTCTTTGATGTGGAACGATTTTTAGTGATTTTGTGTTAAGGGTGCGTGACTATTCTCTCAAGCTTGTCGTGTCAAGGAGCACTCGATGGACCGGAGTTTTGTTGCGCAGCTTAACGACTATCGCGTCACCACCGCCGAAATCCTCTACTGGATGCCCGACCACAAGCACGTTTTGCAGAGCTTCGTCTGGCAAAACCTCGATCTGGCCCCGAAATTTCCCGTTCTCACCAAATTCCTCGATTTCTGGCAGCACAATCTCGAGGGCAAGCTGCACCGGGTGCGGGTGGCCAACGCCAGGCTGATCCAGCCGGCCGAGTTCAGCTTCCCGAGCGGCGTCTATCATCTGCATTGACCGGGCCGACCCGGCGGTCTCCGCTGGGGCATGAAACGCAGGAACGCACTCGGACTCATCGGCAGCGCCGCCCTCTGGAGCAGCGCCAGCCGCGCCCAGGACAATTACCCCAACCGGCCGGTCAGGCTGGTCGTACCGTTCGGGCCGGGCGGCTAGGGCGACATCGTCTCGCGCATCGTGGCGCACGAGATCGAGAAGATGGCGGGCCAGCCCTTCATCGTCGACAACAAGCCGGGCGCCACCGCCATGGTCGGAACCGGCATCGTCAAAGCAGCACCCGCCGACGGCTATACGCTGCTGCACGGCTCGACCACCTCACTCGCCGCCAATCCCAGCCTCTACAAACAGATGCCCTACGACCCCGACGATTTCACGACGGTAGCGATCGACGGCATCATCCCCAGCTTCATGCTGGTCAACAAGGATGCGCCGTACCGGACGGTGAAGGAGTTCGTGGCCTTCGCCAAGGCGCGCAAGCCCGGCGAGCCCGTCTTCTCGGGCTACGGCAACGCATCCTCGCGCGCGCCGTCGGCGCTGTTCGAGGAGCGGAGCGGCGTCAAATTCGAGGAGGTCGCCTATCGCGACGCCGTGCCCTCGATCCAGGATCTCGCCGCCGGACGCGTGCACGTGGTCTTTCCCGACCAGACCGTCGGCGAGAGTTACGTCCGATCAGGCTATGTCCGAGCCATTGCCGCCACCTCTCCGCAACGCTCGCCGCAATATCCCGACCTCGAGACGATCGCCGAGACCTATCCCGGCTTCTCCGTCGTCGCGTTCCTGTCCTTTTCGCTCCGCAACGAGGTGCCGGTCGAGATCCAGCGCAAGCTCAACCACTGGGTGATGGCGGCCGTTCACAAGCCCGAGGTGCACAAGCGCCTGCTGGAGATCAACGCGACAACGCCGCCGGCGGACTGGGACATCGGGAAGAGCACCG
This sequence comes from Asaia bogorensis, assembly GCA_945905835.1. GTDB lineage: Bacteria > Pseudomonadota > Alphaproteobacteria > Reyranellales > Reyranellaceae > Reyranella. The sequence continues at coordinate 2,059 of CAMDQJ010000091.1, forward strand.
ACTTCGTGCGCAATGAACGGAAGCTGTGGGCCGGTTACATCAAGCTGGCGAAGATCGAGCCGCAGTAGCTGCCGCGTACTCTGCGGCAGTGCGCTCGACAAGTTCGGCGACCGACGGCACATCGCTGACGCCCGACACCGAGTGGCCCGCACTCCAGATGTCTTTCCAACGCTTGGAATCGGGCTTGTCGCGCTCCGCGGCGTTGATGTCCTTGGCGATGTCGATGGCGCCACGGACCGGCAGATTGTCGGGATCAAGCCCCGCCGCCGCGATCGAGGGCCGCAACATGTTGGTTTCCAGACCGGTGAAGGCGCGCGTCAGCAGCACGTCGTCGAGCCGGCTCTTCACCAGCATCGCCTTGTATTCGTCCTTGGCCATGCTCTCGCGCGTGGCGATGAACTTGGTGCCCATATAGGCAAGATCGCAGCCCAGCGCCTGGGCGGCGAACACCGCCTGCCCGTCGGCCATGCCGCCTGCCATCACGACGATGCCGTCGAAGAATTTCCGAACGGCACGCACGAAGGCGAAGGGATTGACCCAGCCGGTCTGGCCGCCCGCGCCCGCCGTCAGCAGCACCAGCCCGTCGACGCCGGCCGCCACCGCCTTCTCGGCGTGCCGCACCGAGGCGACATCGGCGAACACCAGGCAACCCGCGTCCTTCAGCGGCTTTATGACCGGCTCGGGCGAGCCGACACTGGTGATCACCAGCTCGACCCTGGCGCGCAGCACCGATGCGAGATCGTCCGGCACGCGCGGGTTGGAGCGGTGCACGATCAGGTTGGCGCAGAGCGGCGCCGGCGCGCGGCCGGTCTCGTCGGCCGCGCGCTTCTGGTCGTCGGTCATGTCCAGAAGCCAGCGGTCGAGTTCCTCGACCGTGCGGCAGTTGGCGGTGGGAAACGAACCGATGATGCCGGCGCGGCACGCCGCCTTCACCAGTGCCGGCCCCGATACCAGGAACATCGGGGCCGCAATCAGCGGCAGGCGCAGGCGCGATTTGAGCGCTGCCGGCAGCACGCTTACGCTGCCGCGGTGAGGCCTTCCTGCTCCAGCGTGCGCTTCACGGCGGGACGATTCTTCATCCGGGCATAGTGGGCGGCGACATTCTTGGGCAGCGGCATCTTCATGCGCCCGGCCGCCCAGAACGTGACGTAGAAGAGTGCCGCATCGGCGATCGAGAACTTGCCGGCGAGGTACTCCTTGCCCTCGAGCGCCTTGTCCATCAGTTCGAGACCCTTCTCCATGATCTCCTTGCCGCGCGCCTTGACCGCGTCGTGGTCGGATTCGGTCGGCGCATAGGCCATCGGCCGGAACATGCGCGAGAAGCCCTGCATGTGCATGGTCGAGACGACGTAATCCATGGCTTCGAGCGCACGCGCCTCGCCATCGGCGTCGGTCGGCAGCAGGGCCTTGTCCGGGTTCTTGCGGGCGAGCCAGGTGGCGATCGCCGGGAACTCAGTCAGCACCGCGCCGTCGTCGCGCTGCAGGGTCGGCACCTTCGACTTGGGATTGAGCTTCACGAACTCCGGCCCGTATTGCTCGCGATTGGCGCCGTCGACCTTGTGCAGGTCATAGGGCTTGCCGATCTCTTCCAGCAGGACGTGGATGCCGATCGAGCAGGCGCCGGGCATGTAATAGAGCTTCATGATGTTTCCTCCTGATGTGGAACCGATACGCCCTATCTCATCGCAGGAAGGCGAGAAGCGCAATCCCGCCGACCACCAGCGCTGCCGCGGTTACGCGGCGGAAACCGAAGCCTTCCTTGAGGACCAGCGTGCCGATGATGGCGCCGAAGATGACGCTGGTTTCGCGCAGCGCCACGACCGGTCCGAGCGGCAGGCTTTTAGCCGCCAGCAGGAAGGCGAGGAAGCCCAGCACCGAAACGACGCCGGCGAACAGGCCGACCGCGCCGAAGCGCCGGGCATAGGGCAGCAGCGCGGACCGTCGCGTCACAATGGCGAAGAGCACCATGACGGCGCCGTTCAGGATTTCGAGACAGGCCTGGAAGCCCAGCACCGTGCCGGCGGCACGCACGCCCAGCCCGCTGAAGAAGCTGTAGGCCGCCACCGATACGCCGGTCGCCAGCGCGAAGCCCGTCGCCTGCCGGCTGGCCCCGGCACCGAACGACAGCGCCATGATGCCGAACGATATCAGCACGATCGCCACGAAGTGCGCCGGGCTCAGCGACTCGCCGATCGCCACAAAAGCCACGATTGTCGTCAGCACTGGCGCGATGCCGCGCGCCAGCGGGTAGACCACGCTCATGTCGCCGAGGTCATAGGAGCGGATCAAAAGCGCGCAATAACCGAACTGCACCAGGGCGGTGAGCGCCAGCCACTTCCAGCTTTCGGGCGCCGGCCAGTCGACGAAGGGCAGGACGGCGAGGCCGAGGACGAGTCCCGCGACGCGGATCGCGACCATGGTCAGCGTGCGGTCGCCCGCCGACTTGATCAGCGCGTTCCAGATCGGATGGGCGATCGCCGAGAAGACGACGAGGCCGTAGAGCGCCAGCGGAGTCATCCCGTCCGATTAGCCGGCGCGCCGGTGGCGCGGTCAACGGCGAGGTTTCTGGGCGGTTTCCGTTGATCCGCCACGCAAACGCCCCCTATGGTGCGAGCCGCAAAGAGAAATCTCCCGGGGGAAACCAAAGATGGCGACACCGAACCTGCGCAGCCTGATCGGCACGCCCAAGACCAAGATCGGCACCTTCCTGTTCGAATTCGCCACGCCCGGCATCGGCCAGATCCTGAAGGCGGCCGGCGCCGAATACCTCGTGCTCGACATGGAGCATACCGGCTTCGGCTTCGACACGGTGCGCCAAGTCGTGCGCTACTGCCAGGCGGCTGAGCTACCGCTGATCGTGCGCGTGCCGAGCCAATCGCGCCACCACATCTCGCGCGCGCTCGACACCGGCGCCGACGGCATCATGGTACCGATCGTGTCGTCGGTGGCACAGGCCAAGGCGGTGCTCGACGCCGCCAAGTACTGGCCCGACGGCACGCGCGGCGTGGCGCTGGGGCTCGCGCACGAACGCTTCGCGGTGCGCAGCGACACACTGCTGCCGCGCTTTGCCGAACAGAACGCGCGCACCGCCATCATCCTGCAGGTCGAGGATCCGCGCGGCGGTGCTGCCGCCGACGAAATGCTGGCAATGCCCGGCGTCGACATGCTGTGGCTCGGCCACAACGATCTCTCGGTGGCGCTGGGCAAGCCCGGCGCCTGGGACGATGCGGGGTTCGTGAAGGCCGAACAGCAGACCTTGGCAGCGGCCAAGAAGCACAAGAAATCGGCCGGTCGGCTCGCCGTCGACGCCAAACAGGCCGCCCAGTTCGTGAAGATGGGCTACGATTTCGTCTCGATCGCGACCGATGTCTGGTTGCTGCAACAGGCCTTCGCGACAGGAGTGGAGACGATCAGGGGGAGCAAATGACCGCAAGCCAGATGAAGTCGTCGCCCGCGCGCCTCGCCGCATTCGAGGCTGCTCTCGGCGCCAAGGCAGAGCTGCAGCGACGCCTGATGTTCGGCTGCCCCCTGCGGCTTCCTCAACGGCAACCTGGTGACCGGCCTGGTCAAGAACCAGCTGATGCTGCGCCTGTCGGAGAAGGACCGCGTCAAGGCAGCCGCCGACGGCGCCGCGCCCTTCATGATAAGGGGCGGCCGGGCGACGCGCGAGTACATGGTGCTGCCGGACGATATCGTGGCCGACAAGAGAAAGCTCGGCGCCTGGCTCAAGCGTGCGATCGCCCATGTCGAGACGCTGCCCGCCAAGAAGAAGAAAGCCAAAAAGCCTAAGCGCGGATCCTGACCGGCAGTGACCTGATCCCGCGGATGAAATTCGAATAGAGCCGCACCGGCGGGCCCGCGATCTCGATGTCGAGGTCGCGTTTCAGGATCTCCTCCCAAAGTATCTTCAGCTGCATCTCCGCCAAGCGGTCGCCGACGCAGCGATGGATGCCGGCGCCGAAGCCGAGATGCTGGCGTGCCCGCGGGCGGTCGACGATGAAGGACTCGGCATCCTCGATCACCGCCTCGTCGCGGTTGCCCGAGACGTACCACATGACAACCTTGTCGCCCTTTTTGATCTTCTTGCCGGCAAGCTCGGTGTCCCTGGTCGCCGTCCGCCGCATGTGGATCACCGGCGTCTGGTAGCGGATCAGCTCGGGCACCAGGGTGGTTACCAGCCCGGGATTGCGGCGTAGCTTGGCGTTCTGGTCGGGATTGTCCGCCAGTGCCAGCAACCCGCCGGTCATCGAATTGCGCGTCGTGTCGTTGCCGCCGACGATCAGCAGCGCGAAGTTGCCGATGAATTCGCGCGTCGGCATCGCCTTGGTGGCCTCGCCATGCGCCATCATCGAGATCAGGTCGAACTTCGGCGGCTGGGCGGCGCGCTCCTGCCAGAGGGCCGCCATGGTCGAGCCCATCTCGGAAAGCTCCGACATGCGCTCGGCCTCGCTCTTCACCACGGCGTCCTCGGCCTCGATGTTGGCGATGGCGACGTCGGACCAGCGCGTGAGCTTGCGCCGGTCCTCCCACGGGAAGTCGAACAGGGTCGCCAGCATCATGGCGGTGAGCTCGGTCGAGACGCGGTCGACCCAGTCGAAGACCTCGCCGACCGGCAGGCCGTCCAGCACCTGGGCGGTGCGCTGGCGGATGGTGCCTTCCATGTTGACGAGATTGGAGGGCGCCACGATCGGCGCCACGGTCTTGCGCTGCGCGGTATGCTTGGGCGGGTCCATGCGGATGAAGTTGGGCAGCTCCTGGCCCTTGGGCTGGTCGGCGATCTGGATGCCGCCGAGTTCCGAGGCCGACGAATAGGTCGCGTGGTCGAGCTCGACCTTCATGATGTCGACATAGCGAGTCACCGACCAATAAGGCCTGTACGGGCTTTCGGCGCAGAACGGCACGGGATCTTCCCGTCGCAGGCGGGCGAAATGCGGCCGCCAGCTATCCTCGCGATAAAGCCGCGGATTGCCGAGATCGATGCCGTCAACCATGGGCCAAGGCCGCCCCCGGGACGGGTCCAAGTCAAGCCATTTCACCGCAGCCTTAACCCATTTGGCGCGTTGACAGGTCTGCACAGCGAGCGCAAACCGGCGCCCCGCTGCCCTTTCCGGGCACGACACATATATGCCCCCAGACGACAACAGCCTCGCGCCCTCTGCTGACGCCGCATCCGCTGCGACTCCCGCAACCGGCAATGGCAACGGCCATCACGGCCCGAAGGGCGCCGCCGCCGGCCTGCTGATCGGCGCGCTCGGCGTGGTATTCGGCGACATCGGCACCAGCCCGCTCTACACGATGCGGGAGTCCTTCACCCACGGTTCGGGCATGACGCCGACGCCCGGGCACGTGCTGGGCGTGCTGTCGGTGCTGTTCTGGGCGGTGACGCTTACCGTCACCATCAAGTACGTCATGCTGATCATGCGCGCCGACAACAAGGGCGAAGGCGGCGTGCTCGCCCTGGCGACGCTGGCCATGCAGGGCCTCGATCCGAAGAAGACCAAGATTCGCCGCGCCGTCACGTTGTTCGCCGTGGTCGGCCTCGCGCTGTTCTACGGCGATGCCCTGATCACGCCGGCGGTCTCGGTGTTGAGCGCCGTCGAGGGCATCGACGTCGTGGCGCCTGCCTTCAAGCCCTACGTCGTGCCGCTGTCGCTGGTCATCCTGGTGGGGCTGTTCATGCTGCAGGCGCGCGGCACGGCGCGCGTCGGCCGCCTGTTCGGGCCGGTCATGGTCGTATGGTTCCTGGTGCTCGGCATTCTCGGCCTGTGGCAGATCGTGAAGAATCCCGGCGTGCTGGTGGCGCTCAATCCGCTTTACGGCATCCATCTGATCGCCGATCGCGGTTTCGGCATCTTCTGGGCCTTCGGCTCGATCGTGCTGGCGGTGACGGGCGCCGAGGCGCTCTACGCCGACATGGGCCATTTCGGCCGCAAGCCGATCAGGCTGGCGTGGTTCGGCATCGTGTTGCCCGGCCTGCTGCTCAACTATTTCGGCCAGGGCGCGCTGATCATCTCTCACCCCGAAAAGGTGAGCCAGGTGTTCTTCGAGATGGTGCCCACTGACATGGTCCTGCCGCTGGTGGCGCTGGCGACGCTCGCCGCTGTCATCGCCTCGCAGGCGGTGATTTCCGGCGTCTTCTCGCTCACCCGTCAGGCCATCCAGCTCGGCTATCTGCCGCGCATGGAAGTGCGCCACACCTCGGAGACCGAGATCGGCCAGATCTACATTCCCCGGGTCAACTGGCTCCTGATGTCGGGCGTCGTCGCCGTGGTCGTGGGCTTCGGCTCGTCGGGCAACCTGGCCGGCGCCTACGGCCTTGCCGTCACCGGCGCCATGCTGGTCGACGCCGCCCTCGCCACCGCCGTTGCCATCCTGGTGTGGAAGTGGCCGTGGCCGCTGGCGGTCGGCGTCTTCGCTCTGCTGGCCGTGTCCGATCTCGCCTTCTTCATCGCCAATGCGCTCAAGATTCCCGACGGCGGCTGGCTGCCGCTGGCCGTTGCCGGCCTGGTGTTCTTCACCATCACGACCTGGCGCCGTGGCCGTGCGATCGTCGCCCATGAACTCAGCGAAGGTTCGCTACCGCTGCGCGCCTTCCTCGAACGCATGGAGCGCGCGCCCGCCCGCGTCGCCGGCACGGCGGTGTTCCTGACCAGCGACGCCTCGGCGACGCCGCCGGCCTTCCTGCACAATCTCAAGCACAACAAGATCCTGCACGAGCGCATCATCATCCTGCAGGTCGAGACGGTGGAGCAGCCGCGCGTGGCCGAGGCTAAGCGCGTCGAGGTCGAGCGCCTGGGCAAGGGCTTCTACGCGGTGATCTCGCGCTACGGCTTCATGGAACAGCCCGACGTGCCAGCCGCCCTGCGCGCCTGCCGGCCGCATGGCATCGCCTACGACGAGATGGAGACCAGCTTCTTCCTCGGCCGTGAAACTCTGGTGCCGGCACAGCTCTCGCGCCTCGGCAAGTGGCGGCAGGGCTTCTTCATCTCGCTCAGCCATTCGGCTTCGGCGACCAAGGCGTTCTTCCGCATCCCGCCCAATCGAGCCATCGAGCTGGGCAACCAGATCCAGGTCTAAGCGATGGCGAAACAGACTCTCGTGCTGCTGCCCGGCCTGCTCGCCACCCGCCGCGTCTGGCAGAACCAGGTCGACGCACTGTCCGATCTCGCCGACATCACCGTTCCCGAGCTCTACGATTACGATTCCATCGGCGCCATGGCCGAGGCGGCGCTGGCGGCAGTGACAGGCCCCTTCGCGCTCGCCGGCTTCTCGATGGGCGGCTACGTCAGCTTTGAGATCCTGCGCCGTGCGCCTGAGCGGGTGCAGCGGCTGGCTCTCGTAGACACCCAGGCGACGCCCGATACGCACGAGGCAACAACGCGGCGGCACGGCTTCATCGAACAGACCCGGATCGGCCGTTTCGTGGGCGTGCAGCCCGCGATCATGCCAACGATCATCCACCCCTCGCGGCTCAAGGATACGAGCGTCACGCAGCCGATCCTCGACATGGCGCAGCAGGTCGGCGCCGAGGGCTTCGTGCGCGAAACCCACGCCACCATGGCGCGGCCCGACAGTCGGCCGATGCTGGGCTCGATCCGCGTGCCGACGCTGGTGATCGTCGGCCGCCAGGACCAGACGGCGCCGCTTGCCCGCGCCGAGGAAATGGCCACGACCATTCCCAATGCGCGCCTGGTGGTGATCGAGGAATGCGGGCACATGAGCCCGCTGGAGAAGCCGGCCGAAGTGACGGCCGCCATGAGGAGATGGTTGAGCGAATGAACACCGTTTATGCGCGCGAGGATTACCTCGGCGCCGACGAATACATCGACATCGTCAAGAAGTCCGGCCTCAACCGGCCGATCGAGGATCGCGGCCGCGTCGAGCGCATGCTGGCCCACGCCAACCTGATCGTGACGGCGCGCCAGGACGGCAAGCTGGTGGGCTTTGCCCGCTCGCTCACCGATTTCTGCTTCTGCTGCTACCTCTCCGACCTCGCCGTCGACAAGGCCTGCCAGGGCCAGGGCGTCGGCAAGAAGCTGATCGAGGAAACCCGCGTGGCGGCCGGTGGCGACTCGACCACTACCCTGCTGCTGTCGGCGCCGACGGCGATGAGCTTCTATCAGGGCATCAAGATGCCGCACGCCGACAATTGTTTTCTATACCGGCGGCAGAAGTAGGCAGCGACGGAACCGGAAGCCTGACCACGCGTTGAGTTCTCACGGGGGAATCTAAGTTTCCGGAGGGTTCATGTCGCATACGCACGCCGTCGTCTGGCTCGATGCCAAGGAAGCGCACGTCTTTCAGTTCAACGCAGAAGACGTCGAGCGCAAGCGCATCAAGGCGCACATGCCCTCCCGCAAGATCCATCAGAAGGCGGGCATCGTCGGCTCCGGCCATACCCATGACGGCAAGGAATATTTCGACGCCATCATCGAGGCGCTGAGCGGCGCCACCGAATGGCTGGTCGCGGGCCCAGGCGCCGCCAAGAACGAATTCGTCGGCTATGTCGAAAAGCACGCGCCGCGACTCAAGAGCCAATTGATCGGCGTCGAACCGATGGATCACCCGACCGATGGCGAGCTGCTCGACCATGCCCACCGCTTCTTCAAGGCCGCCGACAGGCTGCCACCCCGCGAAGCCTGATCGACCGGCATCCGCCGCCGCCGCAAAAGAAACGGCCGTCCCTCGCGGGACGGCCGACTCGTTTCCATCGCAGGAGAAGGGCTTACATACCCTTCATCATCTGGCCACGGATCTCACCGCCCTTGTTTGCCGCGGTGTGGACGTTGAAGTACCACTTGCCGCCCATGAGGTCGGCAGCCTGCGCGTCGGTCAGGGTCGCCTCGCCCTTGATCGGGCTCACAACGGAGCCGGTGACTCCGACGGCCACGCCGGCATTGGCGCCAGCCGCCGCGGGTCCATGGAAGTGGGCCGCGGCCGCCGTACCGCTCAGATCCTTGTACATGACGGTGTAGGTGAGCTTCTTGGTCGCCGTGTCGTAGGTGGCTTCCACCGTGCCGGTGGCCTTGCTGTCGACGGCCGGCACTTCGCTCTTGGCGTCGAGCGTGGCCTTGTATTTCTGCATTTCGGCAAATGCCGGCGCCGACGCAAGCAGTGCGGCCACGCCCAGGCTGGCAAGAGCCGAACGCAACAGAATGGTGTTCATTGGTCTTTCCTCCGAATGGTTCCGGCTCAGGGATCAGCCTCCAAGACGGGCCGGTAGCGTCGGCGGCGCCCCATCATGGCACGGAACATGTCAGGAAAATGGCTGGCCCCGGTCAAGCCGGCTTCACGATGCGGTGAGAACAGGCGCCCGTTATGGCCCGGATCAGGCCGGGCTCAGCAGCGGGCGTTGTCCAGCAGTTCGAGTGCATACGCCGTCGCCCTCTCGAGGTCGACGAGCAGGCCGGCGATCGGCCTGCCGTCGTGGAAACAGGCGCGCACCGCCTCGTTGGCCTGGACCAGGCGATTTGCGGCCGGCCTCTGCACCATCCGCGCCTACGAAAGACACGCCCAGGTCATGGGCGAGCAGGAACAAACGACCGACGTCTTCTTCATCCTGTCCGACCAAGTCCGGGTCAACAGCTACACCGAGGCGGGGCGCGAGGTGATCTATTCCGAGATGTCGGCCGGCGACATGTTCGGTGAATTCGCCGCCGTCGACGGCTTGCCGCGCTCGGCCAGCGTCGTCGCCCTTTCCGACTGCCTGCTGGCGCGCATTTCGGCGGTAAAGTTCATCGAGCTGCTCAGGCGCCATGGCGAAATTTCCATCCACCTGATCGAGGTGCTGGTGAGGAAGATCCGAGTGATGTCGGAGCGCGTCTTCGAGATCAGCGCGCTGGCGGTGCGCGAGCGCGTGCGACGCGAGCTGCTGCGCCTGGCGGCCGACGGCACGGTGTTCCGCAACGGCGTCGTGATCCGCCCAGCGCCGACACATTACGAGATCGCCGCCCGCATCGGCTCCCATCGCGAGGCGGTGACGCGCGAATTCAACCGCCTCGAGGCCGAGAAACTCGTCGAAGTGCGGCGGCGGCAGATCAAGATCATCGATATCGAGCGGCTGAAGCAGGAAAGGTAGCGGGCCGCTAGCCCGCCGCGACGTCGCCGACCACGCGCACCCGCACCCGCACGGAATTGCCCGGCAGGTACGCCAGCGGCATGTCCTCGCTCTCTATGGTCTGCAGGGTCTTGCGGGCGGCGCCGGCGGCGACCGCACGGTCGTTGGCGATGCCCTGGGCCGCCGAGATCCCCTCGACGCGGGTCATGTCGCGGAAGATCTGGTCGCATTCGCCCGAGACCTGGGCGATCGCCGCACCGACGGCATTGGCGCAATCGCCGTGCTCGACATGGATGACCTGGCTGACGCCCGGCATCTTTTCCGGCACCAGAAAGGCACCGCCACCGACGGCGATCAGCGGCACGTCGCCGGCCTCCGTCTTCATGCGGTCGATCGCCTCCTCGGCGAGTCGCGCGGCCTCGGTCAGGACCTTCCGGCAGGTCGCCGCGTCGAGATGCGCCACCTTGGACTTGTCGCCGAGATCGAGGATACCCATCGCCACCGCGACGTCGGTCGTGGTGAGCTGCTTGCCACCGAAGGCGATGCCGTCGCGCAGCAGGCGGTAGCCGACCGATACCGGGCCGACCTTCAAGGGATCGAGTTGCACGTGACTGCCGCCGCCGAGACCGATCGACAGAAGATCGGGCATGCGGAACAGCGTGCGCACGCCGCCCACCTTCACCACCGAATTGGCCTCACGCGGAAAGCCGTTCTTGAGCTGGCCGACGTCGGTCGTGGTGCCGCCGACATCGATCACCATGGCATCCTGCAGGCCCGAGAGATAGGCCGCCCCGCGCATCGAGTTGGTGGCGCCCGAGGCGAAGCTATAGACCGGCAGGCGGCGGGCTTGGGCGGCCTCGACGACGGTGCCGTCGTTCTGGGTGATGAACAACGGTGCGGCGATCCCTGAATCCTTGATGGCCTTGTCGAAGGCCGCGATGGTCTCGCGCGAGAGATCAGCCAGCGCCGCATTCAGCAGACCGGCATTCTCGCGCTCCAGCAGGCCGATGCGGCCGAGGTCGGACGAGCAGGTGATGGCGGCATCGGGGATTTCCGCCGCGACCAGCTCGGCCGCACGCTTTTCGTGACTGGGATCGAGCGGCGAGAAGACCGAGGAAATGCCGACGGCTTTCAGCCCGGCCGCCTTCATCTCCTTCGCGGCCTTGGTCACTGCCGCCTCGTCGAGCGGCATGAAGAGCCGGCCGTCATATTCGTGGCCACCTTCGACCATCCAGACGCCGCCACGCACGAGTTGGGCCAAATCCTCCGGCCAGTCGCAGAACGGCGGCAGCGAGGCCGAGGCCGGCATGCCGAGCCGGAGCGCGCCGACCTTGGTCATATGGCGGCGCTGGACCACGGCATTGATGAAATGCGTGGTGCCGATCATCACGCCGTCGATGCGCTTCAGCTTGCCGGCGGAGTCCTTGAGCACGCCGGTCGCCGAGAGGCCTTTCAGCGAATCGAGGATGCCGGTCGTGACATCCTCGCTGGTCGGCGCCTTTACCGCGCCGGAAACCTTGCCGTCTTCGATCAGGACGGCGTCCGTATTGGTGCCGCCAACGTCGATGCCGATGCGTCTCATGCTGAAAATACGCTCCTGAAATCGAGGTCGTAGCCGAAGGCGCGCGGGCCGACGTGCTCCAGCCCCTTCGGCGAAAGGAAGATGTCGGGCGGCGGCAGCGCGATCATCGTGACCCGCTGGCCGTAGCGAATCGTCTCGCTGCCGACCGCCTCGCCAGTATCCGAGTTGAGCACGCAGATCAGGTCGGGCGTCATGGCCAGCGGGGCGCCGTCGCGGAACGACACGATCCACTCGTTCTGAAAGTTGATGGCCATCTGCGAGCCGCGCCAGTCGTCGAACCCATCGAACCGGACCACACCGCGCAGCCAGCCCTCGGAGGCCCGGCGCTGGACGTCTGTCACCTTGCCCCTGAAGAGAAGCTTACCCGGCTCGACCGCCAGGATGGCGGCAATCGGATCGTCATGCCGGCGCTGCGCCTCACGAACGGCGGCGCCGATCGTCATCGCCTTGGTCACGGTGCCGTGGATGCACCATTCCTTGACCTCCGCCCCGGTGCGCGGCGGCTGGCAGGTTGCGGCAGACGCGCCGTATTCGGTGCAGATCTTGCGCGCCACCCGTTCGGCCCACTTCCAGGTCGGCACCTTGTGCACGATGCTTTCGAATCCGCGCACATCGACGATGCTGACCGGACAGGGTGCCAGACCGCCGATCGCGACCGAGGTCATCTGCAGTTCGGGATAGGCGCGGGCCATCGTATCGCTGTCGACGATCGGGCGCTTGAGATGCGCCGCCGCCATCAGCGGCCGTACGCCGTTGGCGCCGCCGATCTCCATGCTCATCAGCGCAGCAAAGCGTTTGCCGATATGGCTCTCCATCACCGACACGGCGCGCGCGAGGGTGAGGCTGTCGATCAGCCGCTCCTGCCCGACCAGCGGCGCGCCCATGTTGGCGACGGTGCCAACCCAGTCATCGTCGGCAAGGTCGGCGGCGTCCATGAACTGGATGCGATGGCCTTCCTTGTAGAGGACGCGCATATTGAGCAGCGGCAGGTAAGGATTGCCGCCGCCGCCCGTGCCCAGGATCCAGGCGCCGACCGCAAGCGATTCGATATCATCGATGGAAAGGTCGCGCAGGCTCACGCAAACACACTCTTGAAGTCGATGTCGTAGCCAAAGGCGCGCGGACCGACATGCTGGATGCCCTTGGGCGTCAGAAACACCGGCGGCGACGGCAGGGCGATCACGGTGACGCGCTGGCCGTAGCGGATGGTCTCGCTGCCGACCGCCTCGCCCGACACCGAATCGAGCACGCAGATCAGGTCGGGCGTCATGGCGATGGGCTTCTTGTCGAGCCAGGCCACGATCCACTCGTTCTGGAAATTGATCTCGAGCTGGGAGCCGCGGTACTCGTCCATGCCGTCGAACCGCGTGCGCCCGCGCAGGAAACCTTCCGTGGCGCGGCGCTCGACGTCCATCACCTTGCCCTTGTAGAGCATCTTGCCGGGCTCGACCTTCAGGATGGCAGCGATCGGATCCTCGTGCTTGCGCTGGGCCTCGCGCACGGCGGTACCGATGGCGATGGCCTTGGTCGTGGTGCCGTGGATGCCCCACTTCTTCACCTCGGCGCCGGTGCGTGGCGCCTTGCAGGTCGAGGCGATCGAGCCGTACTCGGCGCAGATCTTGCGGCTGACCCGCTCCATCCATTTCCAGGTCGGCACCTTCTCGACCACCGATTCGAGCCCACGCACGTCGACCGTCACCAGCGGACAGGGCACGAGGTCGCCCACGGCCATCGAGGTCATCTGCGCCTCGGGGTAGGCCCGACCCATCATGTCGGAATCGACCACCGGGCGCTTGAGGTGCGCCGCCGCCATCAGCGGCTGGATGGAATTGCCGCCGCCGATCTCGAGCGACATGATTCCGCGGAACTTGTGGCCTATGTGGCTCTCCATCAGCTCGACGGCGCGGGCGATGGTGCGGCTGTCGGTCAGGCGCTCCTGCCCCACCAGCGGTGCGCCCATGTTGGAAACGGCGGCGATCCAGTCGTCGTCGGCTAGATCGTCCGACGGCATGAGCTGGACCTTGTAGCCATCCTTATAGAGGGCCCGCATGTTCAAAAGGCCGAGATAGGGGCTGCCGCCGCCACCCGTGCCCAGCACCCAGGCGCCGACGGCCAGGGATTCGATGTCGTCCAGGGTGATGTCGCGCAGCGCCATGCGTTTGCCAATTCTCCGTGTGGCTTCTATGTAGCGGTCCACCGCTTCGCTGACAAAGGAACACGCAATGTCCGAGCCAAACATCAAACTCGTCGCCTTCTGTGGCAGCCTGCGCAAGGGATCGTTCAACCGCCTGGCGCTCAATGCTTTCACCCAGCGGCTTCCGCAGGGCGTTTCCCTTTCGACGATCGAAATCGGCGGCTGGCCGCTCTACGACGCCGACGTCCAGGCCAAGGGCTTCCCGACGCCGGTGACGGCGGCGCAGCAGGCAATGATCGCGGCCGACGGCATCGTGTTCGCCACGCCGGAGTACAACTATTCGATCTCGGGCGTGCTCAAGAACGCCATCGACTGGCTGTCGCGCATGACGCCGCAACCCTTTGCCGCCAAGCCGATCGCCATGTTCGGCGCCTCGGGCGGACCGCTCGGCACGGCGCGCGCGCAGTATCACCTGCGCCAGATGATGGTCTTTCTCGACGGCCGACCGGTGAACAAGCCCGAGGTCATGATCGGCGGAGCACCGGGCAAGTTCGGCCCCGACGGCGCGTTCAACGACGAAGTCGGCAGCAAGCTGCTGACCGATCTCGGTACTTCGCTCGCACTTGCGGTCCGTCAGTCTAAGGCGGCGGCGGCGGTGAAGTAGTCTTCGCTGGGGGCGCGCCACTCCAGTGGCGCGATCATGAC
>CAMDQJ010000092.1 GCA_945905835.1 Asaia bogorensis
CTTCTTCAGGAACTTGTGCTTGGCCACGATGCGCTCGATCTCGGCCGCATCGGGCGCGATGAAGCGGCCGCCGCCCGGCGCGCCCGTCACCGCCTTGAAGCCCGGCCACTCGGTGCCGCCGCCCCACAGGGCCGCGACGCGGCCATCGAGCACCATGGCGGGCCCGTCGCCCGCCTTCTCCAGGTAGATCGGCTGGAAGTCCTTGGCGGCGTCGAGGCCGAGCCCGTCCATGACGTAGCGGCCGAGAATAGTGAGGCCCGAGCCGGCAGCGCCCCAGGCGATCGGTTTGCCCTTGAGGTCGGCGATCGTTCGATAGGGTGAGGCGACCCGCACGACGAACATGCCGGCGCCGGAATACATCGCCCACAAGACCTTGACGTTGGCCGGCGGGCGTCCGCCGGCGCCGCTCATCGATTCGTGGATGACCTCGCCCTGGACCAGGGCGATGTCGAGCGTGCCGGCTTCGAGCATCGGCACATTCTCGGTGCTGCCTTTGGTGTTGACCGGCTCGATGGCGATCGCCGGATCGACCGACTGCACGGCCTTGATGAAAGCCTCGCCATAGACCGGAAAGCCACCGCCGGGCGTGGCGGTGCCGAGCCTGAGCTTCACGGGTTGGGCATTCGCCGAAGTACTCATGAGCGCACCAGACAGCGAGGCAAGCAGGGCGCAACGGCGGTTGAGCGGCATCTTGACCTCATGGATTCAGGGCCTCACTCCCGGGGCGTCGATCTTCATGCCCTGGGCGCGCTTCATCAAGTAGAGCTCGAGCGCCACGTATTGGGCGGCGCTGTAGTCGTAGGATTCGGCGCGCACGCCGATCATGCAGTTGCGCAGCCGGCGCTTCAGCGAACCCACGCCCTGCCATTCCAGACGATAGAGCGGATAGCCGGTGGGATGGCCCTGCGGGATGGTGACGGCGGCAAGCTTCTGGCCGGCATTGTCGTCGTGGCACTGGGCGCAGGAGAGATTGAGTTGACCCAGCCGGCCCCGGTACAGCGCCTCGCCGGCCTGCAGCGCATCGTCGAGCCGCGGATCGGCCGGCGGCGCGACCGGCAGGCCGCGCGACTGCTTGGCGACGAAGGCCGTGAGCGCCAGCAACTCGCGGCTTTCGGCGCCGAATGCCGGCGATTTCTGGTGCAACGTGCGGCAGAGCTCGATGCGGCCTTCGAGATCGACCGGCCGGCCCAGCACCGGCGCAAAGGCCGGATAGCGGGCCGCGACGCCCTTCATGGTCATGTCTGCCGCGGGGCGATGGCAGTCGACGCAGGCCGCGTTGGCTGCGCCGGCGCGCTTGTCCCACAGCGCCTCGCCCTCCTGCACCCACAGCATGGCGGGATTGGCGCTGTCGTCGTCCTGCATGGCCCGCACCGACGGGCCCATGTCCTGGTAGCCGGAGCGTCGCTTGTCTGGTGGGGTTTGCGCCAGCGCCAGAGAAGCGGCGAACGCTGCGGCGAGCCAGAAGACGCCGGCGGCGACCTTCATTCGCCCCTCTTCATTCAACAGTAATGGCGACCGATTGCTCGGCGAGGAACCCCTCGTCGCCGCTCCAGCGGAAGGCGAGCGTGCCGCTCTCGTTGGCCACGGTATGGAACGACACGAACGGGTTGGCGGCGATCGCCGACGACATCTTCATGCGGAAGATCTCGACGCCGTTATAGGTCGCGGTGAAATTCTCGATGATGTTGCGCGGGATGAGGCGGCCATTGGTACCGGCACGGAAACCGGTCTCCATCTGGTGCAGGATCAGCGTCTTGACCTCGAAGGCCTCGCCGCGCTTGGCGACCTTGGGTGCATTGATCAGCACGTTAGCCATCAGACGATGTCCTCGAGGCAGGCCGCGAGCGTGACGATGACGTCGGCACTCGCCGACCAGAACTCGCCCTTGCTGGTCTCGGCGATGGCCACGATCTTCTGGCTGTCGCCGAGCTTGATGCGCGTGGCGATCGCGGCCTTGGGCGCGGACGGACCCAGCCAGGCATAGAAGACGAGCGGCTGCGGGTTCTTCTCGTTGAAGACGTGGATCGCCTTGATGCGGTCGTCGGCGGTCATCGGGCTGTCGACGGTGACGGCCAGTGACACGGTATTGCCGTTCTCGACCAGCGGCGGAATGTCGATCTTGACCTTGCCCTCGCGCAGGGTGGCGTTGCCGACAACCTCCTTGATCGCCGCCTGCAACGATTCCGGCGTTGCGTAGGCCGAGCCAAGCGGCAGCACCGCGACGGCGGCAGTGCCGACGAGGAAGGTGCGGCGATCGATGGAGCGCTGGGTCATCAGTCTTTCAAGGTTGCCAGATAGGCCACGACGTCTTCAACCTGTTCGGCCGTCAGGATGGTCTTGCCTTCGAAGCTCCTGGCAACACGCCGCAGGCCGCTCACGCGATAATAGGGCGGCATGATCGTGTCGGGATTCAGGCGTTGGGCATCGACAATACGCAGCCGTAGCTGGCCCGTCGACCAGCGCGATCCCGCGCCGGCGAGGCTCGGCGACAGGGTACCCTGGAAGCGCTCCTCGGCGATCGGGGCGCTGTGGCAGAGCAGGCAGAGCCCGAGCTGGCGGCTGGCGACGACGGCACTGCCCTTCGCGGGATCTCCGGGCTTGCCGGTGAGCGAATCGGGAATGGCATCGCCCAGGATCATGAACGGCCGCAGCTCCTCGTCGGCGAACGACGGGGCTGTGCAGAAGATGAGGATTGCCGCAGCCAGGCCGGGAAGACGCATCGCGCGTCAGCCGAACACTTCGGCCGTGATGGTCTTGAACCAGCCCTCGGCATACTGCGCTTCCACCCCTCGGAAGCCCGCATCGGCGTCGGGCGGGCTGACGCCACCGGCGCCCGGGATATCGGCGAGCTGGCCCTTGTCGGGCTTGTAGACGCCGGCGACGGAGATGCCGTAGTCGGGCGAGACGAGGCTGTAGCAGGTGTTGATCAGCCGCGGCTCCGATGCCTCGCGACCGGCGAGCTTGGCCACCACGGCAGCAGCACAGACCTTGGCCTGGGCGCTGGCGGCGAAGGCCGACTTGGGCATGGCGCCCATGATGGCGGCGTCGCCCACGACGTGGATGCCGGGCACCAGCGTCGACTCGAACGACACGGGATCGACCGGGCACCAGCCGGTGCGGTCGGCGACGCCGGCGATGACGGCGATGGTGCCGGCCTTCTGCGGCGGAATGACGTTGCCGACGGCAGCCTTGTGGTTGTCGAAATCCGTGACGAAGGTGAGCGTCGCGGGATCGACCGAATTCACCTTGCCGCCCTTGGACAGCGAAACCCATTCGATCAGGCCGGGATAGAGCTTGGCCCAGGCGTCCTGGAACAGGCGCTGCTTGGAGAAGGCGTCCTTGGAGTCGAGCAGCAGCAGCTTGGACTTGGGCTTCTTGGTCTTGAGGTAATAGGCGATTAGGCTGGCGCGCTCGTAGGGGCCGGGCGGGCAGCGGAAGGGATTGGCCGGGGCCGATATCACCACCAGCCCGCCATCCGCCATCGCCTCGAGCTGGCGGCGCAGCAGCAGCGTCTGCGCACCGGCCTTCCAGGCGTGCGGCATCTTCTCGGCGGCGTCCTCGGTGTAGCCCGGCAGGCCGTCCCAGCGCAGATCGATGCCCGGCGCCAGCACGAGACGGTCATACGGCAGCTTGGTGCCATCCTGCAGGGCCACGCTCTTGCCCGCCGGATCGACGGCGGTCGCCATCGAGCGCGCAAGCGTGACGCCGGAGCGCGCGACATTGTCGTAGCCGAACTGCTGCTGCAGCAGGTCGCGCTGACCGGCGATCACGCCGCTGCTGAACGGGCAAGCCGTGAAGGTGGTGTTGGGCTCGACCAGCGTCACCGAGAGGTTGGGGTCGAGCTTCTTCAGGGTGCGGGCAGCACTCGTCCCGGCGAAGCCGCCGCCGACCACGACAACCTTGGCAGCGCCTTGCGCGCGCGCGATCGCCGGTGCCAGCGAGAAGCCGGCAGCGGTCTTGAGGAAGGTGCGACGCGTCGTCATTTGTCGGGTTGCTCCGCGAACCAGGCGGCGAGAGAGGCGATCTCTTCGTCGCTGAAGCCCTTGGCGAGACGGCCCATCACGGTCGAGGGCCGCGTGCCCGCCTTGAACTCGCGCATGGCGGTGCCGAGCTCATCGGCCTTGCGGCCGAGCAGGCGCGGCACCGCCGTGTCGACGGTCTTGGAGATGGCGTGGCAACCCGAGCAGGACGCCACGCCCGCCGGCATGTCCGCCGCCCATGCCCCGCCCGCCTGCAGGATCATGCAGGCGAGCCCGGAAAGCAGCGAAAGCCGCATCAGGCGCCCTTGAGCTCGTGATGCATCAGCGGCAGGTTGCGCACGCGCTTGCCGGTCGCCTTGGCGATGGCGTTCAGCACGGCGGGACCCGCAACCGCGATGGTCGGCTCGCCGACGCCACCCCAGAAGCCGCCCGACGGCACCAGCACCGATTCCACCTTCGGCATCTCATCGATGCGCAGCATGTTGTAGCTGTCGAAGTTGGTCTGCTGGACGACGCCGTCCTTGACGGTGATCTCGCCGTACAGCATCGCCGTCAGGCCGTAAGCGAACGAGCCCGCAACCTGGCGCTCGACCTGACCGGGATTGACGACATGGCCGGTGTCGGTGGCGGCCGTGATCTTGTGGACCTTGAGCTGGCCGGCGGCGCTCACCGAAACCTCGGCCACGCCGGCCACGAAGCTGCCGTAGCCCATGACCTGCGAGATGCCGTGGAAATGGCCGGCCGGCAGCGGCTTGCCGTAGCCCGCCTTGTCGCAGGCGGCCTTCAGTACCGCGGCATTCTTGGGCTTCAGCATCTTCAGGCGGAAGGCCAGCGGATCCTGGCCGGCCGCGGCCGCCAGCTCGTCCATGAAGCATTCCATGTAGACGGTGTTCTGGTTGACGTTCACGCCGCGCCAGAAGCCCGCCGTCAGGTGCGGGTTGCGCATGGCGTGATCGATCAGGAGGTTCGGCACGGTGTAGCCGTAGGCGGCCTCCGGACCGCTCGCCATGAAGCCCTGGAAGGTCGCGGGATCCATGCCGTTGACGAGGTTCTGCGGCAGCAGCGACGCCAGGATCGACTGGCCCGAGATGCGGATATGCAGGCCGACCAGGTTGCCGTCCTTGTCGAGGCCGCCCGTCATCTTGCACATCGTCGTCGGATGATACTGGCAGTGTTGCATGTCCTCTTCGCGCGTCCACAGGAGCTTGACCGGCGTGCCCGGCATCTCCTTGGCGATCAGCACGGCCTGGCGCACATAGTCGGCGCGGCCACGCCGGCCGAAGCCGCCGCCCAGCATCAGCTTGTACACCTCGCACTTGGCGATCGGCAGGCCGGCCGCCTCTGATGCGGCGGCAAGTGCCGCCTCGCCGTTCTGCGTTCCCGTCCAGACCTCGCACTTGTCGGTCGTGTAGAGCGCCGTGGCGTTCATCGGCTCCATGGTGACGTGGTGCTGGTAGGGGAAGGCGTAGGTCGCCTCGACCTTCTTGACCGCGCCGTCGATCGCGGCCTTGGCGTCACCCACCTTGTTGCCGACGAAGGCTTCGGTGGCGGTGAGGCCTTCCTTCAGCATGTCGATGATGTCGTCCTGCTGGACCGAGCCGCTCTTGCCGGTGTCCCACTCGATCGGCAGCTTGTCGATCGCGCTCTTAGCGTTCCAGAACGTGTCGGCGATGACCGCGACGGCATAGCCCTCGACCGCCACCACCTTCTTGACGCCGGGCATCTTCTCGATCCGGGCGGCATCGAAGCTCTTGAGCTTGCCGCCGTTCACCGGGCAGGCCTTGATCGTGGCGTTCAGCATGCCGGGCATCGTGTAGTCGATGCCGTAGATCTGCTGGCCGGTGACCTTCTCCAGCGTATCGAGACGCTTGATGCTCTTGCCGGCGGTGTGCCAGTCCTTCGGATCCTTGAGCTTCACTTCCTTCGGCGGCTCGAGCTTGGCCGCGGCGGCCGCAACCTTGCCGAAGGTGACGCTCTTGCCCGAAGCCTTGTGGTTGATGACGCTCTTGGCAGCACTGCACTCGGCGGCCGGCACCTTCCATTCGGCGGCGGCGGCGGCGATCAGCATCTCGCGCGCCATGGCGCCGCCCTGACGGACGTACTCATTGCTCTCGCGGATACCGCGGCTGCCACCGGTCGAGAAGTTCTTCCAGACGCGGCTGCGCCGGACGTTCTCGCCGGGCGTCGGATATTCCCAGGCGATCTTGGACCAGTCGCACTCGAGTTCCTCGGCGACGAGCTGGGCGAGACCGGTGAGCGTGCCCTGGCCCATCTCTGAGCGGGCGATGCGGATCACCACCTTGTCGTCGGGATGGACGACGACCCAGGCATTGAGCTCCTGGACTTCGGCGGCTTGCGCGCTGCCGTCGCTGAACGGCAGACGAAAACCCAGCGAAAACCCGCCGGCGACGGCGCCTGTGCTGACGAGGAACTTGCGGCGGCGGAGAGAGGTCTGATGGATGGTCATGATGCGTCCCTCCCCTTAGGCCTTGGCCGCGGCGTGGATGGCTTCGCGGACCTGCTGGTAGGTGCCGCAACGGCAGATGTTGGTCATTGCCGCGTCGATGTCGGCGTCGGTCGGATTGGGCTTGGCGGCGAGCAGCGCGGTGGCCGCCATGATCATGCCGCTCTGGCAGTAGCCGCACTGGGGAACGTCGTGAGCGACCCAAGCCGCCTGGATCTTGTTGAGCTTGCCGTTCTCGGCCAGCGCCTCGATGGTGGTGACGTTCTTGGCGCCGACCGCATTCAGCGGCACCTGGCAGGAGCGCGTCGCCACGCCGTCGATGTGGACGGTGCAGGCGCCGCACTGGGCAATGCCGCAGCCATACTTCGTGCCGGTGAGGCCGAGCTGCTCGCGCAGCACCCAGAGCAGCGGTGTGCGCGGGTCGGCAGTGGTCGTGAGACTCTTGCCGTTGACGTTGACGACGGCCATGGCTGCTCTCCCCGTTGGAATCCGTTATTCCAAATCGGTGAAACCCTAGCCCACCAGGTGACCCCCGAAAAGCTGCCTCCGGCCAGGCACTTTCACGTATATGTGATGGCCGATGACCCGTCCCTCCAGCGTTCCCGTCCACCTCGGCGTCGACATCGGCGGCACCTTCACCGACATCGCCCTCGAAATCGGCGACCGCTACGTCACCACCAAGGTCCTCACGACCCCCCCCGCGCGCCGGAAGAGGCGGTCATGCGGGGCATTGCCGCCGCGCTGGCCGAGGCCGGCAGCGCTCCGGCAGCGGTGGAGCTGGTCATCCACGGCACGACACTGGCGACCAACGCGCTGATCGAGCGCAAGGGCGCGCGTACCGCCCTGATCGCCACTGGCGGCCATCGCGACACGCTGGAACTGGGCTATGAGGACTGATTTTCCGAATACGATGTGTTCATTGAGAAGCCGGCGGTGCTGATCTCGCGCGACCTGCGCTTCACCGTGCCGGAGCGCCTGAGTGCGCGCGGCGACGTGCTTTTGGCGCTCGACGAGGCCGCCGTCGCCGCCCTGGTGCCGGAACTGGAGTGCCGCGGCGTCGAGAGCGTCGCAGTCGGATTCCTGCACGCCTACGCCAACCCCGACCATGAGCGGCGGGTGCGCACGATCCTGTCGAAGCTGCTGCCCAAATTGCGCATCAGCCTGTCGTCGGAAGTCTGCGCCGAGGTCCGCGAATACGATCGGCTCTCGACCACGGCCTGCAACGCCTACGTCCAGCCGCTGATGGCGGGCTATCTCGACCGGCTGGCCGGCCAGTTACGCGATGCCGGCATCGGCTGCCCGCTCTATCTCATGCTGTCGGGCGGTGGCCTCGCGACGCTGGAAACCGCCATGCGCTTTCCCATCCGCCTGGTCGAATCGGGACCAGCCGGCGGCGCGATTCTGGCGGCCGGCATCGCCGCCGAAAGCGGCCGCCCTTCTCCGGCGGCTCGGTCTGGATGTCGCCCAGCTCGTTCACGCGGTAGTGCGTGAGCTGCAGGTGGCGCAGCTGCCAGCGGTCGAAGGCCTCGTCGAGGCGCTCGATCCGGCCTTCGAGGAAGTCGCCGCCCTCGGACGAGACGATGACGGATGGGCGCTCCGACGTGGCGGCGCGCAGCTCGGCGGCGGTGCGCACGATGCCCAGGCCCTGCTGGCGCACCAGCCGATGCAGGCTCTCGAACGCCTTGATGCCATGGGCATGGAGCTCGCCAGGATTGGGATTGCGGTAGGGCCGGATGCGGCCGTCGGTGATCTGGCTGGTGGGCGAGTCGGCCACGATGGCAAGGCAGATCGCCGCCATGCCGCCTTGGCGCATCGGCGCCGTGACAGGCTCAAAGGCCGGGTTGCCGTTGACGAACAGGAGCTTGCCGGCGTGGATGTGAATATCGATGCTGTTCAGCCCCGCCTGAGCCATCGCCGGCACCGGCAAACAGAAGAGCGGACTCGCCGCGATCAGCGCGCGACGCGAGAGGCCGGGTTTCTGCGTGGCACCACGCAGTTGGTAGCGCCAGCCATCTGGATCAGCGGAGACGTGCCACGTTCCGCTGAGCTGCAGCTTAGCGTCGAGATTGAGGGGCTCCGCGGCAAAGACCTCGACGACGGCCAGCCGGTTGGCCGGCACGCAGCCCGCGCAGCAGCCGGGCTCGGCCATCATGAGGAAATAGTCGGCACGCTCCGTCGGCAGAAGCGTGAGCGGCCAGCCCGCGAGCTCGACCGCCTTGCCGTCGGCTCGGTCGGCGCGCGGTGTTCCGAGGTCTCGCCAGGAAAGACGCATCGACTCCCTAGAGCTTGGGCGGCGGATAGTACGCCTTGTCCCCCAGCGCCTGCACGCGCTTCCAGAATTCCGGGCCGCTGGCCTTGCCGACTTCGTCGAGGTCGGCGGCCTGACGCCACATGCTCCACGAGTCCGGATGCAGAGCGGATGCAGCCGCCATTTGACGATCGCCCTCGGCCGCCTGGCCGTTGGCGCGCAGCCAGACGCCCAGCCGGAATCGCGCCCGCGACTCGGCGATCTCGGGCGTCACCTTGGGCAGCTCGGCGCGTGCCTTGTCGGCGGGCAGCGCATGCTTGCCGGTCAGCACCCAGTCGCGCACGGCCTGCATGTAAGCGTCGCGCGCCGCCTGGCGCGCCACCTGATCCTCGGGCGCCATGGTGCGGGTCTTGAGGTCCATGCGGCGGAAATGGTCGGTCGATCCCGCCGTTTCGGGCGGCCGCACGATCCCGCCCTGCTCGTCGATCCACACCGCCTGCGGCACGTTGACGAGATTGTAGAGGTCCTCGAGGCGATGCTCTGAATCGATGAGCTGCCAGTAGCCGCTCTTCGCCGCCTCGATCCATTGCCGCGCATGATCGGCGCCGCGGGATTCCTCCGCGACCGCCACCACCATGAAATTGTTGTCCTTCAGCTCAGCGTAGAGTTGCTGCCACACGGGCAAGTCGAACCGGCAGCCTCACCAACTGGCCCAGGTGGCGAGAAAGACTTTCTTGCCGCGCAGCTCCGAGAGCCGCCGCGGCTTGCCGTCGATATCGGGCAGCGTGAAATCGGGCGCCGCCAGCCCTTCGAGCGCGCTGTTGCGCTCCTCGGCTGGAGCGCCCAGCGCAAAGACATCCCGCGCGTCGCTCGCCACCACGGGGCCGCCAAGCTTCTTCCAGAAGGCCTCGACGTCGACTTCCCTGTCCTTCACCGCGTCAACCGGCAGCAGCACGCAAAGCTCGGCGCGGCACATGCCCTCGGGCTTCAAGGTCCAGCCGGTGACGCGCTCGGCGGCGGCGTCCGACATCCAGAGACCGCCTTTGGTGGCGATCTCGAACTCGTCGGTTGGCGTCAGGATTTTCGTCAAGGAGGACCTCCTTCAAGTTTGGAGGGAGCCGCACGCGGCAGTCCCCCTTCCCAGCCCTCCCCCTACGGGGGAGGGAGCAAGCTTGCTTACTTCGGAACGCTGATCGTCACTTCCTTCGAGGTGATGAATTCGAGCAGCACCGGCACGCCCTTCTTGGTCTGCTCGATGCCGCGCAGGATGGCGGGCACGATGTCCTCGGGCTTGGTGACGCGCTCGCCGTAGCCGCCGAAGGCGCGGGCCATGGCGGCGTAGTCGCCGGAAATGTCGGTGCTGCGATACTTCTCGGTCGAGACCTTCATGATGTGAAGCTCGATCGCCATCGAGAAGTTGTTGAGCAGGATCGACATGATCGGAATGCGCTCGCGCACCGCCGTCTCGAAATCCATGCCGGTGAAGCCGATGGCGGCGTCGCCCCAGACGTTGATGCAGAGCTTGTCGGGCATCGCAAGCTTGGCGCCCATGGCGAGGCCCAGGCCATAGCCGAGCTGGGTGGTCTTGCCCCAGCCGATATAGGTGTGTGGCGCCGTGGTCTTCCAGAACGGCGAGAGCTGGTCGCGCGGGCTGCCGGCGTCGTGGGTGATGATGGTGTTGGCGACGTCGACGGTGCGCTGGAGGTCCCACAGCACGCGGTAGGGATTGAGCGGCGCCTCGTTGTTGGTGAGCTTGGGCATCCACTCCTTCAGCCACTCCGACTCGATCGACTTGATCTCGTCGACGACGGCAGAGGCGTCTTTCTTGGTGGCACCTACCGCCTTGCAGGCCGCGATCAGCGCCGCGAGCGTGAGCTTGGCATCGCCCACCAGGCCGTACTTGATGCGCACGTCCTTGTTGAGATGCGCCGGATCGAGCGTGGCATGGATGATGGTCTTGCCGGTCGGCATCGAGATGCCGAAGTTGGTCTCGGTGAACGAGCAGCCGATGCCGAAGATGACATCGGAGCGGTCAAGGAAGCTGCGCACCGCCTTCGGATAGGCGCGGCCACCCGAGCCCAGCGCCAGCGGATTGGTCTCGTCGAAGCTGCTCTTGCCCTCGAGGCTGGTGCAGACCGGGATGGCCAGAAGCTCGGCCAGTTCCTTCAGCTCGGCATAGGCCTCGGCCCAATGGACGCCCTGGCCGGCATAGATCACCGGACGCTTGGCGGCCATCAGCACCTTGGCGGCTTCGCTCACCGCCGCCGGATCGGGGCCGTACTTGGTGACGACGACCGGCTCGTAGACCAGCGGATCGGGCGCGTCCTCGCCATAGGCATCGGCGGGCAGCTCGATGATGACGGGCGAGCCGCGGCCGTTGCGCAGCAGGCTGAATGCCCGACGCATGATGTTGGCGATCTCGCGGCCGTTGGTCACCGGCTCGGCGTGCTTGGCGACATGCGCCATCGCCAGCGTCGAATTGAAGTTGGGCGGCACATGCGCGATGCGGCGCGGGTAGCCCTGCGGGATGACCAGCAGCGGGATCGATTCGCCGAAGGCCTGGGCCACGCCGCCATAGGCGTTCTCGGCGCCGGGGCCGCTCTGCATGCAGAACACGCCCATCTTGCGGCCCTTGGTCAACCGCGACATGGCGTCGGCCATGTGCAGGCCGATGCGCTCCTGGCGCACGATGATGGGGCGGATGTCGACGGCCGCGCAGGCCTCGATCAGGTGATTGACGGGATAGGCGAAGAGATACTCGACGCCTTCCTTCTTAAGAATTTCGGCGATCGCCGGCCCGGTTTTCATCTTACGTTTCCCCCTTGGTGCGCCTTGGGCGCTACTTGTTCAGTTCCTTCATCGCACTGTCGAGTCCGCCCAGAGTCAGCGGGAACATGCGGTTGCTTGAAAGTTGCTGCAGCAGCTGGATCGACGGCGTGTAGCTCCAGTGCCGCTCGGGCACCGGGTTCAGCCAGACCATGCTGCGATAGGTGTCGGCCATGCGCTGGACCCAGACCTGGCCCGCTTCCTCGTTCCAGTGCTCCACCGAGCCGCCGGGATAGGCGATCTCGTAGGGGCTCATCGAAGCATCGCCGACGAAGATGATCTTGTAGTCGGGCGGATAGGTATGGAGCAGCTGCGCCGTCGAGAAGGTGTCGACGTGGCGGCGGCGATTGTCCTTCCACAGCTTCTCGTAGAGGCAGTTGTGGAAGTAGAAGAATTCGAGGTGCTTGAACTCGGTACGCGCCGCCGAGAACAGCTCCTCGCAAACGCGGATGTGCGCGTCCATCGAGCCGCCGATGTCGAACAGCAGCAGCAGCTTCACTTTGTTGCGCCGCTCCGGGATCATCTTGATGTCGAGGTAGCCCGCGTTGCGCGCCGTGCTGCGGATGGTGTCGGGCATGTCGAGCTCGACCTCGGCGCCCTCGCGCGCGAACTTGCGCAGGCGGCGCAGCGCGATCTTGATGTTACGCGTGCCGATCTCGACGGTGTCATCGAGGTTCTTGTACTCGCGCTTGTCCCAGACCTTTACGGCGCGGCCTTCGCGATTCTTGTCCTGGCCGATGCGCACGCCCTCGGGATTGAATCCGTAGGCGCCGAACGGCGAGGTTCCGGCCGTGCCGATCCACTTGCTGCCGCCCTGGTGGCGCTTCTGCTGTTCCTCGAGGCGCTTCTTCAGCGTCTCCATGATCTTGTCCCAGCCGCCCAGCGCCTCGATCTGGGCCTTCTCCTCGTCGGTCAGCAGCTTTTCGGCAAGCTTGCGCAGCCACTCCTCGGGGATCTCGGTCGGGCCCTCGCCGGGGACGGCTTCGAGGCCCTTAAAGACATGGCCGAAGACGCGATCGAACTTGTCGAGGTTGCGCTCGTCCTTCACCAGCACGGCGCGCGAGAGGTAGTAGAACTCATCGACGCTGTGGTCGGCGACGCCCTTGTCCATGCCTTCCATCAGCGCCAGGTACTCCTTGATAGAGACCGGCACCTTGGCCTGGCGAAGCTCGAGGAAGAAGTTGATGAACATTGGGGGCCTCCCCTCAGTGCAGCACTATTGGCGCTGCTCTCTGCGCGCCATGAAGGCCAGGCGCTCGAACAGATGGACGTCCTGCTCGTTCTTGAGCAGTGCGCCGTGCAGCGGCGGAATGAGCTGCTTGGAATCCTTGGAGCGCAGCGCCTCGGGCGGCATGTCCTCGACCATCAGGAGTTTCAACCAGTCGAGCAGTTCCGACGTCGACGGCTTCTTCTTGAGGCCTGGCACTTCGCGGATATCATAAAACACGTTCAGCGCCTCGCGCAGCAGGTTGCGCTGCAGGTCGGGGAAGTGGACGTCGACGATCTGCGTCATGATCTCGCGATCGGGGAAGCGGATGTAGTGGAAGAAGCAGCGGCGCAGGAAGGCGTCGGGCAGCTCCTTCTCGTTGTTGGAGGTGATCATCACCACCGGACGCTGCACGGCCTTGATGACCTCCTGCGTCTCGTAGACATAGAACTCCATGCGATCGAGCTCGAGCAGCAGATCGTTGGGGAACTCGATGTCGGCCTTGTCGATCTCGTCGATCAGCAGCACCGGACGCTCGGGCGCCGTGAAGGCGTCCCACAGCTTGCCGCGCTTGATGTAATTGGCAATGTCCTGGACCCGCCCGTCGCCGAGCTGGCTGTCACGCAGGCGAGAGACCGCGTCGTACTCGTAGAGGCCCTGCTGGGCCTTGGTGGTCGACTTGATGTGCCATTCGATCAGCGGCGCCTTGATGGCCCGTGCGACCTCGTGGGCCAGCACGGTCTTGCCGGTGCCCGGCTCGCCCTTGATGAGCAACGGACGTTGGAGGGCGATGGCCGCATTGACCGCCACGCGCAGGTCGTCGCTGGCGACATAGGAATCGGTACCGGTAAATTTCATCGTGCAAAATCCAAGTTCACGGGTGTGTAGGGCACTCTAGAGGTGCCCCTTCCGGCCAGCAAGGCCGGGGCTGCAGATCAGCCCAGCCGGACGATGAAATAGACAATCGCCGCGGAGGCCAGCAGCAGCAAAATGGCCAGGCGATTGGACGCGAAGGCCAAGGCCGGCGGCGCCTTGCCGGGCGGTACGACGTCGCGCTGCGGCTTGCTTCCCGTCAGCATGGCGCCGATCAGGTTCTGCCTTTTCCAGACAAGATAGACGACCGCCGCCAGCACATGCAGGGCCGCCAGGATCAGCAGGATGTTGATCCAGTATTTGTGGAATGCCGTCAGGCGATCGACCCACTTGTCGGCGATCAGGTTGGCAAGCGGGCCGTTCACCGTGCCCATGTCGGTGTCGGCGGCGAACAGGCCGGCGGCGACCTGGGCGAGGACGGCGAACAGCAGCACCATGACCATGGCGCCGCCGGCCGGGTTGTAGCCGGCGTCATACGGTCCGCCCTTGCCCAACAGCTCGCGCAGATGAGCGAAGACGGCCGACGGGCCTTTGACGAAATTCGAGAAGCGCGCCGTCGTGCTGCCAACGAAGCCCCAGGCGATGCGGAAGATCAGCAAGGTCAGGATCGAATAGCCCGACCAGAAATGGAGCTGCATCCAGTCTCCGCCGGCCTTGGCGGAGTAGTAGGAGACGATCATCAGGACGACGAGCGTCCAGTGAAACAGCCGGACGGGCAGATCCCAGATGCGGACTTTTTGAACGCTCTTTTCAGCCATCGCCCTTTATCGAGCGCCGCAACGGCGCTGGCAATCCGAGACGTAGATGTCGATCTGCGCCTGGGCGCTGCTCGGCAGGTAGACAAGCTGGTCGTTCTTGCAGTCCTTGACGCGCACCGCTTCGTAGCCGGCCTTGGACTGGAACAGGTAAGGCGGCGGCGCACAGGAATTCTCGAAGCTCGACGGTGCCGGCGAATTCGCGCCGAGTGCCGCCGTCGTGGAACGGTTCACGTCGACGATCGCCGTGCTGGGGTTGCTCGCCGTTATCGGTCCGGGATTGGCGGTCACCCGCGTCGGCGACCGCGTCTGTGTGCCGGGCGGCGGGACCGAGATGGCATTGGGCGGTGGCGGCGCCTGTCCGGCGGGGCCCGGCGTTGCACTCGCACTGCTGTCCGGCAACGGCGGCAAGCCGGTGCTTCCGGTGGACGACGTACACGCGGTCAAAACGGCGCAAACGCTAAACGCGATGAAAATCGATCGCATCGGCTTCCCAAAAAAATAGCCAAACCCAATATGGCGCAGTCAAATCTAGTACCGGGCCCCAACCCGAATATTACACCCACTCAGCAGAATCCGGGGCCGCAGTCTATGGGCGGTCGGTGACGCAGAGCGACGCACTACACGCAGTCGTGATGCGCTAATTGGCCTCCAGACTGTTTGCTTTGGCATCAAGGTCTGCGATAAATACCGCGCCGGTTCACGGGGAGATATTCGTGATGTGCCGGTGTGAAATTTGAAGGGATGCTCATGAGGAAGACACTCGTTGTGGCACTGATCAGCGCGATGGCTGCAGGCACCATGGTGGGCGGCGCGACGCTGGCCCTGGCCCAAGGCGACGTGATTGCCCAGCGCAAGCAGAACCGCAAGGACGCGGCCGCTGCGATGCGCGGCGTCAAGGGCGTGATCGACGCCAAGGGCGCGACAAGCGGAGCACTGCCGCATGCCGCGAAGCTCAAGGAATTGGAGCTGGCTTTCGTGAAGATGTTCCCAGCCGGCTCGGACAAGGGCGAGACTGCGGCGCTTCCGGCGATCTGGACCGACATGGCGGGCTTCCTGGCAGCCGACAAGGTTGCCGACGCAGCCTACGACAAGCTCGCCGCGGCGGCAGGTTCGGGCGATCTGGCGGCACTCGGTGCGGCGTTCGTCGAAACCGGCAAGGCCTGCGGCGCTTGCCACGACAAGTTCCGCGCCAAGCCGAAGACCTAAGTCTTTAGCCCTGCTGAAAAGGAAAAGGCGCCGGTTCCGGCGCCTTTTTCATGTCCGGTCGGTCGATGTGGCGGGTCAGGCCACTGCCGCGGGCTGAGCGGGAACGGAGAGCGCCTGCTGCACGAGCGCCTGGGCGGTGAACCGCCAGGTGCGCGAGGCATGAACAGGCAACAGGCGAAGTTGCTCGCGCATGTTCATCCAGCTGTCGAGGCCGAACGCCAGATCGAGCGAGTCGAGCACGAGATCGCGTGACATCGGCTCGAGGTTGGCGAGCTCCGACGCGAACCACGCCGAGAGACGCTCGCGCAGGAGCTTGCGCAACTCGGAAATGCCGAGGCCGACGGCGGGCGCCACGCTGCGCACGCGCTCGGCGAACCGCCACACCGGCAACCACTCCTCGAACAGCTCCGAGCGGTCGGAAACCAGGTGGTCGATACGGCTGAACAGCGGCGCGCCTGCATCGATCGGGCGATTGCGCGTGAAAGCGCGGCTGACCGCGAGATCGAAGGCGGCGGCATAGAGATCCGCCAGATTGGTGAAATGCTGAAACAGCGCCCGGCTCGAAACGCCGGCGATGGTCGCAATGGCGGCGGAGGTCGGTTCGACGTCGCCAGCCTGAATGAGGTCCAAGGTCGCCTGGATCAGAGCCTGGCGAGTGCGCAGCCCGCGCACGATGCGGCCGTCAAATGGGTAGCGGCCGATTTAATGATTGTAGATTAGGGCATGTCCTCAATTAAGCCAGATTGCCGAGGCGGCGAGGTAGATTGCGGCGAGGAAGTTGCGCGCCGTTTTGTCGTAGCGTGTGGCGATGGCGCGGAGTTGCTTGAGCTTGCAGAAGAAGTTCTCGATCAGGTGACGAGCCTTGTAGAGTTCTCTGTCGTAGGTGC
>CAMDQJ010000093.1 GCA_945905835.1 Asaia bogorensis
TCGCTGTCGATGGCGCCGGCGAGATGCTTGGGATTGTTGGCGACGATGCCCACCGGCTTGCCTTCGATGCGGGCAAGCGCCGTCACCATGCCCAGCCCGAAGGCGCGGCGCAGCTCCAGCACGGAATCCTCGTCGCACATCGTGTCGATCACCGTGCGCACGTCATAGACACGCAGACGGTTTTCCGGGATGGCGCGGCGCAGCAAGCGTTGATCCGCCGCCTTCCACTCCTTCACCGCTCCCTGAAAGTAAGAAAGATATTTCTTGGCCGCCGCCACCGCCTCGGCCTCGTCCTCGACGGCGATATCGACCACGCCGTTGGGCACCTGCACGCTCATCGGGCCCACTTCCTCGGGCGAGAAGACACCGAGGTTGCCGCCCTCGATCATCGCCGGCCCACCCATGCCGATCGACGAGTTTTTCGTGGCGATCACGACATCGCAGCAGCCCAGCAAGGCGGCATTGCCGGCAAAGCAGCGGCCGGAATTGATGGCAACCAATGGCGCAACGCCGCTCAGCCGCCCGAAGATATGGAAGGCCATGGTGTTGAGGCCGGCGACCGACTGAACGTCGATGTCGCCTGGCCGCCCGCCGCCGCCTTCGGTGAAGAAGACCAGCGGAATGCGCTGCTTCTCGACAATCTCGAACAACCGGTCCTTCTTGTGGTGGTTGGTCTTGCCCTGGGTACCCGCCAGCACCGTGTAGTCGTAATGCGCCACCGCGACACGCGAGGCCTCGGGCCCGAACAGCGCGCCATTGACGCGGCCGATACCGGTGATCAGACCATCGGCCGGCGTGCGCTCGATCAGGTCGTCGATCGTGCGGCGCGTCCTCTGGCTCGCGACGGCAAAGGCGCCGTATTCAACGAAGGACCCCTCGTCGACCAGGTCGTCGAGGTTCTGCCGCGCCGTGCGCTGGTTGGTCTTGCGCCGCCGCGCCACCGCCTCGGGCCGCCGGTCGTCGAGCGTCATGGCGCGCCGGTCGAAATACTCGGCGAGGTCGGGTCGGACATGGTCGAGGTCGATCTTCTCCTCGACCGCCGCGCCCTTGACCTCGACATCGGCCTCCTCGACGAACAGCAGCGCGTGGCCCTCGTAGATCGTCTCGCCGGCCTCGACCGCGATGCGCCGCACATAGCCGCGCGCCGGGCTCGCGATCTCGTGCTGCATCTTCATGGCGTCCATCACCAGCAGCGGCTGGCCGGCAGCGACGGCATCGCCCTCCTTCACGGAGAGACTGACGATGGTGCCCTGCATCGGCGCGCGCACCGCCACCGTGCCCTCGGGCGCGTCGCTCGCGGCCTCGGGCGTCGCCTGCTGTGCCGCCTTACCAAAGCTCAGCACCGCCAGCGGATCGACGGCGTCGACGCGCGCGCCGGCCTGACGCCCGCCCGGCGCCAACGCGGCCGCCGCCTGGAAATAGAGCCCCGACTGCGGCTGGGCCGCCACTGCCACCAGTTCCTTGGCGTGCTCGTCGATAAAACGCGTGTGCACGCGGTTGGCGCGGAAATCGGGATGGGCGAGCAGCGCGCGCAGGAAGGCGATATTGGACGGCGCGCCCTCCAGCCGGAACGCCGCCAGCGCCCGCTCGGCCCGCGCCAGGGCATCGGCGAAATCCGGCGACGGCGCATGCACGATCACCTTGGCCAGCAGCGAATCGAAATTGGGATTGGTCCGGTAGCCGGCATAGCCATAGGTATCGACGCGTACGCCTGGACCCGACGGCGGCTCGAACACCGTGAGCGTGCCGCCGCCTGGCTTGGCCGAGCCGTCGGCCGCCATGGTCTCCATGTTGACGCGCAACTCGATGGCATGGCCGCGCGGAACAGCGCCTTTCACCCCGACCTCATCGAGCGACGCCCCGCCAGCCAGCCGCAGCTGCGCCTTCACCAGATCGACGCCCCAAACCTCCTCGGTGACGGTGTGCTCGACCTGCAGGCGCGGATTGGCTTCGATGAAGCAGAAGAAATCCTTGGCCGCATCGTCGACCAGGAACTCGAAGGTGCCGAGGCTGCGATAATTCACGGCCTTGGCCATGGCGACGGCAGCATCGACGATCTTGCCGCGCATCGCCTCGGCGAGGTTGGGACTGGGCGCCAGCTCGACGATCTTCTGGCTGCGGCGCTGGATCGTACATTCGCGCTCGCCCAGGGCCACGATACCGCCCATGCCGTCGCCCACGATCTGCACCTCGATGTGGCGCGCCCGCACGATCAGACGCTCGGCATAGAGATCGCCGTTGCCGAACGCGGCCTTGGCCTCGGCCGAGGCGCGGGTGAAGGCCTCGGCGATGTCGCTCTCGGCCGTTACGATACGCATGCCGCGCCCGCCGCCGCCCGCGATCGCCTTGATGACGATGCCGGACTTGGCGTGCTTGGCGAAGAACGCCTTGATGCCCGCCGCGTCGGTCGCG
This sequence comes from Asaia bogorensis, assembly GCA_945905835.1. GTDB lineage: Bacteria > Pseudomonadota > Alphaproteobacteria > Reyranellales > Reyranellaceae > Reyranella. Next base: position 2,413 of record CAMDQJ010000093.1, read on the forward strand.
CCGTCGGTACCCGACAGCACCGGGGCGTTGTTCTTGCCCGCATGCGCCCTTGCCCGCGTCTTGTCGCCGAACAGGTCGAGCTGCTCGGGCGTCGGGCCGACGAAGACCAGCCCCGCGTCGGCACAGTCGCGCGCCAGGGCGGCGTTTTCGGACAGGAACCCATAACCGGGATGGACGGCGTCGCAGCCCGAGGCGCGCGCTGCCTCGATCACCGCGGCGATATCGAGATAGGCTGCGGCGCCGCGGCCCTTCAGCGGACGAACCTCGTCGGCACGCTTGATGTGGAGCGAGTTCGCGTCGTCCTCGGAGAACACCGCGACCGTGGCGATACCGAGCTCGGCGGCGGCCTGGGCGATGCGGATGGCGATTTCGCCGCGGTTGGCGATCAGCAGTTTCTTGATCATGTTAGAACCCGATATGGCGAAACGACTCCTGATCGTGGCACATGCCCCGTCCGACAACACCCGCGCGTTGCGCGAGGCGGCGGAACGCGGCGCGCGGAGCGAAACAGGCATCGAGGTCCGCACGATCGCCCCGTTGGAAGCTGGTCCCGACGACGTGCTGGCGGCACAGGCCATCATCCTCGGAACCACCGAAAACCTCGGCTATATGAGCGGTGCGCTGAAGGATTTCTTCGACCGCTCCTACAATCCCTGCCTGGAGAAGACGCAGGGCCTGCCCTACGCCCTCTATATCCGCGCTGGCAGCGACGGCACCGGCACGCGCCGCGGCGTCGAGACCATCACGACCGGCCTACGCTGGCGGGCTATGCAAGAGCCGCTGATCTGCAAGGGCGCCTGGCAACCCGACTTCCTGCGGCAGGTCGAGGAGCTGGGCGCGGCGATGGCCGCAGGCCTGGCCGCCGGCATCTTCTGAGGCTCAATCGTCGCCAGCCGCCGCCTTGGTCTTCTTCGCGGCCGGGTCGTTCATCATCACGGTGATGTCGGCAGCAAGGTGGTGGGTCGGGCCCTCCTCGGCCTGGCCCGGCTGCACGACGTTGCGGCCGTAGGCGGAGACGGTCGGTATCGCTCCCGACGCAACAGGCGCTGCCCGCTTTTTGCGCGCTAGCGCCGCGGCGATGAAGGGCGCGAGCTCAGCCTGCTTCTTCGTCTCGCGCTCGGTCTGGCCGGCCTTTAGCACCGGCATGACCTTGTCGGCGAACAATTGCAGCGAATCGCAGATATGTTCGTGCTTGTTGCGGCCGCCCTGCTGGATGAACACGACCTGGTCGACGCCGGCGTCCTGGTACCGGCGCAGATGCTCGATAAGCTCGGCCGGTGTGCCGATGCCGCTGCCCTTGCCGACCGGTGGTAGCTTGTCCTTGGCCGCCTCGAAGCGTTCCCAGACGTCGGTGACGCCGGGCTGATGGTGGCCGTAGACGTAGTAGTGACCGAGCGAATAGCCGAAGAACTGGAAGCCCTCGGCGCCGCGGCGCAGCGCCTCCGCGCGGTCCTCGTGGCAGGAGAAGCCGGTCACCATCGCCACATTGGCATTCACCGTATGGCCGATCGGCACGCACTGATCGCTCCTGATGATGTCGTAATATTCGCGCGCCCATTTGCCGGCCTCGTCGGGATCGACGAAGGCAAAGGTCAAGGCGCCGATGCCGGCCCGCGCCGCAGCATGGATGGTCTCGCGCCTCGAGCACGCCACCCAGATCGGCGGATGCGGCTTCTGCAGCGGCTTGGGCACGACGTTGCGTACGGGCATGGAGAAGAACTGACCTTTGAAGCCGGGATAGGGGCTCATCGCCATCATGTCGGCGGTCTGCTCGACCGCCTCGGCCCACATCGCCTTCTTCTGGTCGGGATCGATGCCGAAGCCCTCGAGCTCGACACGTGAGGCCGATTCGCCGGTGCCCCAGTCGACCCGTCCGTCGGAGATGAGATCGAGCGTGGCGATGCGTTCGGCGACGCGGGCGGGATGGTTATAGCCGGGCGGCGCCAGCACGACGCCATGGCCGATGCGGATACGCTTGGTGCGGGCGGCACAGGCAGCGAGAAACACCTCGGGCGCCGAGGAGTGAGCGTACTCCTCGAGGAAATGGTGCTCGACCTCCCAGATGTGGTCGATGCCCAGGGCGTCGGCCAGTTCGACCTGCGTCAGCGCGTCCTTGAACAGGCGGTGCTCCGACTCGGCAGTCCACGGACGCGGCAGCTGATGCTCGTACAGAAGTCCGAAGCGCATGGCTCTCTCCTCCCTAGTGAGCGGTCCAGCCGCCGTCGACCACGAGGCCGGCGCCGGTCATGAAGCTCGAGTCGTCCGACGCCAGGAACACGATGCCCTTGGCGATGTCGTTGGCGACACCGAGCCGGCCGATCGGATGCAGGGCGAGCGTGGCCTCGCGTGCCTTTTCGGTGTCGTTGGTGCCGACCTGCTTCGCACGCATGACGAAGGTCTGCTGGCCCATGTCGGTCTCGATGAGGCCAGGATGGATCGAGTTGACGCGGATCTTATAGCCCTTGCGGCCGAACTCCAGGGCCGTCGACTTGGTGAACAGCGTAACGCCGCCCTTGGTCAACGAATAGAGCGGATCGAGCTGCGAGCCGACCAGGCCCGCAATCGAGGCGAGATTGACGATGGCCGCTCCTTGCGGGTTCGCCGCACCACTCTTCTTCAGGTGCGGCAGGGCCGCGCGTGTGCCCAGCACCACGCCGGTCAGGTTCACTGCTACCAGGCGATGCCACTCATCCATGGTGGCGTCCTCGACGCCCTTGCCGTTGAAGATGCCGGCATTGTTCACGAGGATGTCGAGCCCGCCGAACTTCTTGACCGTGGCGTCCATGGCGGCGGCCCAGCTCGCCTCCTGCGTGACGTCGAGCGAGACGTAGAGCGCCTGGCCTCCCGCCGCCTCGATCTCCTTCGCGGTCTGGCGGCCGCGCTCGTCCAGCATGTCGCCCAGCGCCACCTTCGCGCCGACGCTGGCCATCAGTTTCGCGGTCTCCGCCCCGATGCCGCGCGCGGCGCCGCTCAGGAACGCCACCTTGCCGTCGAGCCTGTTCATGCCTGTTTCCTCCCGGTCGTTGTGCCGACCATCCCAAAGCCGCTATGGTCCGCGCAAGACCGGCAAACCGGCACACGGAACATAGGGGAGGACTGCGATGTCGCCGGATATACGCCGGGGCTGGCTGATCGCGACCGGTGCCATGCTGGCGCTCTGCCTGTTCGCGATCTGGCAATCGCTGCTGCTGCCGCTTTCCGACAAGCTGGGGCCCGGTCCAGGATTCTTTCCCTTCTGGCTGTCGCTGCTGGGCGCCGGCTTCTCGGCAGCCCTGCTGATCCGCCTCGTCCGGACGCTGGCCGTTGACGATCCCGCCGCCGAGCCGATCCTGCCGCAGAGCTACGGTACCAAGCGCATCGCCGCCATCATTGGCGCGCTCGCCGTCACCACGCTGCTGATGGAGCTCGTGGGCTTCCAGCTCGCCATGCTGGCCTTCAACGCGGCCCTGGTCATCGCCCTGGGCGAACGCCGCTGGATCGTCATCGCGCTTTTCGCCGCCGCCGGCAGTTTCGGCGTCCACTACGTTTTCACCACCTGGCTGGACGTCCTGCTCCCGGCCGGCCTGCTCGGGACCTAGAATCATGGACGCCTTGCAGCATCTGATGGCCGGCCTCGGCGCGGCGATGTCGCCGACCTACCTGATGTTCGCGCTGGCGGGCTGCGTGCTCGGCACGCTGATCGGGCTGCTGCCCGGGCTGGGACCGGCGGCGGGCACGGCAATCCTGATCCCCCTCACCTTCAGCCTCGACGCCACCGGCGCCATCATCATGCTGAGCGCCATTTACTACGGCGCAATGTACGGCGGCACCATCACCTCGGTGCTGATCAACGTGCCGGGCGAGGCGGCATCGGTCGTGACCTGCATCGACGGCTATGCCATGGCAAAGCAGGGCCGCGCCGGATCGGCGCTGGCGATCGCGGCCATCGGCTCGTTCGTAGGCGGCACGGTCGCCACCATTCTTCTGGTGGTGGTCGCGATCCCGCTGGCCCAGCTCGCCTTGAAGTTCGGGCCCGCCGAGTTCTTCGGGTTGATGGTCGCCGGCCTCTGCCTTGTCGTCGGCCTCGCCGGACGCAACCTGCTGGCCGCCCTCCTGATGGCCGTGCTCGGCCTGCTGCTGGCGATGATCGGTCTCGATCCCGTGCGCGGCGCGCCGCGTTTCACCTTCGGCCTGCCCGAACTCTACGACGGCATCGGCTTCATCCCTGTCGTCATGGGCCTGTTCGGCATCGGCGAGCTGCTGCTGGCGGCCGAACGGCACCAGACCCGCATGATCGAGGCCGACCTCAAGAAATGGAATCCAACCCGCGAGGAGTGGAAAGCCTCGGCCGGCGCCATCGGCCGCGGTACGGCGATCGGCTTCGTCCTCGGTCTGATCCCCGGCGTCGGTGCCATCGTGCCAACCTTCATGGCCTACGTGATCGAAAAGCGCGTTTCCAAGACGCCGGAGCGCTTCGGCAACGGCGCCATCGAGGGCGTTGCCTCCGCCGAGACGGCCAACAACGCCTACGCCAACGCCGCCATGGTGCCGCTGCTGGCGCTCGGCATCCCGAGCTCGCCCACCATCGCGGTTCTGATGGGCGCCTTCATCATCAATGGCCTGACACCCGGCCCCTTCCTGTTCACCGAACGGCCGGAGCTGGTGTGGACGGTGATCGCGAGCTTCTTCGTCGGCAACGTGATCCTGCTGATCCTCAACCTGCCACTGGTCGGCCTGTGGGCCAAGCTGCTCAAGATTCCCTTCAGCTACATGTGCGTAGGTGTGCTGATCTTCTGCGTCATCGGCGCCTACGGCCTGAAGCAGAGCCTGTTCGATGTCTGGGTCATGCTGGGCTTCGGCGTGCTGGGCTACGTGCTGCGCAAGCTCGACTTCCCGCTGGCGCCGGCCATCCTGGCGCTGATCCTGGGCCCGATGATGGAGCGCTCGCTGCGCACGACACTGGAAATCTCGGGCGGCAGCTTCGCGATCTTCCTCGAGCGGCCGCTGGCGCTGGCGCTGCTCATGGTGCCGGTGATCGTGCTCGGCGCCATGCTGCTGCGCCCCGGCGCCTTTGCCAAAGTGAGACAAACCGACGTCGAATAACCGATAGGGAGAGAATGATGATCAACCGCCGCACGCTGCTTGCCGCCACCGCCGCTTCGGGCGCCACCGCCCTCGCCGGTCCCGGCGTAAACGAAGCCTTGGCGCAGAGCTTCCCGCGCAAGGCCATCCAGATGATCGTGGCCTTCCCGGCCGGCGGCAGCACCGACATCGGCGCGCGCATCGTCGCCGCCGCCGCCGAGAAGGAACTCGGCCAGCCGGTCGTGATCGTGAACAAGACCGGTGCCGGCGGCCAGATCGGCTTCACCGAAGCGGCACGCGCCCGGCCCGACGGCTACACGCTCGTCTTCATCAACCTGCCGGGGGTCAACACCATCGTGCTCGATCCCGAGCGCAAGGCCGTGTTCGGCGTCGACGCCTTCGTTCCGCTGATCAACCAGGTGCTCGATCCGGGCATGATCTGGGTGCGGAACGAAAGCCCGTTCAAGACCTTCGCCGACCTGATCGAGGCGGCCAGGAAGGCACCGGGCAAGATCAGCGCCTGCACCACCGGCATCCTGAGCGACGACCATCTCGCCATCCTGATGACCCACGAGGCGGCCAAGGTCGAATTCCGCATCGTCCATTTCGACGGCGGCGCGCAGCAGGTCACGGGCGTGCTGGGCGGCCATGTCGACGTCGCCTTCGACAATGTCGGCGGCGTCTTCAAGCGCGTGCAATCGGGCGAGCTACGGGCGCTGGCCGTCACCGACCACGAACGCTCCAAGTTCCTGCCCAACGTGCCGACCACCAAGGAGCTGGGTTATCCCACGATCATCTCGTCCTCGACGCGCGGCATTGCCGTCCAGAAGGGCACGCCCAAGGACATCATCAAGGCGCTCGAGACGGCCTTCCAGAAGGCGATGGCCAACCCCGACCACGTCAAGAAGATGGACGACGTCGGCCTGGCGCTGAAGCCGATGATTGGCGAGGAATACGCCAAGTACTACGCCGACCAGCACAAGCAGGCGACGAAGTATACAGAATGGGCGCTAAAGATGAGGTAGGCGGCGCCTTCACAGGCGCCGGCGGGCGGCGGCGCTTGTCATCAAGCGCGAGAGCCCGCGCGGTTCAGAAATGACAAGAACGCCTACTTCTTTCCCAACTCACTGAACGGGATGTCCTTGTCGACGCGAACATCCGGCGGCAGGCCGAGCACCCGCTCGGCCACGATGTTGCGCAGGATCTCGTCGGTGCCGCCGGCGATGCGGAAGCCCGCACCACCGATCCATTGCGCCTGGAAGCCGGCCGCATGCGGCACGTCCTCCTTCATGATGCCGCCATGGCCCATCAGCTCCATGGCGAAGGCGCCCATGTCCTGCATCTTGGGCGCCGCCACGATCTTGATGATCGAGGATTCCGGTCCCGGCGTCTGGCCCTTGGAGAGCGCCGTCAGCGTGCGATAGCGCGTCAGCTTCAGGCCCTGCTGCTGGACGTACCATTCGGCGATCTTGCCGCGGACCTGCTGGTTGCGGATGGCCGGGCCGTCCTCGAGCTCGGTGTCGCGCGCCAGTTCCATCAACTCGTCGATGTCGAGGCCGCCCGACGGCAGGCCGACCGCCAGCCGCTCGTTCATCAAGGTCGTGAGTGCCGCCTTCCAGCCCTCGCCGACCTTGCCCAGGCGTTGCGCATCGGGAATGCGCACGTTGGTGAAGAACACCTCGTTGAAATTGGCGCCGCCCGAGATCTGCTTGATCGGCCGCACCTCGACGCCCGGCGTCTTCATGTCGAGGAAGAACATGGTGAGGCCGGCGTGCTTGGGCACGTTGGGATCGGTGCGGGTGATGACGATGCCGAAGTCGCAATAATGCGCGCCCGAGGTCCAGACCTTCTGGCCGTTGATCAGCCAATCGTTGCCGTCACGCTCGGCCTTGGTGCGGATGCCGGCCACGTCGGAACCGGCGGCCGGCTCGGAAAAAAGCTGGCACCACACCTCTTGCCCATGCAGCGCCGGCTTCACGTAGCGCTGCAGCTGCTCGGGCTTGGCATAGGCCATCATGGTCGGGATGCACATGCCGAGGCCGATATCGAAGAAGCCGAGCGGCACGAGATAGTCCGCCTCTTCCTGCTGGTAGATCACCTGCAGGATCGGCGTAGCGCCGCGGCCGCCATATTCCTTGGGCCAGGTCATGCGCGCGTAGCCGGCCTGGGCCTTCTTGTCCTGCCACTCCTTGGCTTTCTTCAAGAGGTCGGGATTGTCGTTGCGGGCACGGAAGCTCTGCTTGTCGTCGCTCTTGCGTGCGGCATTTGAATCGAGCCAGGCGCGCACTTCCTTGCGGAACTCGGCCTCTTCGAGCGTGTCGTTGAAATCCACCCTGATCTCCTACGCCGCGTTCTTCTGTTCGAGACGGCTCACCAGCTTGTCCTTCCACGCCATCGGCCCGCCGATCGACAGCGCCATCAGGCGGGCGCGGCGCAGGTGGAACTGCGTGTCGGCCTCCCAGGTGAAGCCGATGCCGCCATGGGTCTGGATGTTTTCCTTAGAGGCGAAGTCGTAGGCCTCGGTCGCCGCGATCCGCGCCGCCGCCGCGGCCAGCGGCAGGTCGGCGCCGCCCTCGGTCAGCATCATGGCGCCGTAATAGGCGTTGGAACGCGCCAGCTCGAGCTTGACGTAGCAGTCGGCGAGCTTGTGCTTGATCGCCTGGTAGGAACCGATGGCCCGGCCGAAGGCCATGCGCTGCAGGGCATAGTCGCGCGCCATCCACATCGCCGCCTCGGCGCCGCCGACCTGCGCGAAGGCAAAGTAGACCGCCGCCGCGTCGTAGAGCCGTTCGAGCAACCGCCAGCCCTCGCCCTCGCCGCCCAGAAGCTCGCCGGACGCGGCGTTGAACGAGAGCTCGGCGTGCTTGCGCGCCGGATCGATGGTTTCGACGCGCTTCTTCAGCACCGGCGACTGCTTGAGATCGACCAGCACCAGCGACAGCGCGCGATCCCCGGCGCCGCCGGTATTCGCCAGCACGATGGCGAAGGTCGCGGCCTCGCCATCGGTCACCGGCATCTTCTTGCCGTTCAGGCGGCCACCGCCAAAAATGGTGCGGAGGGTGCGCGGCTTGGGCGGCTGCGGGCCCTCGCTGACGGCGAGCGTGCCGACCGCCTTGCCGGCCGCCAGTTCAGGCAGCCATTTTTTCTTCTGCGCCTCGGAGCCCGCGAGCTTGATCGCCTCCGTCGCCAGCACCACCGACGTGTCGAACGGCACCGGCGCCACCGCGCGACCGATTTCTTCCGCAACGACACAAAGCTCGAGCGGCGAAAGTCCCATGCCGCCGAACTCCTCGGGAATGGCGATCGCCGGCACGCCGAGCGCCACAAGCCCCTGCCAGACCTCGTCGGCATGCGTCTCATTGCCGTCGAGCACACGCCGCACGACTTTCATCGGGCACTTGTCGGCGAGGAATTTGCGAACCTGCTCCTTGAGCAGTTTCTGGTCGTCGGAGAAATCGAAATTCATGATGGCCCGAGCCTAGCATGCTAGTGTGAGCGCATGGAAACACCCCAGATCAAGGACTGGCACGCCCACGTCTACTTCGACCCTGCCTCCCGCGACGCCGCCTGGGCGCTGCGCGAACGCATCGAGAAGAGCTTTCCCATCGAGATGGGCCGCTTCCACGAAAAGCCGGTCGGTCCGCATCCGATGTTCAGCTACCAGGTCACCGTCAAGAACGACCAGCTGGCGCCGCTGATCTCGTGGCTGACGCTGAACCACGGCGAGCTCATCGTGTTCATCCATCCCAACACCGGGCAGGATCTCGAGGATCACCGCGACCGCGCGGTGTGGATCGGCAGATCGGTGCCGCTGGTGCTCGACATCTTCACCAAGAAAGGCTGATCCATGGACTCGCTTCTGCCGCTCGCCAAGAAAGTCGGCGACAAACTCAAGGCGCGCAAGGAAACCGTCGGCGTCTCCGAATCCTCATCGGGCGGCCTGATCTCCGCCGTGCTGCTCGCCGTGCCCGGCGCCTCGGCCTATTTCATGGGCGGCGCCGTGGTCTACACGCGGCCGGCCGGTGAGGCCTTCCTGACCGCGACACCGGAAAAGCGCGCGGGCATCCGTTCGTCCTCCGAGCCGTGGGCCACGCTGGCGGCCGAGCTGGTGCGCGAGCGTCTCAAGACCACCTGGGGCCTCGCCGAAACCGGCGCGTCGGGTCCCACCGGAAATTCCTACGGCGATCCCGCCGGCCACACCTGCGTCGCCGTCGTCGGCCCCAACGGCAAGATCGCCCGCACGCTGCGTACCGGCTCGAACGACCGCGTCGCCAATATGCGGGCGTTCGCGGCCGAAGCGCTCAAGCTGATGGACGAGCAGCTTTCGTAGTCGCCTTAGGACCGCCCCGTCGGCCGCGCGCCGGCGGTGATGCCGCCATCGATCACCAGCTCCTGGCCGGTCATGTAGTTGGCGGCCTCGGTGCAGAGGAACAGCACACCGTTGGCGATGTCCTGAGCCTCGCCGACGCGCACAAGCGGCGTCACGGCGGCGGAGCGTTCGCGCGGATCGATCGGGGCGTTGCGGCGATTGCCCTCGGCACCTATGGGAATTTTGCCCCAGATCGGCGTGGCGATGATGCCGGGATGCACGGAGTTACAACGGATGTTGTCGGCGGCATGTTCCAGCGCCACCGACTTCGACAGCAGCCGCACGCCGCCCTTGGTCGCCGAATAGGCCGCCAGTCCCGCCGAGCCGCGCAGGCCGGCGATCGACGACATCAGCACCATCGAGCCGCCGCCCGCCCGCTTCATCGCCGGGATGGCGTGCTTGATCGAGAGGAACACACCGTCGAGGTTGATCGCCTGCTGGCGCTGCCAGTCGGCGAGGCTCATCTCGGCGATCGGCGACATGATGCCGATGCCGGCGTTGGCCACCATGATGTCGAGCCGGCCGAAGCGCTTCTCGGCTTCGGCGATCACGCCCGGCCAGCCCGCCTCGTCGCGCACGTCGTGATGCAGGTAGGCCACCTTGCCGCCCGCCTTGGCGATGCGCTGGGCGACGCCCTGGCCCATCACATCGTCGACATCGGTGATGACGACGGCTGCGCCCTCGCGCGCCAGTGTCTCCGAGCAGGCCTCGCCGATGCCGGACGCGCCGCCGGTAACGATCGCGACCTTGCCGGCGACCTGTCCCGCCATCAACGACCCTTCCAGTTGCCGACGCGCTTCTCGGCATAGGCCTTGATGCCTTCCTTGAAGTCCTCAGTCTTGCGTGTCCAGTCCTGCTCGGTGAGCTCGCGCTCGGTGGCGGCTTCGGCGCCGTCGGCAAAGCCACGGCGCATTGTTTCGCGCGTCGACTGCAGCGCCAGCGGCGCGGACTCGGCGATCTCGGTGGCGAGCCCAATCGCGGCCTTGCGCACGTCGGCCAGCGGCACCAGCAGGTCGGCGAGGCCCCAGGCGACGGCTTCCTCTCCGCCGATGCGACGGCCGGTATAGAACATCAGGTTCGCCTTCTGCTGGCCGACCAGGCGCGGCAGGGTGAAGGTGAGCGAGAAGCCGGGATGGAAACCGAGCCGCGTGAAGTTGGCGGCGAAGCGGCCCTCCGCGCAGGTGACGCGGAAGTCGGGCATCACTGCGAGGCCGAGGCCGCCGCCGATCGCGGCACCCTGCACCGCCGCAATGCTGGGCTTCTTGGAGCGGAACAGGCGCGTCGCTTCCTTGTAGAGATGCTTGCCGCTCTCGGCCGCGCCGGTCTGCGGCCGGTTGGCGAAATCGGCGCCGGCGCAGAACGACTTGCCCTGCGCGCAGAGCACATAGGCGCGGACGTTCATGTCCTTGTCGAAGGCCTCGAAGGCGTCGGCGATCTGGTTGATCAGGGAATTGTCGAAGAAGTTGTGCGGCGGCCGCTGGATCTCGACGATGCCTACATGACCTTCGGTGCTGACGCCGATATCCTTAAAGGTGCCGCTCATGCGTATCCCCACGGGTTATGATGAGCCGTGATATTGCCCCGCGTCGGGGGCACTCGTCGAGTTGGGAGGATCAAAAATGCCGCAAAGCGAACAACGCGCTCTGATCATCGGCGGGGGCACCATGGGCGTGGGCATCATCGCCATGTTCCTGGGGGGCGGCTGGAAAGTCGATGTCGTCTCGCGCTCGGCCTCGACCCGCGACGGGCTGGCGGCGGCCTGCAAGAAGGCGCTGGCCGCCATGGGCAAGTCCGAGGACGTTTCCGGCTTGGCGACCTACGCGACGCTGCCCGAGGCACCTTGGCCTAAGATCGACCTCGTCGTCGAGACGGTGACCGAGGATCTGGCACTCAAGCAGAAAATCTTCGCCGAGATGGAGGGATTGGCGCGGCCGGATGCGGCGCTGACCTCGAACTCCTCGAGCTTCCCGATCAGCGAGATCGGCAAGGGCCTGAAAACCCAGGCGCGCATGATGGGCCTGCACTTCTTCATGCCGGCGCACCTGATCCCGCTGGTCGAGGTCGTGCGCTCGGCGCAGACCGACGTGAAGCTTGCCGAAAAGGTCGGCGCGATCATGGCCTCGCTCGGCAAGCGGCCAGTGCAGGTGAAGAAGGACGTGATCGGATTCCTCGGCAACCGCATCCAGGGCGCGCTGATGCGTGAGGCGCTGTGGCTGATCGAGGAAGGCGTCGCGAGCCCCGAGGACATCGACGCCACGGTGCGTCTGAGCTTCGGCTTCCGCTACGCAGCCGCCGGCCCGATCATGCAGAAGGAGCATTCCGGCTGGGACACGACCTGCGCCGTCGCCAAGATCATCTGGCCTGATTTGAACAAGTCGGACGGCCCGCCACCGGTCCTGCAGAAGAACGTCGACGAAGGCCGCATCGGCTTCAAGACCAAGGGCGGATTCTTCCCGTGGGACGATGCCTCAATTGCAAAAGAGCGCGCCCGTTACGAGCGCGCTCTTCGCAAATGTCTGGAGATCTTCCGCGAGGAAGGGATCGTCTAGGCTACCTTGCCGCGACCCCGGCCGCCGCCGCCGCCGCCGCCGCCACCACCGAAGCGACGGTTGCCGCCGCGCGGCGGACCGCCGAACGGACGGTCACCCTGCGGACGGTCGCCTTGCGGGCGCGGCGTGTAGGGACGGTTGGCTGCCGGACGGGCGCTGTAGCCCTGCGGGCGATCACCATGAGAATGGGCGCTTTGCGGACGCTCACCCTGAGGAGCGGCGGCCTGCGGACGGTCGCGATAGTCGCCGCCACGGAACTGATGCTCGGCATGCGCGGGCGGACGGTCGCCGCGCGAGCGATCGCCGCCGGCATGGCCACCGCCAGAGCGGTCGCCGAACGAGCGATGATGGCCACCACCGCCGGGACGGCCGCGGCCGGGACCGCGATGATGCTCGCGACGCTCGTCGCGGTCATCACGTTCCGAACGGGGGCGCGGCGGCGGCGCGGCCGGCATGTCCTCGTTGGACGGCGTCGGAACGACGGCGATGCGCTGGTTGGTCAGCCGCTCGATGCTCTTGAGCTGGCCGCGTTCGCTCGAGTCGCAGAACGACAGCGCGATGCCCGAGGCTCCGGCGCGCGCGGTGCGGCCGATGCGATGGACGTAGCTCTCGGCGTCGGCCGGCAGCTCGTAGTTGATGACGTGGGTTACGCCCTGGACGTCGATGCCGCGCGAGGCGAGATCGGTGGCGACCAGCACGCGGGCCTTGCCGCGGCTGAAATTGTCGAGCGCGTTCTGGCGGGCGTTCTGGCTCTTGTTGCCGTGGATCGCCTCGGACGAGACGCCACGATCTTCTAGCGCCTCGGCGACACGGTTGGCGCCGCGCTTGGTGCGGGTGAAGACGATGACACGCTCGAGGGCGGCATCGGACAGCAGGTGGCTGAGCAGCGAACGCTTGGTCGCGGCGTTCACGAAGTAGACGCGCTGGTCGATCTTGTCGACGGCGCGGCCCTGGCCCTGCGGGGCGATCTCGACACGCTCGGGGTTCTTCAGGATTTCCGCCGCGAGCTTGGCGACGTCGCCCGGCATGGTCGCGGAGAACAGCAGCGTCTGGCGGTTCTTGTTGACGGCGCCGACGATGCGGCGGACGTCGCGGATGAAGCCCATGTCGAACATGCGGTCGGCTTCGTCGATGACGAGGAACGTCACGTTGCCGAGCTTTACGTTGCCGCGCTCGACCAGGTCGAGCAGGCGGCCGGGCGTGGCGACCAGGATGTCGACGCCGCGCGCCAGCGTCTCGATCTGGCGGCCGTAGCCCAGACCGCCGACGACGGTGCAAAGACGCAGACCGAGGCCGCGTCCGTAGGTGTCGAAGCTGCGGGCGATCTGGACCGCGAGCTCGCGGGTCGGCGCCAGGACCAGAGCACGCGGGCTCTTGGGCAGGGCGCGTTCGCCCGAGGCGGCGAGATGCTGCAGCACGGGCAGCGCGAACGCTGCAGTTTTGCCGGTGCCGGTCTGGGCGACGCCGAGAACGTCACGACCCTGCAGGAGCGCCGGAATGGTGCGTGCCTGGATGGGGGTCGGTTCGACGTACTTGGCCGCATTTAACGCACGCAGCAGCGGCTCCGACAAACCGAGGTCCGCAAATGTAACTGTACTCACTTGGTAAAATACCTTCCGGCCGCCCATGGTGCTTTTCGGGCACGCGTGTAGAGCGGCTTTTGGCCCGTTCCCGCGCGCGGCTGGGACGGCTCTTGTTTAGTGGGATGTCTCGGGATGAGGCGCCGTCACAAGAAATGGGGCGCGTCGCGCGATCGCGAGAAACCTTTGAACGCCCGCAAACCGGCGGGCGCCGCGTATATGATGGTGCAGCGCAGCGAAGTCAAGCGGCAAGATTAAGGCAAATCTTGCTGGGGGCGCGCCACTCCAGTGGCGCGTTCATAATTCAAGAGAAGACGCGCCACTGGAGTGG
>CAMDQJ010000094.1 GCA_945905835.1 Asaia bogorensis
GCGACGCCTGGCCAACGCTGACACCACGATCCTTGATCAGGCGGACCGCCTCAAGCTTGAACTCTCGCGTAAATTTCCTGCGCTCCATGACAAACCTCCGGTTCCATAAAAACACCTAACTCGGTGTCTTCCAAACCGGGGACAGGCCAGGCAGCCATTTGCGAACTGCAGTCGCGATAAATTCCGGCCCATTGTCAGACCTGATATTTGCTGCGGCCCGCGGTCTTCGCTCTTTCGACAGTCAATGGCTTGAGGCGGTTGAGGGTGCGGGGCATGGTTTCTCCGATGAGAAAGCTTCAAGGAACATCTAACGTTTGTCCTAACCGTGTCACTAACTCCGAGTTGCTATACTGAGACACGTGCTGAGAGAACGTGAGCGGCGGTGATGGGCCAAGCTACTGTGGACTCACGAAATATTGACCAGCCCTGAGTGGGGGAGAGGGACGCTGATATGACTACCTCAAAGATGTTCGATCTCAAGGGCAAGGTAGCGGTGGTGACCGGCGGCAGCCGCGGCATCGGCCGCTCGATCTGCGAGCAGATGGCCGCACACGGCGCCAAGGTCGTGGTGTCGAGCCGCAAGCTGCCGGCCTGCGAGGAGGTCGTGAAGGGCATCAAGGCCAAGGGCGGCGAGGCCATCGCGGTCGCGGCCAGCATCTCGGAGCAGGCCCAGCTCGAGAACCTCGTGGCCGAGGCGCGCAAGGTCTACGGCAAGATCGACATCATGGTCTGCAATGCCGCCTCGAACCCTTACTTCGGCCCGCTCAGCGGACTCAAGGTGGAGGTGTTCCAGAAGATCATGCAGAACAACGTCATGTCCAACCTCTGGCTGATGAACATGGTCGGGCCGGAGATGGCGGAGCGCAAGGACGGCGCCTTCATCATCGTGTCGTCGATCGGCGCGCTGGTCGGCTCGGCCCATATCGCGGCCTACAACATGAGCAAGGCGGCCGACCTGTCGCTGGTGAAGTCGCTGGCCATGGAATGGGGCAAGCACAACATCCGCATCAACGCCATCGCGCCCGGCCTGATCCAGACCGACTTCGCCAAGGCCTTGTGGGACAATCCCGAAATCCGCAAGGCCAACGAGAGCAAGGCGGCGCTGAAGCGCATCGGCCAGCCCGACGACATCGGCGGCGTCGCGGTGTTTTTGGCCTCGAAGGCCGGTGCGTTCGTGTGCGGTCAGTGCATTATCGCCGACGGCGGCGTGATCGGGTCCGGGGCGGAGTAGGGGCGCCGAGTAACTAGTCGCCGACGTCGAGTTCGCACCACACGGGAACGTGGTCCGACGGCTCGGCCTTGCCGCGCTCGGACTTCTCGATGCCGACCGCGCGCAGCCGGTCGGCGGCCTGCGGCGACAGCAGCAGGTGATCGATGCGCAGGCCGAGATCCTTGGGCCAGGCGCCGGCCTGGTAATCCCAGTAGGTGTAACGCGTGTCGTCGGGATGCAGCGCCCGCACCGCGTCGGTCAACCCGAGATTGAGCAGACGACGATAGGCGCCGCGTGCCTCCGGCTGGCAGAGCGCATCGCCGGCGAAGGCCTGGGGACTATAAACGTCCATGTCGGTCGAGCAGACGTTGTAATCGCCACCCAGCACGAACATCTCCTGACGCGCCAGCAGCTCCCTGGCATGCGCCTCAAGGCGCTTCATCCAGGCGAGCTTGTAGGTGAATTTCTCGGTGCCGATCGGATTGCCGTTGGGCAGGTAAATGCCGCCCACGGTCAACGGACCGCCGGGTGTCTTGATGCGGCCTTCGACGTAGCGGGCCTGCAAGTCGGCATCGTCGCCGGGCAGGCTGCGTTGTGTGATCTCGGCTGTTTGCAGCGAGAGGAAGGCGACGCCGTTGAAGCCCTTTTGACCGACGATCTCGATTTTGTAGCCGGCATCCTGAATCTGTTTCAGTGGAAATTGCTCGAGCTGCGCCTTCAGCTCCTGCAGGACGAGCACGTCAGGCTTGGCGCGGGCCAGGAACGAGACAACATGTTCCGTCCGCTTGCGGACGGAATTGACGTTCCAGGTCGCGATCTTCATGCCGGCTCAGACGACCTTGCGAACGATGTGCCGGCGGTTCGACGTGAAGGGACGCACTTCGCTCGGCCAGCGGCCTTTCTCGGCCGCGACAGCCCATTCCTTGCTTAAAAGCACGTCGGGACTGTCGATCTCGTAGATCGCGACGTAGTTCGGCTCGCTGCCGCCGTCGAGGATCTTGCGCTCGCCGGCGAGATTGAAGGCGGCGGGTTCGGTCTTCCAGCGGGTAACCGCTTTGACGCCCGGAACCTTCAGCAGCAGCGGCACGTGCTCGGTGTCGTAGACTTCGTTGAAGAGGGCCTCTTTCTCCTTCGTCACATCCATGCTGACGATGAAGAGGTATTTCGTGGCGATCGGCACGTCCGTCTCACACGGAGAAAGAGTTGCCGCAGCCGCAGGACGACGTCGCGTTGGGGTTCTTCACCTGGAACGACGATCCGACCATTTCCTCGACATAGTCGAGCTCGCTGCCCTTGAGCAGCTCGAGCGACGTCGAATCGACCAGAACCGCCGCGCCATTGCGCTCGATCACCAGGTCATCGTCGCTGCGCGCGTCCTCGAAGGTGAAATTGTACTGGAAGCCCGAGCAGCCGCCGCCCAGCACCGCCACGCGCATCATGACGGGCTTGGCCTCCTTGGAGGCCAGAAAGGCGATCCGCTTGGCCGCACTGTCGGTCACGGAGAAGGTGGTGTCAGTCATGCCTACAAGATGTGGATTGCCGGGCCATTCGTCAATGCCATCCATGGCCGCAATTCCCTCGCATATCAGGGGCTTGCCCGGCCGGCTTCACGGGCCCGGACCTGCTCGCGGTGCAGGACATAGAGGCCGGAGCCGATGACCAGGGGTAGGCCGTACCATACGGCCGAAGAGGGTGTTTCGTGGAACACCAGGTAGCCAAACAGCACGGCCAGCACGATCGAGCTGTAATCGAACGGCGCCAGGATCGAGGTGGGTGCCAGCCGCAGCGCCCGCGTCGAGAATATTTGGCCGATTCCGCCAATGACCCCGAGCGAGCACAGCCAGACCCAGTCGAGGAGGGGCGGCCACTTCCAGTCGGGGATCGCCCCGATCAGGGAGACCACGCTGGCAAAGAGGCAAAACCAGAAGATGGTAGCGCCATCGTGATCGTGGCGGCTGACCAGGCGGGTCACCACGGTCGAGAGCGAGTAGCTGAGCGTGGCCAGCAGGATGACCAGCGACAGCCAGTGGACAGAGATGTTCCACGGCTCGAGCATGATCAGCACACCCGCGAAACCCACCGCGACGGCGCTCCAGCGCCGCCAGCCCACGGCCTCGCCGAGAATGGGCACCGACAGCGCCACCATGAACAGGGGGGCCGCGTAGGAGATGGCGTAGGCCTCGACCAGCGGCATGCGCGGGAAGACATAGAAAAAGCCCAGCAGGCTGCCGAAGCCGGCTGCGATGCGTACAGCCTGCATCATCGGGCGATTGCTGCGCAGGACAGAGAGCCCGCCGGCGTGGCGCACCAGGAAATAGAGCGGCAGCAGCGCCACGACGCTGCGGAACAGCATCATCTGGAACGGTCCGTAGGATTCGCCCAGCCACTTCACCATCGCATCCAGTGTCGAGAACAGCACGAGCGACAGCACCTTGGCGTAGATGCCGAGCAGCGTGTGGGAGGTGGGGACAGCGGTCACAGGGGCGCCATTTGGCTTAGCGGAGGTCCTTCCGTAAAGTGACATTCGGAGGAGGCACTGCCGGCAGATGCGCATGAGTTGGTTGTTCGGGCGGAGCGGCGGTTCGCGTGCGCCGGTGCTGGTGTCGCTTCTGGTACTGGTTGTGGCCGTCGTGGTCCGCCTCGTCGATCCCGGCGAACTGGTGCGCCTGCGCGACTTTGCCTTCGACAGCTACCAGCGCATCAAACCGCGCGACTACGCCACCGATCTGCCGGTACGCATCGTCGATATCGATGAGCAATCGCTGCGAGAGCTCGGCCAGTGGCCGTGGCCGCGCACAATCCTCGCCAAGCTGGTCGCCAAGCTGGTCGAGAAGGGTGCGGCCGTCATCGCCTTCGACATTGTGTTCGCCGAAGCCGATCGTTCGTCGATCGCCCAGGCCGTGCGCGACCTGCCGCCCGGTGCCAATTCAGAGGCACTGGCCAAGCTGGCGGCGGGCTTTCCCGACAATGACCGTGTGTTTGCCGAGGCGATCGCCAAGGCGCCAGTGGTCACCGGCTTCGGCTTCGACTCCAAGGGAACCGAGAAACCGCCCAAGCGGTTCCACGGCCTCGCCCACAACAGCGGCGAGGCAGGCTTCTCCTCAACCCAGGAATTGATACGCGAATTCATCCCTCTGAATGCAGGTGCGGTGAAGACGCTAGACGTGCTCGAAGCTGCGGCCAAGGGCAACGGCAGCATCAATCCGGATCCAGGAAAAGAGATCGTGCGGCGTGTGCCGATGCTGTTTCGCCTAGCCGGCCAGCGCGACGAGGACATGTTTCCTGCGCTGTCCATCGAGACCGTCCGCGTTGTGCAGGGCGCTTCGACCTATCTGGTGCGCTGGTCGGGCGCGCAGGGGCTCGATTCGTTTGGGGTGCGAACTGGCCTCTCGTCCATCCGGGTCGGCGAGCTGAATATACAGACGGACGCGCAAGGCCGCATGGCGCTCTATGATACCGGCCATCGCGAGGAGCGATACGTTTCCGCCGCCGCTGTACTAAAGGGCACCGTACCGCCGGAGAAACTCGACGCGCATGTGATTCTCATCGGGACCAGTGCCACCGGCTTGCAGGACATCTGGAGCACACCCATTGAAGGCACCGTGCCGGGCGTCGAGGTTCACGCCCAGCTCGTCGAACAGATGCTTACGCAAACATTCCTGGTCCGCCCTGAGATCGCCAACGGCGTGGAGCGTGTCTATCTCTGCGTCATCGGGCTGTTGTTTGTCTGGTTGCTGCCACGCCTCTCAGCCGGCCGCATGGCTGCGGTTGCCGTGGTGTTCATCGGCATCGGTCTGGCCGTGCCCTGGTTCGCCTTCTCCGAGTTCCGGCTGCTGTTCGACCCGATCTATCCGCCGGTGACGCTGGCGGCGATCTACGTCAGCGGTTCCGCGCTTGCCTTCATGCAGACGGAAAAGGAGCGGGACAAGATTCGCGGCGCCTTTGGCCTCTATCTGTCGCCCGACATGGTCGAGGAGGCCGTGCGAAACCCTCCTGAGCTCGGGGGCGAGATGCGTGAGATCACGGTGATGTTCACCGACGTACGCGATTTCACGACCATCTCCGAGCAGTTCGATCCGCACGGGCTGACGCGCTTCATGAATCGCTTCCTGACGCCCATGACTGACCTCATCATGAGCAAGCGGGGCACCATCGACAAATATATGGGCGATGCCATCATGGCGTTTTGGAATGCGCCGCTCGGCGTCGAAGGGCATGCCATGCATGCCTGCGAGACGGGGCTGGCCATGCAGGCCCGCTTGCGCGAACTCAATGCCGAATGGAAGGCTGAAGCCGAAGCCGAGGGCCGCAAGCACATCCCGGTAAATATCGGCGTCGGCCTCAACACCGGGCCGGCGGTGGTCGGCAATTTCGGGTCGGCCCAACGTCTCACATATTCCTGCCTGGGCGACGATGTGAATCTCGCCTCGCGCCTGGAAGGCCAGTGCAAGGGCTATGCGGTCGGTATCATCATCGGTGAGAAGACGCGCCTGCAGGTGCCGGATCTGGCGGCGGTCGAACTCGACCTCATCAAGGTCAAGGGCAAGACCGAGCCGGAGCGCATGTTCGCGCTGGTGGGCGATGGGGCGCTGGCGCAGCTGCCGGCGTTCCAGGAGTTGACGGAGAAGCAGGCGATGTTCTTCCTTGCCTATCGCACGGGCGCCTTCGCCGAGGCGCTGGCGATGGTCGGCGGCCTCGAGGCCGCCGCCGCCGTGGTGGGTTGGCAGCAGGGCTACTACGCGATGATGCGCGAGCGCGTCGACGGATTGATCGACGATTCGCCCACGGATTGGGAAGGCGTCTATGTTTCCAAGGACAAGTGATGCGCTGGCCCGCATCGAGGCGCTTGTGTGTCGCGATGTCGGGCGCAAGACCCAGGGACTGATCGAGGCAACGCGCGGTGAGCTGGCCGCCGCGGCGGGAACGCTGGCGAGCGCGTCATCCGTCGGATTGATTACGGGCTTCTTCGTGCCGCGCGGAGATGTTGCGGCGCCCGAGACCGATGGGCCGGGTGGCACGGCGCTGCTGGCTGCGTCATTGGCTGCGTGCGGCGTCAAGGCGCGCATCGCCGTCGACACGCCTTGCGCTGTGGCGGTGCGCGCGGCCGTAGCGGCGGCGGGCGAGAGCTCGGTCGCCGTGGACGAGATTGCCGATGTGGCCGGCATCGCCGCTGCGATCGAGACCTGGCGCAAGGCCGGCGTAGGGCATGCGGTTTCCATCGAACGCTGCGGACGCAGTCCCGATGGCAAGCCGCGCAATATGCGCGGTGTCGATGTCTCGCCCTGGACGCTGCCGCTGGACGATCTGTTCGTCGCCGGCACCTGGAAGCGCCTGGCGGTGGGCGACGGCGGCAACGAGATCGGCATGGGCAAGCTGCGGCGTGCGCTAATCGCCGAGAACGTGCCGAATGGTGCCGCCATTGCGAGCGTCACCTCGTGCGATCATCTGATCGTGGCCGGCGTCTCCAACTGGGGTGCCTACGGCTTGATGGCGGCGCTGGCCGTCCTGAAGCCGGAGTGGCGCGAGACGATCCTGCGGTTTCTGTCGGCGGAACGCGATATTTCGGTCACGTGTGCCATCGTCAAACAGGCCGGCGCCGTCGACGGCGTGACGGCGCGGGCCGAGCCGACCGTCGACGGTTTCGGCGCCGAGGTACACGGTGCCCTCGTCGACCAACTGCGCCGCATTGCCGGCGGGAAGACGGCGGACTAGTTTGTGCCGCCATGGATAATCCCTACGCACCGACGCATCCCGAGATCCGCGACGCCATCCGCCAGCTCTGCCTCAAGTTCGAAGGCAGCTACTGGCGCGAACTCGACCGCGAGCGCGGCTATCCGACAGCGTTCGTGCAGGCGCTGACCGATGCCGGCTGGCTCGCGACCTTAATTCCGGAAGAGTATGGCGGCGCCGGTCTCGGCATCTCCGCGGCTGCTGCCGTGCTCGAGGAAGTGCAGCGGGCGGGCTGCAACGGGGCTGCCTGTCACGCCCAGATGTACATCATGGGTACAGTGCTGCGGTACGGTAGCGCCGTGCAGAAGCAGCGCTACCTGCCCGGCATCGCCAGCGGCAAGCTGCGCCTGCAGGCTTTCGGCGTCACCGAGCCCAGCAGCGGCACCGACACGCTGGCGCTACGCACCACGGCGGTGAAGAAGGACAACAGCACCTACGTCGTCAACGGCCAGAAGGTGTGGACCAGCCGGGCCGAGCATTCTGACCTGATGCTACTGCTGGCGCGCACTACGCCTCGTGAACAGCTCAAGAAGCGCACGGATGGCCTGTCGGTATTCCTGGTCGACATGCGTGAGAACCTGAACAAGGGTCTCACCATCCGGCCGATCCGCACCATGATGAATCACAACACCACCGAAGTATTCTTCGACAACATGGAAGTGCCGGCGGAGAACCTGATCGGCGAGGAGGGTCAAGGCTTTCGCTACATCCTAGGCGGCATGAATGCCGAGCGCATTCTGATCTCGGCAGAATGCATCGGCGACGCCCGCTGGTTCATCGAGAAGGCCACCGACTATGCCAAGGAACGCAAGCTGTTCGGCCGACCCATCGGTCAGAATCAGGGCGTGCAGTATCCGATCGCACGCGCCTATGCGCAGACCGAGGCTGCCGACCTGATGGTGCGCAAGGCCGCCACGCTCTACGAAGCCAGCCTGCCGTGCGGCGCCGAAGCGAACATGGCCAAGATGCTGGGCTCGGAGGCGTCGTGGGCGGCGGCCGACATGTGCGTGCAGACCCATGGCGGCTTCGGCTTCGCCGAGGAATACGACATCGAGCGCAAGTTCCGTGAGACGCGGCTCTACATGGTGGCGCCGATCTCGACCAACATGATCCTGAATTTCGTGGCCGAGCACGTGCTCGGCCTGCCGCGCTCGTACTGACGATTGAGCCGCTGCAATCGGCCTACGCGTTCGATTGCGTCTTTTTTGTTTCCCGCCGGTGACCGGCCGATCGGTCGCGCCCTGACGCTGGCCGGCGAATTCGCGCGGGCCGAAGTAGAATTCTTGGGCGAACAGCTCCCCGCCAACGGAGTGCTCTACGATGTCGGTGCCAATATCGGCACGGTTTCCATTCCGATTGCCCGTCAGCACCGTGGCGCCAGGCTGTTCGCGTTCGAGGCGCAACAGGCGATCCACCGCCTACTAGCGCGCAATGTGGCGTTGAACGGCAGCCAGAACGTCACGACCTTCGCCACGGCGCTGGGCGAGCGCGACGGCACGGTCGACTTTCCGGCACCGTCTATTCACAGCATCGGGAATTTCGGCGCGGTCGGCCGCGACGCCGATATCGCCGAGACCGCGGCCGTGCCGATGCGCCGCCTCGATTCGGTCGATCTGCCGCCGCCCGATCTCCCGAAAATCGACGTCGAGGGTTACGATCTCGAAGTGGTGCAAGGCGGACTGGAGCTGCTCCGCAGGCAGCGGCCGGTAATTTTCTAGGAGGCGCTGAAGCCGGTCAAGACCGCGGCCCTCAACGCGCTGATGCTGGCCGAGGGCTACCGGTTGTTCTGGTTCTTCGCGCCCTATGTCACGCCGACCAACCTGCGCGGCATGAAGGTGCGGGCAGCACCGCGCGGCGACATGAACGTGCTCGCGGCGCCCGAGGGCGTCGATCTGGTCTGGAATTTGCCGGCGGTGCACAAGGCCGACGAGAAGCCGGCCGGGCGCGGGCGTGAGCACAAATACCTGACGCGCTACGGCTTCGAGATTTAGAAGAGCAGAGCTTTCGCAGCGGCGATGACCGCGATCACCGCGGCGTGGCCGACCATCAGCAGGAAGACCGTCCAGACCACGGTGAAGGCCGTGAACAGCCAGCCCAGCATGGCCATGACGCCGTCACCTTCGATCAGCGCCATGCAGAAGAATAGGATTGCCCAGGCCGGCAGGAAATTGTCGAACGGGATCGGCAGGGCGAGCAGCACGATGTTGGCGGTCCAGATGACGAGCAGGAGACGGCGCGGCAGGCCGCTCACCCACCATTCGTGGCGCGGGTGAACCGCATTCTGCAGGCGCCGGATGTGCCGGCTGCAACGTGCAAGGCCGGCCTGTAGCTTGCCGCGCGGCAGGCCGCGGCAGCCGACGGTGCGCGGCAGCGACGGCACCGGCCGGCCCATGAAGAATTGTGCCAGCAGGATCAGCATTGGGATGCCGGTGACGGTCGACAGCCACGGTATGCCGGTCGGAAGACAGTTGGGAAAGTTGAGGACGGCGATGGCGAAGGCGTAGGAGCGGCCTTCGAGACCGCCCAAAAATTCGTCCAATGTCAGGATCGAGTCGCGCGGTCCCGCGAACAGGCGCTCCAGCGTGGCGAGGAGCACACCGCTTTCGCTCATCAGCCGGCCCTCATCTACCGGCACGCGCCAACACGCGGCGCGCCAACACGAGATGCGGTCGGTCGAGCATCTTGCCGTCGAGCGTCAGCACGCCCGAGCTTGGACTGTTCTCGAAAGTGGCAATGACGCGCGTCGCCCAGTCGATATCCTGCGGGGTTGGCGTGAAGACCTCGTGGATGATCGCGACCTGGTCGGGATGGATGGCGATCTTGCCGCCATAGCCCATGCGCTTGGCGTCCTGTGATTCCGCGCGCAGACCGTCGATGTTCTTGATGTCGGGATAGACCGTGTCGTAGGCGGTGACGCCGGCCGCGACCGATGCCAGCAAATTGACCGTGCGGGCGAACTTGAAGGTGTCGTCATAGACGCCCGGCGTTGGACCCTTGGCCAAGGCGCCAAGGTCGGCCATCAAATCCTCGCCGCCCCAGGAGTGGCCCATCAGGCGGGCGTGCTTTGCCGGTGCCGCGGTGAGCGCGAGGATCGCCGCGGCGCTTTCGGTGGCGATGGTCAGAATGCGTGTCGTGCCGGCTTGCGTGCCCTCGCGCGCCTCAAAGGCGTCGAGATAGGTGGCGAGCAGGTTAAGATCGGTCTGGCCGACGCATTTGGGGAATACGATGCCGTCGGGCCGGCCCTGCATCACGACCGCGAGGTCGCCCAGGGTCAGGCCGGTGTCGAGCGCGTTCACGCGCACATAGAGCTTGGGACCGGAGCGGGCGGCGCCGCGCAGATAGGCCAGCGCCATGTCGCGCGCCAGCGTCTTGCGGTCGGTTGCGACGGAGTCCTCTAGATCGAGGATCAGGCCATCAGGCTTTGAGGAGGGTCCCTTGGCGAGCTTGCGCTCCGAATCGGCGGGAACGAACAGGAAGGAGCGCATGATCAAACTTTCGGTTTCTTTTTCATCAGTGCCTGGCGCGTACACTCGGCCACCACCTCGCCGCGCTGGTTGAGGGCGGTGTGGTGGAATTCGACGATGCCGGCGTCAGGCCGCGACTTGCTCTCGCGCACGGTCAGCACCTTGCTGCGCACATGCAGCGTATCGCCATGGAACACCGGCTTGGGGAACTTCACATCGGTCATGCCGAGATTGGCGATGGTGGTGCCGAGCGTGGTGTCGTTCACCGTGATGCCGATCATCAGGCCCAGGGTGAAGATGCTGTTCACGATGCGCTGGCCGAACTCGGTCTTCTTGGCGAATTCCTCGTCGATATGCAGCGGCTGCACGTTCATGGTGAGCGAGCTGTAGAGCACGTTGTCCATTTCCGTGACCGTACGTGTCCACGGGTGCTCGAACGAGCGACCCGGCGCGAACTCTTCGTAATACAGCCCTGCCATCTTTCTCCTCGCGAAAGTCCTGGGCCTTTTAGCATAGATGGACGCTGCGGTGCGGCCATCGTATCAATGCCGCCACAGGACGAAACCCGATCGGGGAGCAATGCGATGCGCGCGATGATGAGCGAATTGCCGGGTGCACCGGAGAGCCTCAAGCTGATGGAGCTGCCGTCCAAGCCGGTCGGCAAGGGCCAGGTGCGGATCGCAGTACGGGCCGCCGGCGTCAACTTTCCCGACACGCTGATCATCGCCGACAAGTACCAATTCAAGCCACCGCGTCCGTTTGCACCGGGCCACGAGGTCGCGGGCGATATCACCGAAGTGGGCGAGGGCGTCAGCGCCTACAAGACGGGCGACCGCGTCATCGCCTCGATCGGACATGGCGGTTATGCGACCGAAGTGGTCACTGACCAGGGCCAGCTCCTGCCGATGCCCAAGAACATGAGCTACGAGGATGGTGCCGCTTTCACCATGACCTACGGCACCTCGTATTACGCGCTGAAGCAGCGCAGCAGCATGAAGCCCGGCGAGACGCTGCTGGTTACCGGCGCGTCGGGCGGCGTCGGCCTCACCGCCGTCGAGCTGGGCGCGCTGATGGGCCTGAAGGTGATCGCCGCCGTCGGCTCCGATGAGAAGATCGAAGTTTGCCGCAAATACGGCGCCACGATGTTCGTGAACTACACCAAGGACAAGATGCGCGACAAGGTGAAGGAACTCACCGGCGGCATCGGCGCGGACATCATCTACGACGCGGTCGGTGGCGATGCCTTCGACGAGTCGGTGCGCTGCATCGCCTGGTACGGCCGCCTGCTGGTCGTTGGCTTCGCGTCGGGGCGCATTCCCTCGCTGCCGGCCAACCTGGCGCTGCTCAAGAGCTGCGACGTGCGCGGCATCTTCTATGGCGCCTGGCGTACCCGCGAGCCCCAGGAAGCGCGCAAGAACTTCGACGAGATGCTGGCCATGTATGCCGAGGGCAAGCTGAAGCCGCATATCTCCATGCGCTTCCCGCTGGAAAAGAGCGCCGATGCCATGAACGCGCTGTTGTCGCGCAAGGCCACCGGCAAGGTCGTCCTGACCATCGCCTAGAAGATGTTACGCCGCTGCGCGATTTTCGGTGCGGCAGCTTTGCTGCCAGCTGTCGCGCGCGCCCAGGAGTTTCCCGCCAAGCCGATCACGCTGGTCGTGCCGTTCGCTGCAGGCGGTTCGATCGACGTGCTGGCCCGCCTGACGGCCGAGCGCGCCGGGCACGCCCTCGGCCAGCCGGTGCTGATCGACAACAGGGGTGGGGCGGCGGGCCTGATTGGGGTTGCCTGGTGGCGCGGGCTGAACCGGATGGCCATACCTTGCTGCTGGCCTCGGCGGCGCAGATCACCATCCCGCCCTGGATCAACCGCTCGCTCAGCTTCGATCCGCCGCGCGATCTGGCGCCTGTGGTGCATCTCGCCGACACGCCGATGGTGCTGATCGTGTCGGCCAAATCAGAGCTGCGCAGCGTCGGCGACTTCATAGCGCTGGCCAAAGCCCGCCACGGCCAGCTCAACTACGCCTCGACCGGCGTCGGCACGATCTCCCATCTGGTGATGGAGACCTTGAAGCTCGCAGCGCGCATCGATGTCGTTCACGTCCCTTACCGAGGTGCTGCCCCGGCGCTGAACGATCTCCACGCCGATCAGGTTCAGGGCATGTTCAGCAGCACGGCTTCGGCGCAGCCGATGGTATCGGCGGGCAAGCTCCGGCCGCTGGCGGTCACCTCGCCGCAACGCTCGTCCTTGCTGCCCGATGTCCCGACCGTGGCGGAAGCAGGTTGGCCGGCGGCCGAGGTCATCGTCTGGGCGGGTGTCATGGCGCCGGCTGGCGTACCGAGGACCGTGATCCGCCAGCTCGAACGGGCATTCAATGACGCCGTCGCCGATCCCATCGTGCGCGAACGATTGACCAAGCTTGGCGCCGATCCGGTCGGTCACGGCGCGCGCGAATTTGCCGAGGTCATCGCCAGGGACCTGGCGCATTGGCAGCGCGTGGCGCAGGCGACCGGTGTCAAGGTCGAGTAGACTGGAGAGCATTATGGGCAGGTTGAAAGGCAAGATAGCCATCATCACCGGCGCGGCTTCCGGCATTGGAGCGGCGACCGCCAAGCTGTTCGCCGAGGAAGGTGCGCAAGTGCTGGCGGTCGACCGGCCCGAATCGGCGATTGCGACAGTCCATGCCGGCAACGCCGCTATCTCGGTGCTGGCTGTTGACATTACCGGCGACGATGCACCGCGCCAGATCGTGGCCGAGGCCGTCGACAAATTCGGCGCCATCGACATTCTCTACAACAACGCGGGCGTCAGCGGTCGCGCCTTCGTCGAGGAGATGACGGACGAGTTCTGGGACCGGGTGAATGATGTGAATGTGCGAGCGATGTTCCGGATCTGCCGCGCGGCGATCCCTGTGTTGAAAAAGCGCGCGGCGGAGAAGGGCCGGGCGCGCATCGTCAACACCGCCTCTGTCATGGCCTTCGATACCGATTTCGGGCTTGCCGCCTATTGTGCCTCCAAGGCGGGTGTCGGCGGGCTCACGCGCACGCTGGCGCTCGAGCTCGGCAAGTTCAACATCACCGCCAACTATGTTTGCCCCGGCGCGATCTACAGCGGCATGACCCAGACGAATTTCGACAAGCCCGAGATCCGCGCGGTGTGGGAGAAGAAGGCGGCCCTGCGCCGTCTCGGCCAGCCGATCGACATCGCGCGCGGCGCCTTG
Source organism: Asaia bogorensis (assembly GCA_945905835.1). Lineage (GTDB taxonomy): Bacteria > Pseudomonadota > Alphaproteobacteria > Reyranellales > Reyranellaceae > Reyranella. The sequence goes on from CAMDQJ010000094.1 coordinate 13,623, forward strand.
CTGCTGGCGTCGGATGAGGCGGACTTTATCACCGGCCACGAACTCGTCGTCGACGGCGGCCTGACGCTCAGAACCTAGGAAGCACCATGAACAACATCGGATCCTTCGCTGCCGACTACAGCGAAGCACGCGACAAGTTTCTTGCCGCCGCGAAACTCGCGGGCGCGGCGACCCACCGCTACGACAACCCCACCAAGGGCCCGAAGGGCGAGGCCCTGTCGACCGACGTGGCGTGGCTCGGACCGGCCGATGCGTCGAAGGTGGTCGTTGCTATCTCCAGCACGCACGGTGTCGAGGGTTTCTGTGGCTCGGGCGTCCAAGTCGACTGGCTGGCGCATGTTGGCGCTGCAGGATTACCGGCGGCAACGGCGGCCTGTGTCGTCCATGCCATCAATCCCTACGGCTTCGCCTGGCTGCGGCGCGTCACGGAGGAGGGCAACGACCTCAACCGCAACTACGTCGATCATTCCAAGCCCTATCCGGTAAACAAGGGCTATCTCGAGATTGCCGGCTGGCTGATCCCCGTCGATTTTGGTCCCAACAGCGTCGCCTCGGCTGACGCCAAGCTTGCCGACTATCGCAAGAAGGTCGGCGACGTCGAATATTTCCGCGCCGTTTCCGGCGGCCAATACTCCCACCCCGACGGCATGTTCTTCGGTGGCGGCGGTGCGGCGTGGTCCAATCGGACGCTGCACGCTGTCACGGACAAGTTTCTGAAGGGCCGGAGCGACGTGGCGGTGATCGACTTTCACACCGGCCTCGGGCCCTACGGCTATGGTGAGCCGATCACGCATTTCGACATCGACACGCCGGCGTCCCGACGCGTACGGGCCTTCTGGGGCGAGTCGGTGACGGAGTCCAAGCGCGGCCAGACTGCGTCGCAGGCGCGCGACGGGCTGGGTCACTACGGGCTTAACCGCGTGCTAAAGGAGCCGCAGACGCGACTGACCATGTGCACGCTGGAGTACGGTACGTTCGACCGCGAAAGCGGCCAGAAGGCGTTCCGAGCCGACCATTGGCTGCACAAGTACGGCGATCCGCTGGGCAAGGAGGCGGTGCCGGTGCGCGCTGCGATGCGCCGGCAGTTCTACCCGGATACCGACGACTGGAAGGAAGCCGTGCTCTACCGTGGCCACCAGATCGTGCGGCAGGCCATCGCCGGGATGCAGCGCGGCGCCATTTAAGCTACAAGGGCCGCCATGCGGGGTCTTCTCGCGTTGCTGGCGTTCGTGTGCGTCGCGGCGCTCAATTTTCTTTGGTGGTGGCTGCCCAATCGGCCGGTGGAAATCGCCGGCTGGACGGACGCGCCGCTGCAGAGCGTCTCCTTCGCGCCCTACCGGCCGGGCCAGAGCCCACTTACCCGTACCTTCCCGACGCCCGAGCAGATCGACGACGATCTCAAGCGCCTGCAGGGCAAGGTGCGGTCGGTGCGTACCTACTCGGCGGGCGAGAATCTCGAGGCAGTGCCGCAGCGCGCCGGCAAGTATGGCCTGAAGGTCTGGCATGGCGCCTGGCTCAACAACAACGAGAAGGAGAACCTTGAGCAGATCAACCTCCTGATCGATCACGCCAACCGCTATGCCGACACGATCGAGCGGGTGATCGTCGGCAACGAGGTGCTGCTGCGCAAGGATCTCACCGCCAACCAGTTGCGCAGCTATATCCGCCAGGTGAAGGCGCGCGTGCGCCAGCCGGTGACCTACGCCGACGTCTGGGAGTTCTGGAATCGCAACCCGTCGCTGGCCGCGGAAGTCGACTTCATCACGATTCACATCCTGCCCTACTGGGAAGATGAGCCGATCGGCATGGATCGCCGCGAGCGCGACGGCACCCTCAGCATCGAAAAACACATCGTCGACATCTATCGCCTGGTGCAGGCCAAGTTCCCCGGCAAGAAGATCGTGATCGGTGAGACCGGCTGGCCGAGCGACGGCCGCATGCGCGCCGATGCGCGGCCGGGCCGCGTCGAGCAGGTCCGCTATTTCTCCATGTTCCGCACGGTCGCGGCGCGCGAGGGCTTCGACTACAACGTCATCGAGGCCTTCGACCAGTATTGGAAGGCGCGCCAGGAAGGCTCGGTCGGCGCAGCCTGGGGCCTGCTCGATGCCCAGCGCGGCGACAAGTTCCAGCTCGGCAAGCCGGTCGTCGCCGAACCGCAATGGCAGACGCTGTTCACGTTGTCAGCCCTGCTGTCCGGTTTGATCGTGCTCGGCTTCGCCAGCCAGCGGCGTACACCGAAGGTCAAGTCGATTGTCATCTTCGCGGTTTTCGCCCAGCTTGTGGCGACCTGCTACATCGCGGCGATCTGGAGCAGTTTCTCGCGGGCTTTCTACGTCGAGCGCCAGCTCGGCGTCGCCTTCTGGGTGCTGCTGCTCGGCCTGTTCAGCTACGCACTGCTGCGCGGCATCGGCGACAGCCTGACCGGCAAGATGGCCGATCCGTCGCTCTACGGCGCGCGTGTGCGCGAAGCCTGGCGCTCGTGGCGCGAACTGCCGCGCTTCCGAATCCTTCAGC
>CAMDQJ010000095.1 GCA_945905835.1 Asaia bogorensis
GCGCCACCCACGAGCCGCCGACGCAGGCAACATTGTGCACGGCGAGGTAATCCGGTGCGGTCTCGGCGCCGATCCCACCGGTCGGGCAAAATCGCAGATCGGCCAACGGCGCCGCCACCGATTTAAGCCAAGGAATTCCGCCGGCGGCGTCGGCCGGAAAGAACTTCAGCAGCCGAAACCCCTGCTCCGCCAAGGCCATGGCTTCCGACACGGTCTGGACGACCGGCAGGTAGGGCGGCCCGGTCAACCGGGCTGCAGCGGCGAGCGCCGGCGTGCAGCCCGGACTGACGGCAAAACGCGCCCCGACCCGGCGGGCTTGGTCGAACTGGCCTGTGGAAAGAACGGTGCCGACGCCAGGTACCGCCTCCGGCACCTCACTGGCGATGGCCGCCAGCGCCTCCAGCGCCGCTTCCGTGCGCAGCGTTATTTCGAGCGCCCGCAAGCCGCCTTTGGCGAGTGCGCGGGCAAGCGGCTTGGCATCGGCTACCCGCTCGACGGTCAGCACGGGAATGACCGGAGCCAGTTCAGCGATCGCCGCGATATCCACCGTCAGACGCTCCAGCCGCCGTCGATGATGTTGACGGTGCCGGTGGTGAAGGCCGCCTCGTCGCTGGCGAGATAGACCGCGAGCGCTGCCACCTCGTCGGCCGAGCCGAAGCGGCCGGTCGGCTGGCGCTGCAGGAAGAACTGCCGGGCATCGGCGCCACCGCCCAGGCCGGAAATGCGCTCGTCGAGCGACGGCGTCTGCACGGTGCCGGGACAGATGGCGTTGCAGCGCACGCCCTGCTTCACGTAGTCGACGGCCACCGACTTGGTGAGGCCGATCACCGCGGCCTTGGTCGTGCCGTAGATGAAACGCAGCGCCGCGCCCTTAACCGAGGAGGCAGCCGACGACATGTTGACGATCGAACCGCCGCCCTTGGCCAGCATGCCCGGTAAAAAGGCCTGGATCGTCCAGAACATGCTGCGGACGTTGAGGTTGAAGGCGAATTGCCACTGCTCATCGGTGGCATCGACGATCGTGCCGTGATGGACGAAACCCGCACAATTGAACAACGCGTCGACCGCACCGGTCTCCTTGGCGAGTGCTACAATGGCGGCCTTGTCGAGGACGTCGACTTTACGAATCTTTACATTGGCCAAAGACTCGAGCGCCTGAAGCTTGCCGGCGTCGATGTCGGTCGCCCAGACGGTGGCGCCCTCACGGGCGAAGGCCCGGGCCGTTGCTGCACCGATGCCCTGCCCGGCCGCCGTGACCACGCATGTCTTGCCCTTAAGTCTCATTCGAATCCCTCGACGCGTTACTTGACCTGTTTGAGCAGGCCTCTTTCCTTGTAGAACTTCTCCGCCCCGGGATGCAGCGGAATACCGACACCTTCCAGCGCCGTGTCGAGCTGGATGGCCCTGCCCTTGCTGTGGCCGGAATCGAGGAGCTTGCGGGTGTTGGCATTCCATAGCGCCGCGGTGATGGCGTAGATCAGTCCGTCGGGCTGCTTGACCGAGGTCAGCCACAGCGCATGCACGCTCACGGTTTTGACGCTGTCGACGTTGCGGTAGGCGGTGTCGGGAATTTCTTCGCTGCCGAAGAAGCCGTATTGCTTGAGCAGCTTGTCGATCTGCGGCCCGGCGATCGGCACGAGATCGACACCCGTCGAGACCGCCAGCTCGGCGATCGAGGCCTGCGGCCAGCCGCTGACGTTGAAGAAGGCGTCGAGCGTGCCCTCCTTAAGCTTGTCGGCGGCCTGCTGGACCTTGAGGTACTCGGCCTTCACGTCCTTCTCGTTCATGCCGTAGGCCGCAAGGACCAGCCGGGCGTCGACCAGGGTGCCGGAGCCGGGCTCGTCGAACGACACGCGCTTGCCCTTGAGGTCGCTCATCGACTTGATGTTGGCGCCCTTGCGCACGACGAGATGGAAGCTCTCGGGATAGAGATTGGCGATGGCACGCAGGCCGTCGAGCTTGGGCCGGCCGTCGTAGATGGCGGTACCGGTGTAAGCCCAGTAGGCGATGTCGGATTGCACGAAGCCCGACTGCAGCGTGCCGTTGGCGATGCCGGCGGCGTTGGCGACCGAGCCGTTGGTCGCCACCGAGGTCGCGACCACCCCGTTCACTCCGCACGAGCCGCCGTCGTTGCACGGCCGCGAGCCCGGCGGATTGGAGATGGCATTGGCGATCAGGCCGCCGATCGGGAAGTAAGTGCCGGCTGTGCCGCCCGTGCCGATGCGGAAGAAGGTGATTTCCTGGGCGCGCGCTGCCGTCGCGGCAAGAATGGCTGGCGCAGCCAAGAGGGTCGACCTGCGGGTGATCATGCCGACCTCCTTGCGCTCAATTGACGCCGATGGCCCGGCTCAGCGTCGGCCCGATCTCGGCGTGGATGACGAGATCGGCATCGTCGTCCTGGTCGGTGGCATCGCGATTGAGGATCGCGAGCTTGGCGCCCTTGCGCTTGGCGATGCGCGGAAAGCCGGCGGCGGGATAGACCACCAGGGAACTGCCGAGCACGAGGAAGAGATCGCAGCCGATGGTCTCGTCCTGGGCGCGCGCCATCTGGATCTCCGGCATCGCCTGGCCGAACGAGATAGTCGCGGTCTTGACGATGCCGTCGCACTTCTCGCAGAGCGGCAGCTCGCCCTTGCCGAGGAAGGCCTTGCGGATCGGGTCGAGCTCGTGGCGATAACCGCAGTCGAGGCAGCTGGCGTAGGTGGTGTTGCCGTGCAGCTCGATGATCTTCGAAGCCGGCACGCCCGAGGCCTGGTGCAGGCCGTCGATGTTCTGCGTGATGATGGCGCTCATGCGCCCCTGCTCGAGCAGCTTGGCGAGCGCGCGATGGCCGGCATTGGGCTCCGCCTTGAGCATGGTCTCGTCGGTCGCGAACTTGCGCCGCCACGCCTCGCGGCGCATTTCCTCCGACGACATGAAATCGTCGAACATGATCGGCTGGTACTTGGTCCAGATGCCGCCCGGTGAGCGGAAGTCGGGAATGCCCGATTCGGTGGAGATGCCGGCGCCGGTAAAGGCCACGATCCGCTTGGCCCCGCCGATCAGGCTCTTCAGTTGCTCAATTTCTTCCATGGCCGGCCTCCCGAGATTGCCACTATGCCACGACCCGTCGTCCCTTTCACGGCGCGGGCATGGCGGGATTGTGGGCAGCACAGCCGACATAGGAATGGCCTTCGCTCCTGACCTCGACCAGGTAGGCATAGAACGCGCCTGAGACCGAATCGATGCAGCGCTGCTCGTCGATCGCCACCCGCAATTCGCTCCCTTCCGCGGCGGAATAGACCAGTAGCGCCCCCTCGCGCTGCAGCCCGCCATGGGCGGCGCGACCGGTCGGCGCGCGCGATCCGCCTGCGCGGGCTGGTGCGCGATACCGGCGGGCGGCTGGTGTTCGAGGCCTGCGGCGGCGCGCCGCTGGCGGCTCGGGGCGACGGGCGCGATCAGGGCCTAGGATAGCCAACGCTTGCGCCTCTTGTAATGCTTGGTATCGCGGTACGACTTGCGCAACCCGCCCTCGTTGAGGCCGAGATAGAATTCCTTGATGTCGGAATTCTCGCGCAGCTTGGCCGCGGCGCCCTCGAGCACGATACGGCCGTTCTCCATGACATAGCCGTGCTCGGCCACTTCCAGGGCCATCGTCGCGTTCTGCTCGACCAGCAGCACCGAGAGCTTCTCCTGCTTCACCAGCCGGTCGACGATGCCGAAGATCTCCTCGACCAGCATCGGTGCGAGACCGAGCGAGGGCTCGTCGAGCAGCACGACCTTGGGCTTGCTCATGAGCGCACGGCCGATTGCCAGCATCTGCTGCTCGCCGCCCGAAAGGTAGCCGGACTGCTGGTGCCGGCGTTCCTTCAGCCGCGGGAAATACGTGTAGACCAGGTCAATGCCCTGCCGCATGACGGAGTTGTCGGACTGCACATGGCCGCCGGCGATCAGGTTCTCCTCGGTCGTCAGCTGCTCGAAGACGCGCCGGCCCTCGAAGACCTGAACGACGCCGAGTCGGCTCACCTCGTGTGCCCGCATGCCGTCGATGCGCTTGTCGGCGAGCTGGATCGCGCCCTTGGTGACCTGGCCGCGCTCGGAATGCAGCACGCCCGAGATCGCCTTCAGGGTCGTCGTCTTGCCGGCGCCGTTGGCGCCGAGCAGCGTCGTGATCGAGCCCGGGCGCACGTCGATCGACACGCCCTTCAGCACCAGGATCACGCCATCATAGACGACTTCGATGTTGTTGATCGACAGCATGCAACTCTCTTAGAGGAAGAAACGGGCGGCGCCCCACATTGGCGCCGCCCGCCCCGTCATTTCACGACTTCGAGGCTTCGGCCGCGAGGTGCTTCTGGATCACCGAGCGATAGCCCTGGAACCACTCCGTGGTCTTGTTGAGCTTGCCGCCCTTGACCGTCCATACCTGGCACCAGCCGCCGCCTTCATGATCTTCCGGCGAGAGCTGCATCGGCGGCACGAGGCCGCCCAGGGTGAAGCCCTTGATCGACTCCATGCCCTTCTTGACCTCTTCCGAGTTCGGTGCCGCGCCGCCTTTGGCCTTGATGGCCTGGCGTACCGCCTCGACGTGAAGGGCCGCGATGAAGACGCCGCGATTGTAGTAGACGGTCGAGTCCATTTCCTTCGGTGCGGGCTTGCCCTGCGCCTTGTACATGGCCTCGATTTCCTTCAGGACCGGGAAGTCCTTGCCGACGCCGGCGAACTGGAGGGTGTTGTAGCCCTCGGCCACCGCCATGCCGCCCGCGGCGATGATGTCGGCCTCGGCGCTGCCCCACACGAAGGCGATGACCTTGCTGAGCGGGAAGCCCTTGCCCTTCAGTTCCTTGATCGACACCGACGGTGCGCGGCCGAACAGATGCGTGATGACATAGTCCGGCTTGAAGCGGCCGGTGATGTCGAGCACCTGTGCGCCCATCTCGACGCCGGGCGCCGGCACCGCGAAGGTGCGCATCTCGAAGCCTTCCAGCTTGGCCAGGTCCTCGAGGATCGGCAGCGGCTCCTTGCCCGCCGGGTTGTCGTAGAACAGGTAGGCGATCTTCTTGCCCTTGAGGCTGCCGCCCAGGCTGTCCTTGGCGAACTGCACCGCCGCACCGGCCTGCGACCAGTAGCTGGCCGCGATCGGGAAGGTGTAGGGGAAGCGTTTGCCGTCGGCGGCTGCCGCCGTGCCGAAGCCCGGCGAAGTGCCGAGGATCTTGTCCTCGTCGAGCTTCTTGCTGAGCGCCGCGGTCTGCGGCGTACCGTAGAGCCCCTCGAGGATGGCGCCCTCCTTCTTGAAGCGCTCATGCGCTTCCATGGCGGGCGGCACCTTGTATTCGTTGTCGATCTCGATGACCTTGATCTTGAAGCCCTCGACGCCGCCCTTGCTGTTGATCAGCCCGATATAGTCGTGGTAGCCCGGGCACAGGAACACGCCCACCGTGGCGGTCGGGCCCGTGCGGTCGCACTGCAGTCCGAACACCAGCTCCTTCTGGGCGAAGGCCTGGCCGTCGCCCAACACCAGGGCTGCGGTCGTCGCCGCGATCCCCAGCACACTCTTCACGAACCTCGTCATGGGTTCCTCCCTTCGCTTCGCAATGATGCCCCGCTCTAGTAGGAGAAGGGCCAGACCCGGAAGTAGCTCCGGATATTCCGCCACAATCGATTGAGCCCCTCAGGCTCGACGATCAGGAAAAAGATGATCAGCGCGCCGAACACGCAGAGGCGCAGCCCGGAAATGACGTTCGCCACCTCCGAATCGGTGAAGAACAGGTGGCCGATGTTCTCCATCACGATGCGCAGCAGGATCGGCAGCAGGGTGACGAAGATCGCGCCGAAAATCGAACCGAGGACCGAGCCCAGCCCGCCGATGATGATCATGGCAAGGTAGTCGATCGACACGCCGAGCTGGAACTGCTCGTAGTTGGCGATGCCGAAGTAGTATGTGTAGAGCACGCCGCAGACCCCGGCATAAAACGACGAGATGGCAAACGACATGAGCTTGTAGCGGTAGATGTCGATGCCGATGATCTCGGCCGCGATGTCCTGGTCGCGCACGGCGACGAAAGCCCGGCCGATCCGGCTGCGCACCAGGTTGAGCGTCGCCACGATGGCCAGCACGGCGAAGAACAGCAGGAAGAAGTAGAGCGTGCCCTGGGTGTTGAAGCTGAAGCCGAACAGGCTCGGCCGGTCGACCTGGATCGAGGCCTGCGCGCCGCCCGAGATCGCCGGCACGCGGTTGATCGTCCATTCGATGATGAGCTGGCCCGCCAGCGTCGCGATGGCGAGATAGAGGCCCTTGATGCGCAGGCTCGGCATGCCGACGACGACGCCGATCGCCGCCGCCATCAAGCCGCCGGCCGGCAGCGTCAGCCAGAACGGCAGGCCGAGCTTTACCGCGAGGTTGGCTGCGGTATAGGCGCCGACCGACATGAAAGCGCCGTGGCCCAGCGAGATCTGGCCGGTGTAGCCCACCAGGATGTTGAGCCCGAGCGTGCCCACGACGGCGATGAAGATCAGGTTCAGGATCGAGAGATAATACTCGTGGACGGTGAGCGGGATGATCACGATGAAGAGCAGCGCCAGCACCAGCACCGTCCATTTGGCGATCGGCAGCGGGTACAGCGCCATGTCGGCGCTGTAGGTGGTCTTGAAGGCTCCGGATTCGCGATGGAACATTTTTACACGCGCTCGATGCGGCGTTTGCCGAAGATGCCGTAGGGCCTGAACATCAGGACGAGGATCATCAGCACGTAGGGCGCGAAGTCCTTGGTGCCGCCGCCGACATAGGGGTCGAGATAGCCGGCGGCGAGGTTCTCGACGATGCCGATGATCAGGCCGCCGATCAGAGCGCCGCCGATCGAATCGAGGCCGCCCAGGATCACCACCGGGAAGACCTTCAGGCCGACCAGTGCCATATGCACATCGACGCCCAGCATGCTGCCCCAGACGATGCCGCCCAGTGCCGAGACGATGCCGGCCATCGCCCAGGCCAACGCAAAGTAGCGTTCGACGTTGATGCCCATGGCCTGCGCCACCTGCTGGTTGTCGGCAACGGCGCGCATGGCGACACCCATGCGGGTCTTCTTGAAGAACCAGCTGAAGGCCAGGAAGAACAGGATTGCCACGACGGCGCCCAGCACCTGAACCGGCGGCAGGCTGGCCGGTCCCAGGGTGATGGGCTCGTCGCCGATCGGCAGTGAAATCGCCCGCGTCTCGGCGCCGAAAATCACCGGCGCGAGGCCGCGCAGCATCGCCGCCAGGCCGATCGTGGCCATGATGACGGCGACGACGGGCCGGCCGAGCAACGGCCGCAGGACGATCCGTTCCAGGCCAAATCCGAAGCCGATCATGACGGCCAAGGCCGCGATGACGGCGGCGATCAGTGGCGCGCCCTCGATGCCGACGACCAGGGCGGCGATCAGGCCGGCCATCATGACGAATTCGCCCTGGGCGAAGTTGATGGCATCGGTCGCCTTGTAGACGAGCACGAAACCCAGCGCGATCAGCGAATACATCAGGCCGATCGAGGCGCCGTTCAGCAGCAGCGAGAGAAGAAAGCCGAGATCTTCCGCGAGGGTCATGTGCTTAGGCCGCCTGACGTACGGGCGCCGGAGCGCCGAAATCGTGGAGGGCGATGGTGGAGGTCAGCGTCGACTTGCGGCCATCCTCGAAGGTGATTTCCATCGTCACCTCGACCTGCTTGCCGCCGTTATAGAAGGCGTCGATTACCGCGAGGTACTTCTCGGCGACGAACTTGCGGCGCACCTTGCGGGTGCGGGTCATCTCGGCGTCGTCGGCTTCGAGTTCCTTGTTGAGCAGCAGGTAGCGCTTGACCTGCTGCACGTCCGGCAGCGTGGAGTTGGCCTTGGCGATCTCCACGCCGATCAGGTCCGCGACCTCGGCCTTGCGGCTGAGATCGAGGTAGCTGGTATAGGCGAGCCCCCTCTTCTCGGCCCAGGTGCCAACGGTCTGCATGTCGATGGCGATCATGGCGGCGACGAACGGCCGCTGGTCACCGAACGCCACGGCCTCGCGGATGAAGGGGCTGAACTTCAGCTTGTTCTCGATGAATTGCGGCGCGAAGGCCGAGCCGTCGGAAAGCTTCCCGACATCCTTGGCGCGGTCGATGATGACGAGATGGCCCTGCTTGTCGAAGAAGCCGGCGTCGCCGGTCTTCAGCCAGCCATCGGACGTCATGGTATCGCGGGTCACCTCTTCCTGCTTGTAGTAACCGGAGAAGACGTGCGAGCCCTTCAACATGACCTCGCCACGGTCGTCGATCTTGACCTCGATGCGCGGCAGCGGCCGGCCGACGGTGTTGGGATTGGCCTCGTCGTTCGACTGGCAGGCGATCAGGGCCGTCGCTTCCGTGGCGCCGTAGACCTGCTTCAGGTTGACGCCGAAGGAGCGGAAGAAGCGGTAGGTGTCCGGCCCGAGCGGCGCGCCGCCGGTGTAGCACCATTTGGCGTTGCGCAGTCCGAGCTGGTCGCGCACCGGGCCGTAGACGAGGACCTCGCCAACCGCCAGACCGAGACGCTGGCCGAGCGACAACGGCTTGCCGTCGGTGCGGGTCAATTCCGCCTGCTCGGCGACGTTACGAAAGAAATCGAAGATGTGGCGCTTGAGCGGCGAGGCATCGCCGCCCTTGACCTGCATCGTGGTCAGCATGTTCTCCCAGATGCGAGGCGGCGCCAGCATGGCGTCGGGCCCGAGCTCGCGCAGGTCGCGCTGCACGGTTTCGGGATTCTCCGGGCAGTTGGCCGTGACCCTGGCCGCCAGCGCCATGCCGAGCGTGAAGGCGGTGTCGCCGACCCAGGCCATCGGCAGGTAGGAAAGCCAATTGTCGCCGGCCGCGAGATCGTTCACCTCGATGAAGGCCTCGGCCGCCGAGATCATGTTGCGGTGGCTCAGCATCACGCCCTTGGGATGGCCGGTCGTTCCCGAGGTATAGGAAATCATCGCCGTGTCGCCCGAACCGCCCTTGGCCAGCTCCGATGCATAGTATTGCGGATTGGCGGCGCCGAACGCCCTGCCCGCTTCCAGCACGCTCTGGAACGAGCGCAACATCGGGTCGTCGTAGTATGTGAGGCCGCGCGGGTCGTCGAACACGATCGTCGTGAGCTTCGGCAGCTGGTCCTTGAGCGACAGCGCCTTGTCGACCTGCTCCTGGTCCTCGGCCACGATCACCGAGGTCTCGGCGTGGTTCAGCACGAAGACCAGCTCCGAGGCGATCGAATCCTGATAGACCGGCACCGACACGCCGCCCAGCACCTGGGCCGAGAGCTGCGCGAAATAGAGCTGCGGGCGGTTGTCGCCGACGACGGAGAGCTTGTCGCCGCGCTTGAAGCCGAACGAGGCAAGACCGAGTGCGAAGTCGCGGACCTGGTCGCGATAGTCGGTCCAGCTGTAGGTCTGCCAGACGCCGCGCGTCTTCTCGCGCATGCCGGCGCCCTTGGGATCGACGTTGGCGTTGCGTTCGACCAGCTTGGGCAGCGTCGAGGTCTCGGCAGAATCGATCAGACTCATGCCCGGCCTTCCTTCTTGCTTTTACCGAGATAGGCTTCGATGACTTTGGGATCGCGCTGCACCTCGTCGGGCGTGCCCACGGCGATGGGCCGGCCGCGATCGAGCACGATCACCTTGTCGGAGATATCCATGACCACACCCATGTCGTGCTCGATCAGCACGACGGTGACACCACGTTCCTGGTTCACGTCGAGGACGTAGCGTGCCATGTCCTCCTTCTCGTCCTGGTTCATGCCGCCCATCGGCTCGTCGAGCAGCAGCACCTTGGGCTCGAGCGCCAGCGCGCGGCCGAGCTCGACGCGCTTGCGCAGGCCATAGGCGAGCGACGCCGTCTGCTGCTTGCGCAGGTCCTGCAGCTTCAGGAACTCGATGATCTCCTCGACCGCCTCGCGATGGGCGACGTCCTCTTTCTGCGCCATCCCCCAGTAGATGACGCTCGACAAGATGCCGGCCTTCATCCGCACGTGGCGACCAAGCATGAGGTTGTCGAGAACGGTAAGACCGCTGAACAGCGCGATGTTCTGGAAGGTACGGGCGATACCCAGGGCCGCGATGTCGCTCGGCTTCTTCTGCGTGATGTCCTGGCCTTCCAGCATCACGCGGCCAGTGTCGGGCTTGTAGAAGCCCGAGATCATGTTCAGCAGCGACGTCTTGCCGGCGCCGTTGGGGCCGATGATGGAAACGATTCCGCCGCGCGGCACGTCGAGTGACACGTCCTGAACGGCTACGACGCCGCCGAACTTTTTCGACACGCTCTCGACCACGAGCAGTTTGTCGCCCTGCAGCGCCTGGGCTCGTGCCAAGGCGCTTTGGGCGGACGCCCCCACCATAAAGCCTCCCTAAACTCTGTCTTTTTTTCGTTGCTGGCAGCATGCAGGGTTTGGTGGGCGAAGGCAACAAATCCGCCTAAACTCCGGGGGCATTCACCGGGAGTGAGACCATGCCGCGCCACATCGTCTGCTTGACCTTCGACCACGACCATGTCTCGGGCCTGATCGCCCGCGGAATGACCACGCCGACCGCGATCTCGCGCGGCGAGTACGACATCGTCGTCATCCCGCGCCTGGTGGCGCTGCTCAAGAAGTACGGCATCAAGGGCACCTTCTTCACGCCCGGCCACACCATCGACAGCACGCCCGAGTGCGTCATGCCCTACGTCGAGGACGGCCACGAACTCGCCCATCACGGATGGACCCACCGCCTGCCCGTGACCATGGAGCGCGCCGAGGAGGAAGAGGAGATCGTGCGCGGCAACGAGTCGATCAAGCGCGTCTCGGGCAAGACCGCGCGCGGCTACCGCTCGCCCGCCTGGGACCTCTCCCCCAACTCGATCGAGCTGCTGCTGAAGCACGGCGTCAAGTACGACAGCTCGCTGATGGGCCACGACTACGACTGCTACTTCGCCCGCCAGGGCGACGTCGTCGAGCTGATGAAGCCACTGGTGCGCGGCCGCGCCACCAGCCTGCTCGAGATGCCGATCTCCTGGTCGCTCGACGACTTCCCGCACTTCGAATACATGCGCAATCCCAACGGATCGATCCAGGGCGGGCTGATGAACGCCACCGCCGTGCTGGAGAATTTCGTCGACGATTACACCTACATGACGCGCGTGCAGCCCGACTTCGGCATCCTGACCTACACCTTCCACCCGCACGTCATCGGCCGCGGCCATCGCATGATGATGCTGGAGCGGCTGATCCAGAAGCTGATGGAAGACGGCGCGGTGTTCATGACAATGGAACAGGCGATGCACGAGTGGTTCGCCCGCCAGCAGGCCGGCCGCAAGGCGGCGGCGGAATAGGCTACTTAGCGGGCACCGCGCGCCACCCTGATGGCCCGGCAGATCGTCACCATCTTGCCGATGGCGTTTTCGACAAAGGCGGCAACGCCGCGCTCGATGCGTAGACTCATGACCGCGTCCGGCATCGCCGTGCCGATCGCGTTGGCGATCAATCCGCACTCAGCCATTGCAGCCGCCCGGTTGGCGGCGACGGCGCGCGGCAGCGAACCGTCGGCCTGAAGCGGCGCCAGCGCCTGTTCCAGCTTCTCGAGGAACTGCGGCCAGTGCGCGAGATGACGGTACATGCTGGCCAGGATCAACGGCTCGGGCCGGTCGGCCAGGTGGTTGAGCCGCAACACGCGCGCCCAGGTCTGCGGACCGACGTCGCTTTGCGCGGCAAGCGCCGGCAGCGGCAGATCCAGCGGCGCCGGGCGCGGTCCGCCTTCCGGCGCGACGCCCGGCGTGAGGTCGCCGCGCAAGCGAGCGACCAGCGCGCCCAGGGCGAAGAGATTGACGGTGTTGGAGTAATCGTAGCTCGCGAGCACCGCGTCGACGCCGGCCGGTTGCGCCCCGGCCAGCGACGGCAGCGTGGGCAGGATCATGGTGGCGCGAAAGCGCTGCGCGGCCTGGTCGGCGATGCCCGAAACGTAGAGAGGCTTCACGGCGGCCCAGGCCCAAGGCAGCGCGCCGTCGAATGTCGCGAGGTGACGCCACACCAGGTTCACCACGCGCACGCCGACGGTGGCGCGGATATCAGTGAAAAGATCGGCGGTTTCGCCCGTCGCCGACGCCTCGGCGATGGCGGGAAAGGGATCGCTCACTCCGCGGCCTTGGAGTCCTGGCCGAGCACGGTGAAGAACGACGCGGTTTTGGGCTGCTTGGGCAGTTCGACCGTGCCGGCCTTGAGGCGGGCGAAGCGGGCCTCCTTGCCGCGCACGATGCGGCCCTCGTTGGGGCTGGGCATCGGGTTGCGTGCTATCGGCACGGCGTCTGCGGCGGAGTAGACGCAGATGTAGAGGCCGCGCGAATGATTGGCCCGGTTGGCCGACGAGCCGTGCAGCAGCTTGGTATGCATCAGGCAGACGCTGCCGGCCTTGCCGACGCAATCGATGCTCTGGCCGAGCGCCTTCTTCTCGGAGACGGGATCGACGCCGCCGGCGAACCTGTCGCCGTCGAACAGCGAGACCATCGGCCCCCTGTGCGAGCCCGGCACGACGGTGAGGCAGCCGTTGCTGCCGTCGATGTCGTCGAGGAAGAGCAGCGCGGTCACGACGTCGTCGTTGGTGTGCGGCGTGTAGGCGAAGTCCTGGTGGTAGGAGACCTCGGTCTGGGCGCCGGACAGCTTGAGGTTGATCTTGCAGTGGTGGAACTTGACGTCGGGGCCGATCAGGTCGGCCACCATGTCGACGGTGCGCGCGTTCAGCATGACGCCGAGATAGGCATCGGAAATGTCCGAGGGATTGTTGATGCGCCGCAGTGCCGGCATCTCGGCCGTGTGCTCCGCACCCATGTCGAAGCGCGGCCGGCCGTCGATCGTCGGCTGGCCGAAGGGTGCTGCATGGGCGCGGCTCTCCTCAACCCACTTGACGATCTCGCCGCGCATGGCGGCAAGCTCATCGGGGGTCACGGCGTCTTCGGCCATCAGGTAGCCGTCGCGCCAGAAGGCGTCGCGTTGCTCGCGGGCCAGAATCGGCATGATCAGCGTCCCCTGAAGACCGGACGGCGCTTTTCCATGAAAGCGGTGCGGCCTTCCTTGTAGTCGTCGGAGTCGAAGCACTCCTTCACCAGCCCGCTCAGGCGGGCGAAGTCGGGCTTGCCGTCGAGTCGCGTCAGCTCCTCAATGGTGCGCTTGGCCGCATGCATGGTGAGCGGCGCGTTCTCGCCGATCAGCTTGCAGTAGTTGTCGACATACGAATCGAGCTCCGCATCCGGCACGACACGGGTCATTAGCCCCATGTCGAAAGCCTCCTGGGCGGAGAAGTGCCGCGCGGTGAAGAAGATCTCCTTGGCGTGGGACGGCCCGACCAGATCCGTCAGGATCTTGAGGCCGCTGGCGCGATAGCCCAGCCCGAGGCGTGCGGCCGGCACGCCGAACTTGCTGATGTCCGAAGCGATACGGATGTCGCAGAGCAGCGACACCGCGAGCCCGCCGCCGATGCAATAGCCCCTGATGCGGGCGATCGTCGGCTTCGAGCACTTGTTGAGGCGCACATTGGCGATCTCGCCGATCTTGTCGTAGTAGGCGACCTGTTCAGGCGTGTTGCGCGCCTTCTCGAACTCCGAGATGTCGGCGCCCGAGACGAAGGCCTTGTCGCCGGCGCCGGTGACAACGACGACGCGGATCGCCGGATCCTTCTCGAACTCGTCGAGAATGACCGGGATCGCTTCCCACATGTCGGTCGAGGTGGCGTTGTGCTTCTGCGGCTTGTTGAAGACCAGCCGGCCCACGGGGCCCGCCTTCTCCGCGATCATGTTGGGGGTGGGGCTGAAGTTCATCAGATCACCTTGCGCTTGCGCAAATCGTCGATCACCGCTGAATCGAAGCCGAACTCCTTGAGCACGGATTCCGTGTGCTCGCCTTGCTCCGGCGTCGCTGTCTTCATCTCGAAGGGCGTGCGGCTCATGTTGATTGCCTGGCCGATCAGCTCGATGTCGCCCAGCTTGGGCGAATGCACGGGATGGGCCATCTTGAGGTGCTTGACCTGCGGATCGGCGAACATCTCGTCCATCTTGTAGATCGGACCGGCCGGCACGCCGGCCTTGTTCAGCTTCTCGACCAGCTCGGCGCTGGTGAAGGTGGTGAGGCGCTTGTCGATCTCCTCGTTCAGCACGTCGCGGTTCTGGGCGCGCGCCTTGTCGGACGAGAAGCGCTCGTCGCTCAACAGCTCCGGCGCCTTGATCGATTCGCAGAAGCGCTTGTAGATGTGGCCGCCCGAGGCCGCGATGTTGATGAAGCCGTCCTTGGTCTTGAAGACGCCGGTCGGGATCGAGGTTGGGTGGTTGTTGCCGGCCTGGCCTGGGACATCCTTGGCGACGGTCCATCGCGCCGCCTGGAAGTCGCACATCGAGATCATGGCCTGCAAGAGCGAGCTCGAGACCCACTGGCCCTGCCCCGAGGTCTCGCGTTCGAGCAGCGCGATCATGCAGCCGATGGCGCAATGGAGGCCCGCGCCCACGTCGGCCACGGCGATGCCGGCGCGCACCGGCCCGCCGCCCGGCATGCCGGTGATCCACATCAGCCCGCCCATGCCCTGGGCGATCTGGTCGAAGCCCGCACGCTCGGCATAGGGTCCGTCCTGGCCGAAGCCCGAGATCGAGCCCAGAATGATGCGGGGATTCACCTTCTTCAGGCTCTCGTAGTCGATGCCGAGTCGGAATTTCACGTCGGCGCGGTAGTTCTCGACCACCACGTCGGCCTTCTCGACCAGCTTCATGAAGATGGCCTTGCCGTCCGGCTCTTTCAGGTTGAGCGTGATCGAGCGCTTGTTGCGGTGCAGGTTCTGGAAGTCCGGGCCATGGCGCGGGCCGCCCATGTCGGCCTCGCCGGCTCCCGGCGGCATCTCGATCTTGATGACATTGGCGCCCCAGTCGGCGAAGTAGCGCACGGCGGTCGGACCGGCGCGCACCCGCGTCAGGTCGAGCACGGTGTATTTGGCCAGTGGTCCAGCGGTCATCGTCTCACTCTTTGTTGGTTGCTACTCCACTCGTACCATGGCGGCGGGATCGATCTCCAGCCAGACGCGCTGCCCGGCCTCGAATATCTCGGTCGGCGCCGTCGAGACGCGCAGCGGCTTGGTTCCGCCGAGCGGCTTCACCTGATAGTCCCAGTATTCCCCGAGATAGGCGCGACTCTCGATTTCCGCCTCGACGCCGTTCGCGGCCGGTTTTGTTGCCGAAAGCCCGATCGATTGCGGTCGCAGTGAGTAAGTGCCGCCATCCTTCTCGACAAAGTTGGTGCGGCCGATGAAGCCCGCGACGAAGCGGCTTTTCGGCCGGCCGTAGAGCACGTGCGGCGCGTCGATCTGATCGATGCGGCCCCTGTTCATGACGACGATGCGGTCGGACGTGACCATGGCCTCGGCCTGGTCGTGCGTGACATAGACTGTCGTGATCTTGAATTCGTTATGCAGGCGGCGGATCTCGAAGCGCATCTCTTCACGGAGGTTGGCATCGAGATTGCTGAGCGGCTCGTCGAGCAGCAGGATCTCGGGCTCGACGACGATGGCGCGCGCCAAGGCGACGCGCTGCTGCTGGCCGCCCGACAGTTCGGCCGGATAGCGCCCCTTCAGCGCCCCCATCTGCACGACCTCGAGGATCTTGTCGACGCGCCTCTCGATTTCGGCGCGCGACAGCTTGCGCACCTCCAGTCCGAACCCGACGTTCTCGCCGACCGTCATGTTCGGCCAGATGGCGTAGCTCTGGAAGATCATCGACATGCGCCGCTTTTCCGGCGGCACGACACCGGCCGGCGTCGAAATAACCTCGCCATCGAGCTCGATGGTGCCGGTTGTAGGCGGCATGAAGCCCGCGATCATGCGCAAGGTCGTGGTCTTGCCGCAGCCCGAGGGCCCGAGCAGCGAGACGAACTCGCCCTTCTGCATCTCCAGGGAGAAATCGGCGACCGCCTCGAAGGCGCCGTAGCGCTTGGCGACGTTCTTCAGGACAAGCTTGCTCATGTCGCGGTGCGCCTCAGCATGAAGTCACGGCCGAGCGCCTTTTGCCCGATCCAGAGGAGTGGCAGCGTCAGGATCTGCAGGAGCAGCGCCAGGGCAGAAAGGT
>CAMDQJ010000096.1 GCA_945905835.1 Asaia bogorensis
GGACGGGCACTCGCGGTGGGTTTCGCGCTGCTGTTCGTGACGGGACTCGTGGGCGGCCATTGGCTGGCGTCGTGGCTTGAATCGCGCGACCACGAGCCCGACCCAAAGTACGCGCGCATCGAGGACATTCCCGGACTGCCGCAATACACCGAAGCCGAGCCCGAACAGCAGCGCACGGTTGTCGAGGAGAAGCCGCGGCCCAAGCCCACACCGCAGGCTGCTGCCGCGGTGGAGCAGCAGCAGACCTGGCGGCGCAATTCAGTACCGTTCCGCGACCTGGGCAGCCGGCCGCTGATCGCCATTGTGATCGACGATGTCGGTTTGGACCGCCCGCGCTCGCGCCGCGCCTGGGAACTGCCCGGACCGCTCACCATGTCGTTCCTGCCTTATGCCAGGGATCTGCGCGAGCAGGCGCGCGCGGCGCGCGCCCGCGGCCATGAATTGATGCTGCACCTGCCGATGGAGCCCAACGGCCGCAGCGATCCCGGGCCAGGCGCGCTCCTGGTGTCGCTCGGCGAGGCCGAGTTGCGCCAGCGCGTGACGGCGGCGCTCGATAGCTTCGACGGCTATGTCGGGGTCAACAACCATATGGGCAGTCGCTTCACCGCATCGCGGCCGGGCATGGAGACGGTGCTGCGCCAGCTCAAGGGGCGGGGACTGCTGTTCCTCGACTCTCGCACTTCGGCGCAGACGGTCGGTGATCAGGTGGCGCAGGAGCTCGGCGTGCCCAGCGTCACGCGTCATGTCTTTCTCGACGACGACGAGTCGCTGTCGGCCGTGCGCGCCAAGCTCGCCGACACCGAGCGGCTGGCCAAGAGCCAGGGCTTCGTGGTGGCGATCGGCCATCCGCATGAAGCGACGCTGCAGGCACTGGCGGAATGGCTGCCGCGCGTCGCCGGTCTCGGTATTGCGCTCGCACCGCTCTCCGCCGTGTTGCGCAAGCGCAACGGTTGGGATTGAGTCGAGTAAGCAGGAGGAAACGAAAAGTGCGCTATTGCAAACCGGCCATGATCGTGGCGCCGCAACTCGAACCCACCGAGGCCGGCGCCGACGTGCTGCGCGAGGGCGGCAATGCCGTCGATGCCGGCATCGCCTGCGCGCTGGTCCAGGGCGTGGTCGATCCGCTGATGTGCGGCATCGCCGGTTTCGGCAGCTGCGGCATCTACATGCCGGGCAAGAAATTCCATGGCTACATCGACGCCCACGCGCCGGCGCCGCTCGCGTCGCGGCCCGACATGTGGGCCAACCTGATCGAGAGCGAGGCGCGCGACGGCTACGGCTTCATCCTGCAGGGCCGCGTCAACGACATCGGCTACAAGTCGATCTGCGCGCCGGCCAACCTCAAGATGTATTACGACGCTCACAAGGAGCATGGCAGCCTGCCGTGGTCGCGCATCGTCGAACCGGCGATCGCCTGGGCCGAGAACGGCTGGACCGTGCGGCCGCACGGTCATTACTGGTGGTCGGACGAGGGCGCCTTCGGTCGCGCGCCCAACCACGAGCGCACCAATTTCACGCCGGCGGCACGCGCTCTCTACTGCCGACCCGACGGCACGCCCAAGCGCGTCGGCGACCGCGTCGTCAACCGGGATTACGGCCAGACGCTGCGCGCCATCGGCAAGGGCGGCGCCGATGTCTTTTATTCCGGCGAGATCGCACGGGCGATCGCTGAGGATATGGAGACGAACGAGGCTCTGCTCACTCTGGAAGATCTCAAGAGCTGGCAGACCGTGCGCAATGCGCCGCTGTGGGGCGACTATCGCGGCTGGCGCGTGTCGTCCAACCAGCCGCCGGGCGGTGGCGTCATGCTGATCCAGATGCTGAACATTCTGGAGAATTTCGACCTGGGCGCGATGGAGCACAATTCGACCGAGTACGTGCGCATCGTCGCCGAAGCGATGAAGCGTGCGACCATCGACAAGGATGCCCATGTCGGCGATCCCAAGTTCGTCGATGTACCGATCGAGCGCCTGACCTCGAAGGCCTACGCGAAGGAAATGGCCGACGAGATCAAGCGCGGCGTGAAGACCAGGGTGCCGCGCTTCAACTCGGGCGCGGTTTCGAAGGACACCACGCACATCTCCGTTCTCGACAAGGACGGCAACTGTTTCACCATGACCCATTCGCTCGGCATGCCGTCGGGCGTCGTCACGCCGGGCCTGGGCTTCATGTATAACGGCTGCATGGGCGTGTTCGATCCGCGGCCCGGCCGCGCCGGCTCGATCGCGCCGGGCAAGGCGCGCTTCAGCTCGGTGGTGCCGTCGATCGTCTTCAGGGACGGCAAGCCGGAACTCATCATCGGCGCGCCGGGCGCGACGCAGATCGCCATGGGCGTGCTGCATGCGACGCTGAACGCGCTCGACTTCGACATGACCATGGTCGAGGCGGTGAGCGCGCCGCGCTTCTCGGCGACGTCGGACGCCATCGACATCTCCAACCGCATCACCGGCCGCGTCGAGCGCGAGCTAAAAGGGCAGGGCTACGATGTCGTGCGCAGTCCCTATACCTTCGGCTTCGCAGCGGTCCACGGCATCCGCATCCACAAGGACGGCTTGGATGGCGGCGCCGACCCCGGCCACGACGGCGTGGTCATCGCGGTTTAGAGACGAAACCGGATTACAGCGCCGGCAGGCCGGGCGGCGGACGCCTGGCGTTCGAGGCTTGCTCGTAGGCGTAAGCCAGGCGCAGCAACTTGGCTTCACTCCACGCGCGGCCGGCGAAGGTGATGCCGAGCGGATAGTCGGGCGTCTCCTTGCCATCGAAGCCCGAGATGAAGCCGCCCGGCACCTGCACGCTGGGATATCCGGCCTTGGCGGCGATCGAGGCTCCGGCGGTGCCCGGAAACACCACGGCGTCGAGCTTGTGCTCGTTCATATAGGCATCGAGCCCACGCCCCTTGGCGGCCAGCAGATCCATGGCCCGAGCCGAGCGGTATTCGAGCTCCGACAGATCGCCCTTGGTCGCCTGCGCCGCGAGGAACAGGTCCTGGCCAAAGCGCAGGGCCTTGTCGGCGTTGGCTTTGTTGAAGGCGATGATGTCGGCCATCGTCCTGGTCTTCGTGCCGACCGCCCAGTCGCGCAGGTAGAGATTGAGATCGTGCTTCAGCTCATAGATGAACACGATCGGTGGCGTGGCGAGGTTGCCCTTGTTGCGGCTGAGCGGGTTGCGGTTGAGCACGCTCATGGTCGTGCCCGGCCCGCCGATCCAGCCCGGGGTCGGCATGCTGGCGCGCACGATCGTGGCACCGGCGTCCTGCAGCGCGGTGATCGCCTCCGCCATTACCTTCGCCGACCGCGACGGCAGCTTGCCGTAGTAGGTGTCGTTGAGCGGATCGGCTGCGTCGCTCGGCACGCCGATGCGCGCGCCCTTCAGCCCGTCCTTGGCAAGGTTAGCGGTGTAGTCGGTGGGCCGCTGCAGGGGCTGCGTCGTCGGGTCGCGCGGATCGCGCGCGGCCAGCACGTTCAACAGGATCGCCGCGTCGCGCACGGTGCGTGTGAGGGGACCCGCGATGTCCTGGCTATGCGCGATCGGCAGGATGCCGGCGCGGCTGATCAGCCCGACCGTGGGCTTCACCGTGACCAGGCCATTCTGTGTCGCGGGGCTCAACAGCGACCCCGACGTCTCGGTGCCGATCGCCGCGGCGCAGAGTCCGGCCGCGACGGCGACCGCCGAGCCCGAGCTCGATCCGCCCGGCAGCACGACCGGGGTGCCGCGGTCGTCCATCAGCTGCGTCGAATAGGGGTTCTTCACCTGGCCGCCCAGCGAGCTGTAGCCCGACGGCATGTCGATCGCGAGGATGTTGGCGAATTCGGTCAGGTTGGCCTTGCCGAGGATCACCGCGCCGGCGGCGCACAGCCGCTTGACGACGGTTGCGTCGTCCTTGGCGCGCGCCGTCTCCAGCGCAAGCGAGCCCGCGGTCGTGTGCTGCTTGTCGCCCGTCGCGATGTTGTCCTTGATCAGGATCGGCACACCGGCGAGCGGCTGCTGGGCTGAGGGCTTCACGCTGTCGAAGCGGGCGGCGATCGAAGCCGCGTCGGGGTTGAGCTCGCGCACGGAGTTGAGCTTCGGTCCGGCGCGGTCGTAGGCCTCGATGCGTGCGAGATAGGCCTTGGTGAGCGCGCTCGACGTGATCTTTCCCTGCGCCAGCGCCTGCTGCACATCGGCCAGCGAGGCATTGTCGACGGCGATGCCGGCTTGCGCCCTGGCCGACCCCGACACGACGGTGGGGATGGCGATAGGGAGCACGGCCAATTCGCGACGGGTCATCCCATCCCGGCTGCCGCGCTGTGTCCGGGTTCGTTTCGTTGTTTTCGTCACGACACTCCTCCGCTCTTCCTCACACCGGCATGGTCCGCTTTTGATGCGCGCGGCCGACCTTGGCCGACTCGGGATTGTGGCCCGAGATCACGCGCACGCCCTCGTCGAGGCTGGCGGCGATCTTGTCGGGTGCCGCGCCTTCGAGGAAGGCGAGCTTGTTCTTGCGGCAGGCGTCGAACACGCGCTTGCGCGCTGACTCCATCTCGGGCGGGTAGGGGCGGCGCTGCAGGGTCGTGTAGCCGAGTGAAAGACCGAGATCGCCCGGTCCGAGCTCGGCGAAGCCGAGGCCGGGCACGGCCAGAATCTCCTCGCAGTTGGCGACCCCTGGCGGGCTCTCGATCTTGACGCCGAGCAGCAGCTCGCCCTTGGGATTGAGCGGCCAGGGCTCGCAGCGCTCGAAATATTCCTGCTGGTCGATGCCCCAGACCGGCGCCGCCGTCGGCTCGGAACCGCGGCCGCGCGATCCGATGCCGAGCTTGTCCTGGCCCTGCTTGTGATGAGGAAAGCGGCAGGAGCGCACGAACTCGCGCACCGCGTCGGCCGACTCGGCTTGGCATAAAAGGATGCCGTGGGCGCCACGGGCCAAGATCTGGCGGAACTGCCAGGCGTTGAAGGCGACGTTGGGGCGGTCGATGCCGTTGACCGGCGCCTCGACGATGATGGTGGGCGTGCGATGGCCTGAATTGGTCGGCCCGCCATCGACCAGCCCGCGCATGTAGTTCTCGAGCCCAGTCATGTCGAAGGCGCCGTGCTCCATGCCGACATTGATGTAGTCGGCCCAGGTCTTGGCATCCTTGCGGCCCTGCTCGTAGGTCAGCACATGGCCGGTATGAGGGCCGTCGTAGTAGATCGCCTGGTCGGCGGCCAAAAGTTCGATGGCGCGGTTGATGCGGCTTGCCATGCCCGTCTCCTCATTTTCGTCGGCGCAGGATAGCTGTAGACTGCGGCCATGGCGATCCTGACCGAGGACATGAAGCGCGTGGTAGCTGAGCAGAAGCTCGGCTTCCTGGCGACGGTGAGTGCCGACGGCACGCCCAACCTGTCGCCCAAGGGCACCTTGCAGGTGCTCGACGACGATCACATCGTGTTCGCCGACATCCGTTCGCCGGGCACGATGACCAACCTGGCGGCCAATCCGGCGATGGAGATCAACTTCGTCGACCCGTTCAGCCGCACCGGCTACCGCTTCAAGGGCACGGCCCGCGTGGTGCCGCGTGCTGCGCCCGAGTTTGCGACGCTGGCGGCGCGCTACGCCGGATCGAAGCTCGCCGACCGCTACCGCGCCATGGTCGTCCTTCATGTGACCAAGGCAGCGCCGCTCGTCTCGCCGGCCTACGATATCGGCGCGACGGAGCCCGAATTGCGCAAGCAGTACCGCGCCTACTTCGAGTCGATCCAGCCTTGATCTGCCCAGCCGTGATCTCCGACTTGCGCAAACGGCCGCAGCATGCTGACGCCGTCGCCGAGATCGACGGCAAGCCGCGCGGCAACCGCCTGGTGATCGACAACGACGAGGAAGCGCGGCCCGGGCTGACGCCTTGGATCGCGGCCGTCCGGGTCGACGAGGCGGTGCGCAAGCATGGCCTCGCCGCAGCCCTGCTCGAGGAAGGAGTGCGGCGCGGCGCAGCACTGGGCATCAAGCGGATCTATCTCGTGTCGCGGCCGGCATTGCGCGGTTTCTATACAAAGCTCGGCTGGCAGCCACCGGAGGAGAACGTGGGCAAGCACGGT
The DNA here is from genome assembly GCA_945905835.1 of Asaia bogorensis. Taxonomy (GTDB): domain Bacteria; phylum Pseudomonadota; class Alphaproteobacteria; order Reyranellales; family Reyranellaceae; genus Reyranella. Next base: position 6,049 of record CAMDQJ010000096.1, read on the forward strand.
CTCGTGCTTTACGTGCGGGAACCGGGCGGAGTACCTTAGCGCCCTAAAGGAGCCCTCTGATGGACCTGACATTCGGCAAAGAAGAACTGGCCTTCCAACAGGAAGTGCGCGGTTGGCTGAAGGAGAATCTGACGCCCGAGATCGTGGGCGAGATGAAGGTCAGCCGGAACGCCTATATGCCGCGCGAGCGCCTGCTCGACTGGCAGAAGCGCCTCGCCAAGAAGGGCTGGCTGTGCACTGGCTGGCCCAAGGAATTCGGCGGCCCGGGATTCTCGACCACGCAGAAGTATATCTTCGAGATGGAGATGGCGAAGGCAGGCGCCCCCGGCACCTCGCCGTTCGGCCCCAAGATGTGCGCGCCAGTGATCATGAAATACGGCTCGGCCGAGCAGCAGGCCCGCCACCTGCCGCCGATGCTGAACTCCGACCTCTTATGGTGCCAGGGCTACTCCGAGCCCGGCTCCGGTTCCGACCTCGCCTCCTTGCGCACCAAGGCCGAACTCAAGGGCGACCATTACATCGTGAACGGCCAGAAGACCTGGACAACGCTCGCCCAGACCGCCGACTGGATATTCTGCCTCGTGCGCACTTCGAACGAGGGCAAGCGGCAGGAGGGTATCTCCTTCCTGCTGATCGACATGAAGACGCCGGGCATCTCGGTCGAGCCGATCATCACCGCCGACGGCAACCGCGCCGGCACGCAGGAAGTGAATTCGGTGTTCTTCACCGACGTGAAGGTGCCGGTCGAGAACCGCGTCGGCGACGAGAACATGGGCTGGACCTACGCCAAGTACCTGCTCGAGTTCGAGCGTGGCGGCAATCCCTATAGCCCGCGCCTGCGCTCGGGCTTCGAGAAGCTGCGGCGTCTGGCGATGTCGATGCCCGACGGCGACACCTCGATCATGGCCGACGTGTCGTGGCGCGAGAATCTCGCGCGCATGGACATCGAAATCTCTGGCCTCGAGATGTTCGAGCAAGAATTCTACTCACGCCTCGCCAGCGGCCAGAACCCCGGCCCGCTGTCGTCGATGATCAAGCTGCGCGGCACCGAGGTCATGCAGCAGGTCCAGGAATTCGCCGTCGAGGCGGCGGGCTACTACGCCCAACCGTTCCCCGAGCAGCGCGCCTGGAACGCCAATGTCGAGCCGATCGGCCCGGAAGGCGCCGACGTGCTGGCGCCGCGCTACTTCAACGGCCGCAAGATGACGATCTATGGCGGCTCGTCGGAAGTGCAGCGCGGCATCATGGCCAAGGCGATGCTGGGGCTTTAGTCGATGCACCTGGCGTTCAGCAAAGAGGAACTCGCCTTCCAGCGCGAGGTACGCGACTGGATCACGGCCAACATGCCGCCTGAGGTCGCGGAGGAAAGCCGCCGCAGCCGCACCAGCCACGTTTCCAAGGAACGGCTGGTGCAGTGGCAAAAAAATCTTGCGTCGCGCGGTTGGCTCTGCCCCAACTGGCCGAAGGAATTCGGCGGGCCGGGTTGGAACTCGACGCAAAAATTCATCTTCGAGATGGAGATGGCGCGCGCCGACTCGCCCTATCTCTCGTCCTTCAGCATCAAGATGGTGGCCCCGGTCCTGATGAAATTCGGCAGCGACGCGCAGAAAAAGCGCTTCCTGCCCAAGATCGCCGCGGCCGAGGAGCTGTGGTGCCAGGGCTATTCCGAGCCGGGCTCGGGCTCCGATCTCGCGAGTCTGCGCACCAAGGCCGAGCTGAAGGGCGACCACTACCTCGTCAACGGCCAGAAGCTCTGGACGACCAACGCCCATTGGGCCGACTGGATCTTCTGCCTGGTGCGAACATCCAGCGAGGGCAAGCGCCAGGAGGGCATCTCCTTCCTGCTGATCGACATGAAGTCGCCCGGCATCAAGGTCGATCCGATCTACCTCGTCGACGGCACGCGCACGCCGATGCGCCACGAGGTCAACCAGGTCTTCTTCACCGATGTGAAGGTGCCGGTTGAGAACCGCGTCGGCGAGGAGAACAAAGGCTGGACCTACGCCAAGTACCTGCTGGAGTTCGAGCGCGGCGGCCAGGCCTTCGGGCCGCGCCTGCGCAAGGCCTTCCGCCACCTCAACGAGCTGGCGCATACGCAGCTCGATTCGGGCGAGCCGCTGTCGGCCAATGCCAACTGGCGCGAGAAGATGGCGGCGGTCGAGATGGAGATCGACGCCATCGAGATGAACGAGCTGATGTTCTATTCCAGCATGAAGACCGGTGAGGCGCCAGGCAGCATGGGCTCGATCGTCAAGATGCGCGGCACCGAAGTCGGCCAGAAGGTGACCGAGCTCGCCGTCGAGGCGGTCGGCTGGTACGGCACGCCCTTCACCGAGCTTAGAAACTACGACAGCAACGTCGTGCCGGTCGGCGGCGAATACGTCGACGACGTCTCGCCGCGCTACTTCAACAACCGCAAGACCACGATCTACGGCGGCTCGTCGGAAGTTCAGCGCAACGTGCTGGCCAAGGCGATGCTGGGGCTGTGACGCCTCATTCGATGATCTCGTCGGCCTGCGCGAGCAGGGTAGGGGGTATGACAAGTCCCAACGCCCGTGCCGTCTTCATGTTGATGGTCAATTCGAAACGGCTCGGCTCCTCGACGGGCAAGCTTGCCGGGGCTTCGCCCCTCAGGATCTTGTCCAGGTAGACGGCGGCGCCGCGATACTGCTCCTCCAGGCGTCCGCCGTAGGACAGCAGGGCGCCCACCTCGACCGCGCTTCGCTGCGTGGCAAACAGCGTATGCGGTTTTTAAGGGCAAGCTCGGCAATCGGCTTGGTGGGCAGGTTCGCCATCGTGTGGATGGCATCGGGCCGTTCGCGCGCCAGTACGGCGAAGGCCGTTTCAAGTTCCGCAGCGCTGGTGGTGACGGACGTCGTCTGCACGGGCAACCCGCGCGCGACGTCGGCCATGGTGGCCGCGATGGTGTCGGAGAAGGGATCGCCCGAGTTGGCGATGAAGATTAGCCGCCGCATGGCGGGCAGGACCTCGTGAATGAGCTGCACCCGCTTGCCGGCGAGCTGGACGCCGCCCAGCGACATGCCGGTGACGTTTCCCCCGGGCCTGGCGAGGCTGGCGACGAGGCCGGTTTCCACCGGGCCGCCCACCGCCGTCATGACGATCGGAATTTCCTTCGTCGCCTGCATCGCTGCGCGGAGTGCGGTCGTGAGCCGGGCGACGATGACATCGACTTTCAGGCGCACGAGCTCTTCGGCGAGCCGGGGCAGCAGCTCGATCTTGCTCTCCGCCATGCAGACTTCGAGGCGGATGGTCTTTCCCTCGACATAGCCGAGGCCGCTCAGTCCCTTGCGGAACTCGCTCAGAAAAGGCGTTGGATCGCCGGGATCGAGAATGCCGACGGTCCGGATCTTCGGCTGGCCGATGCCGACGGCGGGGCGCAGCACCGTCGCTGCGGAGGCAAGAGGAATGAACGCACGACGCTTTATTCCGATGTTATAAGCTATTTGAAGCGGTGATTTGCACGGGAAATCAGGAGAACAGATGGACTACCGCCGGATGGGCTGCAGCGGCCTGAAAGTTTCCGAGATCTGCCTCGGCACCATGACCTTCGGCAACGGCGCCGACCAGGCAGAGGCCAGCCGCATGGTCGACACCGCCTTCTCAGGCGGCGTCAATTTCTTCGACTGCGCCAACTCCTATGTCGCCGGCGTCTCGGAGACGATGCTGGGCGAGGCTCTCAAGGGCAAACGCCACGACGCGGTGGTCGCCTCGAAGTTCTTCAATCCCATGGGTGGGCGGCCCAACGATTCCGGCATGTCGCGGCTGCACATCAAGCAGCAGATCGAAGGCAGCCTGAAGCGCCTGCAGACCGACTACATCGACGTCTATTACGTCCATCACGTCGACATCCAGACGCCACTCGAGGAGATGCTGCGCGCGCTCGACGACCTGCAGCGCCAGGGCAAGATCCTCTACACCGCCTGCTCGAACTTCGAGACCTGGCGGCTGATGGAGGCGCTGTGGCTCGCCGACACCAACGGCTGGGATCGCTTCGCGGCCTACCAGCCGCAATACAGCCTGGTGGTGCGCGATATCGACGAGGAGATCGTGCCGGCCTGCGAGCTCAAGGGCCTGGGCGTCATCGCCTGGTCGCCGATGGCCGGCGGCTACCTCGCCGGCAAGTACACGCCGGGCAGCCTCAAGGTCCAGGGCACGCGCTCGGCCGAGGGCTGGGGCTTCAACAGCCGTTTCTTTGCCCAGAACCATGGCGACATCCTGCAGACGCTGCTCGACGTTTCGAAGGAACTCGGCCGTTCACCGGCCCAGGTGGCGTTGCGCTGGGTGATGGACCAGCCGTTCATGACCAGCGCCATCGTCGGCGCGCGGCACAGGGAGCAGCTCAAGGAGACGCTAGGTGCCGGAGGTTGGCGCTTGCCGGCGGCGTCGCTCGCCAAGCTCGACAAGGTATCGAAGCAGCCGCACCGCTACCCGCGCGCCTTTGAGGAGACGATGCCCGAGCGCCGCAACTCGGCGATCAAGATGCCGGGGAGGTAGCGATCCACTCGATCGCGGCGCCGTGTGGGTCCGTCCAGGCGACCGGCGCACCGTTCACGGCGAGCAGAAAGTAGCCGGGGGTGCCGGCCTTCCCGGCCCGGCTTGAATCGTCGAGGAACGTGCGCGGCGTCTCGTTCGATATCCAATAGGGACAGAGCTGCCGGACCCGCGCCGCGAAGGCCCGCCTGTCCGCTCGATCGGCAACATAGGCCACGACGGCCGAGTGGAAGATGACCAGCGTGGCGTCCTTCGGCGCCTCGCGGCAAAGCTGCGCCAGCTCGTTTCCCAGCAGATCGCCCTTCACAACACGGGGCTTCACGGTGGCGGCGATTTTCAGGGCGGCCCGGAGATGGGCGAGCCGGCGCGTCTGCTCGGGCCAGACCAGCGTCTCCAGCCAGGCGGCGTGCGAGGGGTCGGAGGCGTCGAGCGGGTTGAGGTCCAGCCCGGTCCGCCAGATCACCTGTGGCGTGGCCCTCGGCAAAGGCGTCGCCGTGCTGGCGGCGCAGGCAAACACGGGATAGTCCGCGCTCGCCGCCGCCGCCGGACGGATCGGCCGGCCGCCATAGTCGTAGCCGTAGAAGTCGGGCAGGAGACAGAGCCCTGCCGATGCGCCGACTTCGATCAGGGCGAGCGGCTGCGGCAACTGCGCCAGGACGGGCAACAGCGTGGCGCACCTCGCCGGCTCGTTGGTCTGCGTCGTGCGCTCCAGCATCGTGGCACGGACAGCATCGGCATGGGCGAGGAGAGTCCGGCGAAACTCGCTCCAGCCGGCCGGCGTGCCGGACAGATGCGGACGGCCGCCAGCAGGAGGTTCGGCTGGCGTTTCTCCGCCGGCAGCGTCGACAGAAAGCCGAGCGTCTCGCGGTCGCCGGCTACGCCTCGCGCGAGTTCCTCGTAGAGCGGCGAGCGGCCTCGGGCCTCCTCGTCGGCGAAGCGGGTATAGCGGGCCGCAAGGGCGACGAGGGGCTGGTCGTCCATGTTCTAGCCGGCGAGGACGGGCTCTCCGACGATCTGCGTGCGATGCATCAGCCGTCGCGCCGACTCGTCGAAGGCGTCGCGGCGGTGCATGACGCAGCGGTTGTCCCACATCACCAGATCTCCGGCCCGCCACTTCTGGTACCAGGCGAACGGCTCCTGCGTGGCATGCGCCCAGACGGCATTCAGAAGCTTCTCGCTCTCCTCGACACTGAGCCCGTGGATATAGGCGCCGGGCCGGCGGCCTAAAAACAACGCCTTGCGCTTGGTCACGGGGTGCAGGCGCACCAGCGGATGCACCGCGCCCGGCGTGTGACGCGGATCGAGCGTGCTTTGGAAGCCCTTGCGCAACTCGCCGGCCGAATTGCGGCTGGAATCGTGGATGCAGGTCTTGCCCTCGACCGCACGCTTCAGCGCGTCAGGCAGGGTCTCGTAGGCGATGTACATGTTTAAAAAGCCGGTGTTGCCGCCATCGGCCGGCACTTCCAGTGCGTAGAGCAGCGAGGCGCGCGGCGGCAGCAGATTATACGACATGTCGGTGTGCCAGACGAGTTCGTAAGAGCCGAGCCCGCCGATCGCCTTCCCGTTTTTCTTGACGCTGGAGATCACCGCCACCCAGTCCTCGGCTTCCTTGACCACGCCCGAGTCCATGCGATCGAAGCCGACGGCGGCGACCGGCACGCGATCGAGGTCGCCGAAGCGGGCGCTGAATTTCATCATCGTGGGATCGTCGAGCTTCTGGCCGGAGAAGCGCAGCACCAGATGCTCGGCCCAGGCCTCGGCGAGGCGCTCGAACGTGGCGTCGCTCAGCGACTGCGAGAGGTCGATGCCGTGGACATCGGCACCGAGCGCGCCGCCGGTCGGCTGGATCCAGAGTTCGCTCATGACGGCCCTCCGTTAGCCATGCATCGTAAGCCCGCCGGAGACGCTGATCGTCTGGCCGGTGATGAAGGCGGCATCATCGCTCGCCAGAAAACACACCGCACCCGGAATGTCTTCCGGTTGGCCGACCCGCTTCATCGGAATGGCGCTGACCAGGGCTGCGCGCACCTTCTGGCCGCGCTCGTCGGCGCCGGCGACGGCGGCAAGCAGGGGCGTGTCGGTCGGGCCGGGGCATACGGCATTGAGCGTGATGCCCTTGCGCGCAACCTCACGCGCGACCGTCTTGGTGAAGGCGATGATGCCGCCCTTGCAGGCGGAATAGACCGCTTCCTGCGAGGAGCCGACGCGGCCGGCGTCGGAGGCGATGTTGACGATACGCCCGGAGCCGCGCGCCACCATGCCCTTCAGCACGAAGTGGCTCATGTTCAAGGGGCCGCGCAGGTTGATGGCGATGAGTTGGTCCCAGAGGTCGGGCGTGGTGTCGACGAAATTGGCGAAGCGGTCCCAGCCGGCGTTGTTGACTAGGATGTCGGTCGGGCCGATCTCCGCTTCAAATTTGGCGATCGCCTTGCCGACGGCGTCATAGTCGGCGATGTCGACGATTCCCGGCTCGGCACGGCCGCCAGCACGGCGGATTTCATCGGCGATCTTCACGGCACCCTCGGCGTTGCGATCGAACACACCGACGCGCGCGCCGTAGTCCGCGAAGCGACGGCAGATCGCTCCGCCGATCGCGCCGCCGCCACCGGTGACGATGACATTCTTGCCTTCGAGTCCACGCATCCCCGTCTCCTGTCGTTCACGTCGACAGACTAGCGCGGTTCACCTCTGCCGGCGCGCCTTTGAAGTCCGAAAACCGCCAGACGGTTGCCGTGCAAAAGGGGGAAGCTCGCTGTATGGAAAAGACTTACGGGACCGCCAGCCCCGACAGACGGAAGCAAATGACCGGCCTGGAATTCGTCCAGGGCCTGGCGAAGGGAACGCTGCCTCTCAACCGATAGCCAAAACCCTGGGCTACGACATCACCGAGGCGGAGAGCGGGTGCGTCGTCGTTACCGCGACGCCGAAGGACATCCACCTCAATCCGGTGGGAACCGTGCATGGCGGTCTCGCCGCCACCATGCTCGACAGCTGCATGGGGCTCACGATCCAGTCGACGTTGGAGAAGGGCGTCGGCTCCATGACCCTCGAATTCAAGATTTCCTTCGTCCGGCCGATCACGCCGGAGACAGGCCCGATCAGGGCCGAGGGCACGGTGATCAACTGCGGCCGCCGCGTCGGCACCGCGGAGGGCCGCGTCACGGACGGCAAGGGGCGCTTGCTCGTCCATGGCACGACCACCTGTTTGATTTTTGAAAGCTGACCGCGCAAATCAAAGTCGTAGCCCACACGGTGGCGGGCATCAGACCTCAATTATCGCAACGGCGGTAGACGATCTTGAATGAAATGCCGTCGCAGAAACCCACGTACATCCATCCATCCGGACCGCAATCCGACCGAAGGCATTGTTCACCTGGTCCCAAGACGAGGCAGTCCTTCCGGAAAGCCTGGCTTTCGGGATTATTTCCGATTTGCTCGTCGATCATCGTGTGGATCTCGTTGATCGAACGTGTCGAGGGAGTAAAGCCGAGGCTGATGGCATCTTCGATCTATTTTACAATTGGCTCTGCCATTGGAACTCTCTCCCCATTGTTAGAGTTGGCTACGGAGACACCACCTGGACGCTCTTGATTTGCGACGAAAGGTGCTGGAACTCCACGGCTTGTGACGGCAGTACACTCCCGGCTTCGCCATTGACGGTGCGGCCCATCGTAATGAGCACGTTGTTGGTCCGCGTGCGCGTCGCACCGATCAGTGGACTGTTGCCGGTGTTGGCCGAGAACGTGACCAAGGTCCATGTCGGCGTGATGTTGCCGCCGGCGACGACTACGAAATTGACTTCGTGACTAATGATGTCGAATGGCGGCGGCTTCGGTGCTTCCGTGGTGAGCGCTGTTGTCGCAGCTCCTGCAGGCTTTGCCGTGCGCTTGGCTTCAGCGGCCCCGACCACCGCCGGCTGCGCTTGGAGGGAAGCGTCCGTCAGGATCGGCAACTGGCCCGTGGTCCCCGGCGATTGGGTTGGAAGAATCGTTGCCTCCAACCACTCGCGAAACTTCAGGTCACCCTCGATGTTCGGTCCTTCGCCGTGGTGACAGGGCCGGGGCGGGTTGAGCGCCATGCCTGTCTCCACGCGCTTTCTGAGCGCTCCCGACGACACGAAGTATCCGACGTTCTCGGTTCGAGTGGCCTCGCTAGAGAATTGACCGCCGATGCCGAAAGAGAACGATTGAGCCGACGTGATCGTCTGTGTGCCGAATGTCGTTGTCGCATTGGAAAACAGCGTCTTGAACGAGATGCCCGGCGCGAAATCGGTCTTCTCCTGGACGACAATGGAGAGGGTTATTTTGGCAGCCCACGTGTCGAGCCAGGCGATCTCTGCAGCCAGCTCCGGGGTTCGATAGCGTTGGTGGACTGCCGAAACAGCATTGCCGATCTCGCAGCCGATGTGGTTGGCGATATCGTTGACAATTCTGCCCACCTCCAACTGCGAGCTCGCAAGCGGCTCGATCGTCGGCACGTAAAATCCGCAGCCGGTGACGCTGGTGCTGGCCGCCAGGCACGCGCCGCCGGCAAGGCGGCGTAACCATGTCTGCATTGCTCTCCGCCCGCGTTCCCGGGAGCATCACACGACCAGTGGAAAATAGGCCAGAACGAATTGCTACCGGTGCGAACAGACACTGTGGATTTCGGGACCGGCCTTGGGCGGCACTACAGCGGCGAATACGGATCGAACCTCGGCTTGCGCTTCTCCAGATGCGAGGCGAGGCCTTCCTTCACCTCGGGACCGAGGAAGCCCAGCATCTCGAGCGCCGTCGAGGCGTCGAAGGTCGGGCCCATCATGCGCAGCCAGTTGTTCAGCGCGTACTTGGTGAAGCGGATCGAGGTCTGCGCGCCCTCGGCGAGCTTGGTCGCGACCTCGATGCCCTTGGCCTCGAGCTGGTCGTCCTCGACGCAGAGCGAAACCAGGCCGATGCGCTCGGCTTCCTCGCCGTCCACCGCTTCGCAGAGCAGCAGATAGTATTTCGCCTTGGCCATGCCGCAGAGCAGCGGCCACACGATGCAGGCGTGATCTCCTGCGGCGACGCCGAGGCGCGTATGGCCGTCGATGATCTTGGCCTTCTTCGAAGCGATCGAGACGTCGGCCAGGATGCCGGCGACGAGGCCGGCACCGACGGCGGGGCCGCGCATGGTGCTGACGATCGGCTTGGAGCAGTTGATGACGTTGTAGACGATGTCGCGCGCTTCCTTCCAGGTGCGCAAGAGCGCGTTGTAGTCCCTGATGTTGGCTTCGATGATGTCGAAGTCGCCGCCGGCCGAGAACACTTTGCCGCCGGCGCCCTGGATGATCACGCAGTTGATCGTGTCGTCGCCGTCGATGTCGCGCCACACGTTGACCAGTTCGGTGTGCATGATGGCGTCGGTGGCGTTGTATTTCTCCGGCCGGTTCATGGTGACGCGCAGCACCTTGGGATGCGGGCGATCGAACAGCAGGCGCTGGTA
>CAMDQJ010000097.1 GCA_945905835.1 Asaia bogorensis
CCTGGTGCCCAAGGTCGAGAGCGCCGCCGACGTCGCCAGCATCGTGGCGCTGCTCGACGCCGCGGGCGCGCCCCAGTCGATGGCGGTGTGGGCGATGATGGAGACGCCGCGCGGCATCCTGCGCGCCGAGGAGATCGCTGGTGCCCACAAGCGTCTGGCGGTGTTCGTCATGGGCACCAACGATCTGGTGAAGGATATGCGCGCGCGCCACACGCCGATGCGCCTGCCGATAGTCACCGTTCTCGGTCTTGCCATGCTGGCCGCGCGGGCGGAGGGCCTCACGATCCTCGATGGCGTTTACAACGACATCCAGGATGTCGAAGGTTTCCGCGCCGTCTGCCAGCAGGGGCTGGAGATGGGCTTCGACGGCAAGACGCTGATCCATCCCAGCCAGGTCGAGCCGTGCAACGAGGTCTTCGCGCCGTCAGCAGCCGAACTCGCGATGTCGGAGAAGATCGTCGCGGCGTTCAAGGCGGCGCAGGCCGAGGGCAAGGGCGTGGTGACGGTCGACGGACGCTTGATCGAGAATTTGCATGTCGAGCAGGCCGAGCGCGCCCTGGCGCTCTCTGCCGCCATCAAGGAGCTCCAGGCCGCATGAGCAAGATCAGCGCCAGCAACTTCTTCGAGGATTTCCGCGTCGGCCAGGAATTCCCGCACGCCACGCCGCGCACGCTGACCGAAGCCGACGCCGCGCTCAACATCGGCCTTTATGGCTCACGCTTCGCCATCAACTCCTCCGATGTCTTTGCGCGCGGGCTCGGCTTGCCGCGCGCGCCGTTGGACGACCTGCTGGTGTTCCATGTCGTGATCGGCAAGACGGTGCCCGACATCTCGGCCAATGCCGTCGCCAATCTTGGCTACGCCGAGTTCCGTTGGGGCGCCGCCGTCTATCCCGGCGACACCCTGTCGGTGCGCTCGACCGTGCTGGGCTTGCGCGAAAATTCCACACGCGAAAGCGGCGTCGTCTGGGTGCGCTCGACCGGCTCCAACCAGCACGGCGAGATGGTGCTCGACTACGTACGCTGGGTGATGGTGCGCAAGCGCGACCGCGAGGCCGCCGTACGGCCTGCCGTGACGCCGAAGACCGCGCCGTCCGTTGCGGTGGCCGATCTGATCGTACCGGCGGGCCTCAATGTGTCGCGCTATGACAATGCCGCGGCCGGCTCGCCTCATCGCTTCGAGGATTACAGCGCCGGCGAGCGCATTGACCATGTCATGGGCTATACGCTCGAAGACTCCGACCACATGTTCTCGACGCGGCTCTACCAGAACACCGCGCGCGTTCATTTCGACGCCTTCGCCGCCAAGGACACGCGCTTTGGCCGCCGCCTCGCCTATGGCGGCCACGTCATCTCCTTCGCGCGCTCGCTGTCGTTCAACGGCCTGGCCAACGGATTCCGCATGGCGGCGATCAACGCCGGCAGCCATGTCGGGCCGACCTTCGGCGGCGACACGATCTACGCTTGGTCGGAGATCCTGGAGACGGCACCATTGCCCGGCCTTCATGACCTGGGCGCATTGCGGCTACGCACCATCGCCGCCAAGGACTGCCCCTGCGCCGGCTGGCCGGGCAAAGGCACCGATGGGAAATACCACCCTGCGGTCGTCCTCGACCTCGACTATTGGCTGCTGATACCTCGCCGATAGGGCCTCCTCGTTGACTTGGAAGGCGTCGGCGCTAAAAGAATACAGCCGTTACGGTTAAGAGGTATTTTAACGCGATGAGCGTCGCCAACGGGCCGACCAACCGGCCGCTTTCTCCCCATCTGCAGGTCTACCGGCTGCAGCTCACCTCGATGCTCTCGATCCTGCACCGAGCCACCGGAATCGCGCTGTCGGTCGGGGCCCTCTACCTCGCGACCTGGGTGATCTACGCTGCGTCGAACCCCACTGCCTACGCGATGTTCCAGAGCTTCAACGCCGGCATCGTCGGACGGATCATCCTCGGCGGCTGGCTGTTCTGCGCCTTCTATCACCTCGCCAACGGCATCCGGCACCTGTTCTGGGACGTCGGCTACGGCTTCGAGCTGAAGGATGCCTATCGCAGCGGCTGGACGGTCGTCACCGTCTCCCTGATCGCCACGGTCCTTTCCTGGATCGTCGGCCTGCGGCTGATCTGAGGGAGGCCGCCATGACCGATCTCAGAACGCCTCTCGCCCGCGCCCGTGGCCTCGGTACGGCCAAGGACGGCCTGCATCACTGGTGGGCGCAGCGCATCACCGCCGTGGCGCTGGTGCCGCTGGTCGTGTGGTTCGCCATCTCGCTGGTCATGCTGAGCGGCGCCGACTATGCCGCCGTGCGCGCCTGGATCGGCTCGCCGCTGGTCATGGTGCTCTTGATCCTCACCATCTCGGTCGGCCTGCATCACGGCCAGCTCGGCATGCAGGTGGTGTTCGAGGATTACACCAGCGGCGGCCTGCGGCTCGCCCTCATCGTGCTCACCAAGTTCATCGCAGTGGTCTTTGGCCTTGCAGCCGTCGTGTCGATCCTGCGCATCGGGTTCGGAGTCTAGAACATGGCCGAGAAGAGTAATGGAGCGGCGGCTGGCACGGTCAATATCGGCGGCCGCGCCTACACCATCATCGAGCATGAATACGACGTCGTGGTCGTCGGCGCCGGCGGCGCCGGCCTGCGCGCCACCTTCGGCATGGCCAACAAGGGCTTCAAGACCGCCTGCATCACCAAGGTGTTCCCGACCCGCAGTCACACCGTGGCGGCGCAGGGCGGCATCTCGGCCTCGCTCGGCAACATGGGCCCCGACGACTGGCGCTGGCACATGTACGACACCGTCAAAGGGTCGGATTGGCTGGGCGACCAGGACGCCATCGAATACATGTGCCGCGAGGGCATTGCCGCCATCATCGAGCTCGAGCATTACGGCGTTCCGTTCAGCCGCACGCCCGAGGGCAAGATCTATCAACGCCCGTTCGGCGGCATGACGACGGAATATGGCAAGGGCATCGCCCAGCGCACCTGCGCGGCGGCCGACCGCACCGGCCACGCCATCCTACACACGCTCTACCAGCAGTCGCTCAAGAACAACGCCGAGTTCTTCATCGAGTATTTCGCGCTCGACCTGATCATGGACGAAGGCGTCTGCCGCGGCGTCATGGCGTGGAACCTCGACGACGGCACCATCCATCGCTTCCGCGCCCACAAGGTGGTGCTGGCGACCGGCGGCTACGGCCGCGTCTATGCGACGGCCACCTCGGCGCACACCTGCACCGGCGACGGCGGCGCCATGACCTTGCGCGCCGGCCTGCCGCTGCAGGATATGGAGTTCATCCAGTTCCATCCCACCGGCGTCTATGGCGCTGGCTGCCTGATTACCGAGGGCGTGCGCGGCGAGGGCGGCTACCTCGCCAACGGCACCGGCGAGCGCTTCATGGAGCGCTATGCGCCGTCGGCCAAGGACCTCGCTTCGCGCGACGTCGTTTCGCGCTCGATGACCATCGAGATCCGCGAAGGCCGCGGCTGCGGCCCCAACAAGGATTACATCGAGCTGCATGTCGAGCATCTCGACCCCAAGGTCATCCACGAGCGCCTGCCCGGCATCGCCGAAACCGCGCGCATCTTCGCCGGTGTCGACGTCACCCGCGAGCCGATCCCGATCCTGCCGACCTGCCACTACAACATGGGCGGCATTCCCACGAACTATCACTGTGAAGTCCTGACCGTGAAGGACGGCGACCCCAATGTCGTCGTGCCCGGCCTGATGGCGATCGGCGAGGCCGCTTCCGTCGGCGTCCACGGCGCTAATCGTCTAGGCTCCAACTCGCTGCTCGAGCTCGTGGTGTTCGGCCGCTCCGCCGCCAACCGGGTCGGAGAGACTCTGACGCCCGGCCAGTCGCACAAGCAGATGCCGCATGGTGGCGAGGAAGCCATCGCCCGCCTCGACCAGGCGCGTCACGCGGCGGGCAGCACCGGCACGGCGCAGATGCGCGCCATGATGCAGAAGACCATGCAGAACGATTGCGCGGTGTTCCGCACCACCAAGAGCCTCGACGAGGGCTGCGCCAACATGGACCGGGTGTTCGCCGGTAAGGGCGACATCCGCGTGAAGGACCGCTCGATGATCTGGAACTCCGATCTCATGGAGACGCTGGAGTTCGAGAACCTGATCGTGCAGGCCCAGGCCACCATGCGTTCGGCTGCCAACCGTAAGGAAAGCCGCGGCGCCCATGCGCATGAGGACTTCCCCGAGCGCGACGACAAGAACTGGCTGAAGCACACGGTGGTGTGGGTCGAGGAGAGCGGCAAGACCCGCATCGACTACCGCCCGGTGAACCTGCAGCCGATGAGCAACGACGTGCAGTCCTTCCCGCCCAAAGCGCGCGTGTACTGAGTTAAACGAGGATCAGATGGCTGAGTTCACTCTGCCCGCCAATTCCAAGATCGGCGTTGGCGAGACCTACAAGGCGGCGGCGGGCACCAGGAACGTCAAGACGTTCAAGGTCTATCGTTGGACGCCCGACGACGGCAAGAAGCCCAGCGTCGACACCTACGAAGTCGACATGGATGCCTGCGGCCCGATGGTTCTCGACGCCCTGATCAAGATCAAGAACGAGATCGACAGCTCGCTCACTTTCCGCCGCTCCTGCCGCGAGGGCGTCTGCGGCTCCTGTGCCATGAACATCGACGGCACCAACACGCTGGCCTGCACCAAGTTCATCGCCGAGGTGGAGGGCGACATCAAGATCTACCCGCTGCCGCACATGCCGGTGGTGCGCGATCTCGTGCCCGACTTGAAAGTGCCCTATGCCCAGCTCGCCTCGATCGAGCCGTGGCTGAAGTCGACCAGCCAGCCGCCGACGCGCGAGCGCCTGCAGTCGCCCGAGGAGCGTGCCAAGCTCGACGGCTTGTGGGAGTGCATCCTGTGTTTCTGCTGCACGACCTCGTGCCCGTCCTACTGGTGGAGCGGCGACCGTTATCTCGGTCCCGCCGTGCTGTTGCAGGCCTACCGCTGGATCGCCGACAGCCGCGACGAAGCCAAGGGCGAGCGGCTCGACGGGCTGGAAGACCCGTTTCGGCTCTACCGCTGCCACACGATCATGAATTGCACCAAGACTTGCCCAAAGAGCCTCAATCCGGCCAAGGCGATCGCCGAGATCAAGAAGCTCATGATCGAGCGTACGATCTGATTCCCGCAGAATAAGGCTTTTACGGATATCGACGCCGGCTGCCGCTTGACTCGGTCGGTCGACCCGACATCATCGCCGAGGCGATGGTCGCCGCGCTGTCGGCGCCGACGGCATTCAAGCCGGTCGAGGCGGATGGCGCCGGGCGGGCGGTGCGCATGATCGCCGACCTCATCTGACTCAGACGATAGGCCCGACTCTTGCTATGCTGCCCTTGGACCTTATAGGGGGGCTCCCATGTTCAAGAACTTAATCGCAGCTTCGATCGCCGTCCTCTTCGGGACGGCGCCGGCTTTCGCCGGCTCGACCTTCGACGCGGTCAAGACCAAAGGCTTCGTGCAATGCGCGGTCAATACCGGCCTTTCCGGCTTCTCCTTTGCCGACAGCCAGGGCAAGTGGACCGGTCTCGACGTCGATCTTTGCCGCGCTATCGCCGCCGCTATGTTCGGCGATTCGGAGAAGACCAAGTTCACGCCGACCACGGCGCAGCAGCGCTTCGTGGCGCTGCAGTCGGGCGAGGTCGACGTCATCACGCGCAATGCCACGCAAACGCTGCTGCGCGACACCCAGCTTGGCTTCAACTTTGCCGGCGTCAATTTCTACGACGGCCAGGGTTTCCTGGTGCCGGTCAAGAGCGGCATCAAGAGCGCCAAGGAGCTGAACGGCGCCACCATCTGCGTGCAGCCTGGCACCACGACCGAGCTCAACCTCGCGGACTATTTCCGCAAGAACAAGATGACCTTCAAGCCGGTGCTGATCGAGAAGCTCGACGAGCTCCTGCAGGCCTACGCCGCCGGCCGCTGCGACAGCTACACCACCGACGCCTCGGGTCTGGCCGCCGTGCGTGCCGGACAGCTTTCCGGCAAGGGCGAGCATGCGATTCTACCGGAGCGCATCTCCAAGGAGCCGCTCGGCCCGATCGTGCGTCACGGCGACGACCAGTGGCTCGACCTCGTCAAATGGTCGTTCATGGCCATGATCGAAGCTGAGGAATTCGGCATCACTTCCAAGAACGTCGACGAGATGCTGAAGAGTGACGATCCGGCGATTAAGCGCCTGCTCGGCGTCACGCCTGGCTACGGCAAGGCGATGGGTGTCGACGAGAAGTGGGTCTACAACATCATCAAGCAGGTCGGCAACTACGCCGAGAGCTTCGAGCGCAATGTCGGCGTCAACACGCCGCTCAAGCTCGAGCGCGGTCTCAACGACCTGTGGACCAAGGGTGGCCTGATGTATTCGATCCCGTTCCGGTGATCGTCAGGCCACCAGGTTAAGCGGTCCTTTCGAAGCGCATCCGCTTAATGCGGCCGGTCGAGACGACCAGCGCCGCGATCTTGCCTGAGTGATCGCGCTCGAGACGGGCGAGCAGGGTGGCGACGACCCAGCCGGTCGGAGCCTCGAGCTCGACTGTGTCGCTATCGAGCCCACGCACCGGCCACGGCGCGCTGCCGCCGACCAGCGGCCCGCTGACCGCCACCGTGTAGTTCTCGCCGCCCCGGCGCGCATGCCAGGTGGCGCCGCTATCGGCTGAAACGTACGTGCCGGCGATGGCGGCGGGCACCGCCTTGCGCTTGCCGAGCTTGCGGAAGGCGAGCACGTGGCCAGCGCCGAGATCGACACTCAATGTGCCGACGCGGCCTGGCTTCAGGGCGAATTCGAACGAGCCGCGTTCGGCGCTGAACCAGCCGCCGGCGCGGCGGCCAAGCGCAAACGTCTGACCGTTCTGAGTCACGACGGGCTCGCCGTTGGCCCATCCGAGGTCGAACAGCGACGGCTCCTCTGAATTGAACCAGGTGCCGGCGATCGGCTTGATCTCGGCCTGCTCGATCGCCGGCAACGCCGGCTTGAGGCGCTTGTCGCCGTGCAGTGCCTCGACCGCGATCGCATGCGCCAGCCGCCATGGATCGATGCTACCGAGATTGGCGATCACCACGACGGTGAGCCCGACGCCGGGCAGGCGCAGGAATTCTGTGCGATAGCCCGGCCACAGGCCGCCGTGACCCGCGGTCGCGATGCCGCGCAACTTGCCGACGCCGACGCCGCGGCGATAGCCGTTGGCATGACCGCCGGTGAGCGGCGAGGCGGCCACGAGCTGGGCGGGCAGGTTCTTGGGCTCAAGCGAGGGCTTGTCGAAATGCCGGCTCCAGATCAGCAGATCCTCGACCGACGAGGTGAGACCGCCTTCGCCGCCTTGCGGATAGGCGTGGGCGGCGCGGCGGAAGCCTTGCCTCGCGTCGCCGAGATAGCCGGTGGCGAGGCCGGGGATCACCGTATCGATCTCGGCCGCCAGCATGGTGTGGCTCATGCCAAGCGACCTGAAGATGCGCTCGGCCATGAAGTCGCCCAGCTTCTTCCTGCTGAGGCGCTCGACGATCAGGCCGAGCAGCAGGAAGTTGGTGTTGCTGTAGAGGAAGCGGCTGCCCGGCTTGAAGTTGAGATGGGTGTTGCGCACGCAGGCGGCGTAGAGGTCGGCGGGCCGCGCCGGCTTGTCGAGGCCGTGGCCGCCCAGGCGTAGCAATTCGAGAAAGTCGGGCAGACCGCTGCAGTTGCGCATCATCTGGTCGATGGTCACCGGCAAGGGCGCCAGCTCGCGCAGGTACTTGTGCGGCGGGTCGGAGAGCTTGAGCTTGCCTTCGGCGGCGAGCATCAGTGCTGCCGTGACGGTAAACTGCTTGCTGACCGAAGCGAGGCGAAAGCGTGTCTGCGGGCCGATCGGCACGCCGAGCTCGACGCTGGCGAGGCCATAGCCCTTGCAGAGTTCGACGTGGTCGCCGCGCATGACGGCGACGACGGCGCCGGGCGACCCAGGCTGGGCGTAGCGGGAGAACAGCGCATCCACGCGCCGCTCGAGCGAAAGGGAATCGACCAGTTTGGACATGGCGCCAGTCAAGCGAAGCGGCTCGCGCTTGTCCAGTTGGGGCGCTAGTTTCGCAGCGAAGCCGGAGGATCCCATCGCATGGCCCGTCAATTCATATCGGTCGAAAAGGGCCTCGGCCCCGAGGGCCGCATCGCGGTCGTGCGTTTCGATCGCGGCGACAACATTAATGCGCTCAGCCAGCAGGCGATGCGCGAGCTGCGCGACGTGCCTCGCGACTTCGAGGACGATCTGCAGACCTCGGTGGTGATCCTGACCGGTTCGGCCAAGGCCTTCTGCGCCGGCTTCGACCTCAAGGATCCCGAAGGCCGCAAGCGCGACACGCTGTCGGTCGGCGAGCGCATCCAGCGCGGCCGGCTCGGCCCCAAGATGTGCAAGGCGTGGCAGGACATGGATCAGGTCACGATCGCCGCCATCGAAGGCCATTGCATCGGCGGTGGGGCGGCGCTGGTCGTGGCGCTCGACTTCCGCACCTGCGGGAAGAGCGCGCATTTCCGCATTCCCGAAGTCGAGCTCGGCATGAACATGAGCTGGGGCTCGATCCCGCGCATGCTGGCGCTGATGGGTCCGGCGCGCACCAAGCAGGCGGTGATCTTGGCGTCGGACCGCGTGAGTTCAGCCGAGGCGCTGGAATGGGGCCTGATCGAGAAGGTCGTCGACGACGGTCAGGCCTTCGCGGCGTCGATGGCCTTCGCCGAACGCATCGCGCGTCAGCCGCCGATCCCCGTGCGCATGACCAAGGCCACGGTCAATCGCCTGGCGCACGCGCTCGACGATCTCGGCTCGCACATGGACGCCGACCAGAACGTGTTGACCGGTTTGACCGAAGACTACAAGGAGGGAACGTCGGCCTTCCGCGAGAAGCGCAAGCCGGTCTTCAAGGGGCGCTAGAGCTTCCTTGCCGGAAGCTGGTCGACGATCGCCTGGCGCGCCGGATCCTCCAGCATCTGCCAGCGGCCGATCTCGTCGATGGTGCGCTTGCAGCCTAGGCAGAAGCCGCTCGTCCTGTCGATCGTGCAGATGCCGATGCAGGGTGACATGACTCGGCGCGGCCGGTAGGGCAGCAGATCCTCGGCCATCGCCGTATCAGGGCTTCTTGCTGAGCAGCGCGAGCTGGTTCTGTAACTCGTCGAGCTTGCGCTTGAGATCGTCGATCGCCTGCTCGTTGGCCGGCGCGTCGTTGTTGGCTGCCGCCGGCGGCGTACCCTCGGCCTTGGCCGGTTCCCCCTGCGCCGAGCCGTTGGGCTGGCCGGGACGGAAGGGATTGAACATGCGCATGGCGTTCTCGAACATCGCCATGTTCTGCTTGCCCATCGATTCGAACTGCTGGAACGGGTTGAAGCCGAAGGCGTTCTGCAGGTAGCGCCGCATTTGTTCCTGGTTGCGCGCGAACTGCGTCATCGACATCTCGAGGTACTGCGGCACGACGCCCTGCAGGCTGTCGCCATAGAACGAGATCAGCTGGCGCAGGAAGGGGATCGGCAGCAGCGTCTGGCCGCCTTTGCTTTCTTCTTCGAAAACGATCTGGGTGAGCACCGAGCGGGTGATGTCCTCGCCGGTCTTGGCGTCGTAGACGACGAAGTCGACTTTGCCCTTCACCATTGTCGATAAATGGTCGAGTGTGACGTAGGCGGAGGTTGCGGTGTTGTAGAGCCGCCGGTTGGCGTACTTCTTGATGACCACCGGCGCCGGTTTCGGCCCGCCTTCGGTTGCCTGTTCGGCCATTCCTGCCTCACGGTAAACGCTCGTTCACTCCGCAGTGAAAACCTTAGCGCCGATACCGCAGTGCGACAAGAACCGGTTTGCGCCTGCGAAAGCACCTGTCGTGCGCAATGGGCTATAGTGCCGATATGGCCGACGAGAAGGACGAGCAGGGCAACCCACAAACGGGCGACTTCGACCGCCTGGCCCGGCGCTATCTCGACCTTTGGCAGAGCCAATTGTCAGGGCTGGCGGCCGACCAGTCGCTGACCGAGCAGATCGCCCGGCTGTTCGCGGCCGCGAACGCCCAGGTTGCGGCTGCAATGCAGGGAGCCACGCATGGATCACCGGTTGGGACCGCGGCCGCTGCCGCTGCACCTGGGAACGGCGCTGATGACGTGGGCGAGCTCAGAAAGCGCGTGGCAGCTCTGGAAGCGCGCATCGCCGAACTCGAGGTCAAACTCCGCAGCAGCTGAATCGGTCGAGGCGCTGTTCGGCGAGGTCGCCGCGCTGGAGAAAAGCGGCGGCGCCGGCAACTTCGAAAAAGCGCTCTATCGCGAGATCGTGCGTCGCATGCACCGGCTGGCCGACGGCGTACTGGCCTACCGGCAGAGTCCCGTTCAGCGCACGCTGGAAAATCCACCGACGGTGTGGAGAGAAGGCAACACGCGCCTGCTCGACTATGGCGCGACGCACCGCGCCGCCCGGGTGCGCGGCGCGCGTGCAGTGCTGGTCGTACCGTCGCTTATCAACCGATGGGAAGTTTTGGACCTCACGGCCGAGAAAAGCCTGTTGCGCGGCATGGCGGCGGAGGGGCTGCGGCCCTATCTCGTCGACTGGGGCACGCCCAACGACGAGGAGCGCCGCTTCGACACTACCGCCTATGTCGCGCGTCTGGAACGCACGCTTGCCTTCATCGCCAAGCGTGCGCGCCGCGCGCCGGCGGTGATGGGCTACTGCATGGGCGGCACGCTCACGGTGGCGCTGGCCGCGCGTCAGCCGCGCCGCGTCGCGGGACTCGCGCTTCTGGCTGCGCCGTGGGATTTTCACGCTGACCGTACCGGCCATGCCTTCCTCGTCTCGGTCGGGCCGTTGCTGGCGCGGGTCGCTGACCGGCTGGGCGAGTTGCCGGTCGACGTCCTGCAGACCTTGTTCTGGTCGCTCGACCCGTGGCTCGCGGTCAAGAAGTTCGGTCGCTTCCTCGGCATGGACCAGCAAGGTGACAACGCCCGCGACTTCGTGCTGCTGGAGGATTGGCTGAACGAAGGCGCGCCGCTGGCCGGTCCCGTCGCGCGAGAATGCCTGGTCGGTTGGTACGGCGAGAATATTCCGGGCAGCGGCAAATGGGTCGTCGGCGGTAAACGCATCGTGCCCAAGAAGATGAAAACGCCGTCGCTGGTCATGATCCCGTCGGGCGACCGTATCGTGCCGCCGTTGTCGGCCGCTGCCCTTGCCGACCCCGAGCGCGGCCTGCGCGACGTCACGCGCCTCGATCTGCCGCTCGGCCATATCGGCATGGTGGTGAGCGGCCGCGCCCGCGAGCTCTGCTGGACACCGCTGATCGACTGGCTGAAAGCCTGTTGATGGAGCGTCGCTCCTTCGACTGGCGCGTGCCGGTGATCTGGGCGGTCTTGCTCACTTTGTCGCTGTTCGCTCATGCCTACGTCGAGGTCGCCAACGAAGCCCGACGCGGCAACGCCGTCGGGCTGGCGCGCGTGCTGATGGTCGAGGTCGCGAGCCATCTCGCGGTCGCGGTCCTTTTGCCGGCGATCTACTGGCTGCATCGCCGCTGGCCGATCGCGGCGGCGCCGCGCAATCTCGCGATCCATGTTCTTGGCCTCGTGCCGTTCAGTCTCATTCATACGTCGGGCATGGCGGCGCTGCGGCTGCTCTGGTTCGCCGGCATCCTGGGCGAGGCCAATGCCTTTCCACTCACCGTGGAGCGGCTGCTCTACGAGGGCGCCAAGGACATCGTGAACTACGGCATGCTGAGCGCTGCCGTCGTCGCCCTCCGGCATCTGCTCGACCGCGTGCCGATGGCAGTGCCTCAATCCATCGGCGCGCGCCCCGAGCGCTTCGCGGTCCGCCAGCGTGGCCGGCAGATCATGGTCGAGGTGGCCGACATCGACTGGATAGAGGCCGGCGGCAACTACGCCGTCCTTCATGTCGGCGCCGACAGGTTCGAGGTCCGCTCCTCGCTGACCAGGCTGGAGGCCGAGCTCGATCCCAAACGCTTCGTGCGGGTCCACAAGTCGCACCTCGTGAACATTGCCCGCGTCGCCGAGGTGACGCCGTGGATCAGCGGCGACTGGCGCATCCGCCTGCAGGACGGCGCCGATCTCAATCTCAGCCGGCGTTACCGCACGCGCTTCGAGGCGCTTGCCCCGGTTCGGAGTTGACCGCTCGTCCCGCTCGCCTTGCCGGTCGTCCCATCCGGCTCGCCGCTCGTCACAATTTTTCGAAGGATCAAGGGCTTGGCGGTTAGGAATCGCGCATGATAGACCGCCGCGCCGATCTCGACTGGCTACGTGTGACAGCCTTCGCCCTGCTGATCCTCTACCACTCCGGCATGGCTTGGTCGGGCTGGAGTTGGTACATCACCAGCCCCAGGGCATCGACTGGCTGCGCGAGGCCATGCGCTTCACCAACCGCTGGCGAATGCCCCTGATCTTCATGGTGTCGGGCGGGGCGATCATGCTGGCACTGGGCAACCGCATGGCCGGCGCCTTCGCGCTCGACCGCGTGCGCCGCCTGCTATTGCCGCTGGCCTTCGGCATGGCTGTCCTGATCCCGCCGCAGGTCTATCTCGAGCGCGTCCATTCCGGCCGGTTCACCGGCTCGTTCTGGCAATGGCTACCCGAGGCCTATAGCGGCGTCTATCCCGCCGGCAATCTGAGCTGGCACCATCTCTGGTTCGTGGCTTACGTGCTCGTCTTCACGTTCGTGCTGCTGCCGTTGTTTCTGTGGTTGCGCACGACGGCAGGGCAGACCGCGCAAGCGGCGGCGGCTCGGGTCATGAGCCGCTACGGCCTGCAATGGCTGATGGCGCTGCCGCTCGCCGCCTCGATCCTCTGGCTCGTGCCGATATCGCGCAACACCAACGGCCTGACCGGCGATTGGTATGGCCTGGCTTACTACGGGACGTTCCTGATCTACGGAGCCTTCATCTTCGGCTCGCCCGCGATGCTGGCCGCTCTCAACCACCAACGCTGGTTGTCGCTCGGTGTCGGTATCGCAGCCTATGCCACGCTCTATGCCGTGTACTTCAAGGGTGTGATTCTGCCGATCATCGCACCGGCCGATCGGCCGATCTATGCGGTGCTGGCGGCGGCCAACACGCTGGGCTGGCTATTCGCCGCCATCGGCTTTGCCAACCGGTATCTCACGATGCGGCCGAAGTTTCTCGCCCATGCCACCGAGGCGGTCTACCCGGTCTACATGCTGCATCAGACCGTAACGGTGATCGCGGTCTACTGGCTGCTGTCCTTCGCTGTGCCGCCAGTCGTTGGATTCCTCAGCGCGGCGTTTCTCACCTTCGCCGTGACGGCGGCCCTCTATGCCGGCGTCGTACGCCCGGTCCCGTTCCTGCGGCCGCTCTTCGGATTGAAGAGCGCGTACAAGAAGATGACGCGGCCGCTCTCGCCTAAAAGTTCGCGTTCGAAACTCATGCCGGATTTTTCCAGCGAGCGCTGACCCGCGATGTTCTCGCGGCGTGTGATGGCGATCACGCGATCGAGGCCCACGACATTAAAGGCGAAGTCGACCGTCGCCCGTCCAAGTTCCGAACCATAGCCCTTGCCTTGTGCCTCCGGCGTGAAGGCAGCACGCATGGCGATGCCGTGATCGCCTTCATGGACGCGCAGGCCGCCCAGTCCGACCAGCGCGCCGCTCGCCTTTTCCGTCAGCGTCCAGGAGCCGAAACCCAGCGCCGGCCATTCGGCGGCGTAATCGGCGACCATCCGATCGCTTTGCGCGCGTGTCAGCACGCCATGACGCAAAAGGTCCATCACCCGCACATCGGCGTGCAGAACGGCCAGGCGGTTGGCATCAGCCAATGTAATGGGCGCCAACCGCAAATGTTCTGTGACGAGGGTATGGCGGTCCAAGCGAGGTCCTTGCCGGGGCAGCGCGGCGCGCCATATAACACCCTCCAGTGTGCACTGCACACAAACTGGCCGACGGGAGCGGGCGCGGTCCCAAGGAGGGATTTATCATGGCCACCGACATCGTCATCGTGAGTGCGGCTCGCACGCCCATTGGATCGTTCAACGGCGCCTTCGGTTCAGTGCCCGCCCACGATCTGGGCAAGGCCGCGATCCAGGGTGCGCTGGAACGCGCCCATGTGAAGCCGGAGGAAGTGGACGAAGTCATCATGGGCCAGATCCTGACCGGCGGTCAGGGCCAGAACCCGGCCCGCCAGGCCGCCGTCAATTCCGGCATCCCGGTCGAGAGGACGGCACTCGGCATCAACCAGCTCTGTGGCTCGGGCCTGCGCGCCGTCGCCTTCGGCTGGCAGGCGATCCGGAACGGCGACGCCAATATCATGGTGGTCGGCGGCCAGGAGAGCATGAGCCAGGCGCCGCACGTCGCCCATATGCGCGACGGCACCAAGATGGGCGACCTCAAGATGGTCGACTCGATGATCAAGGACGGCTTGTGGGATGCCTTCAACGGCTACCACATGGGCAACACCGCCGAGAACGTGGCGCAGAAGTACCAGATCACGCGTGGCGAGCAGGACGCCTTCGCCGCCGGTTCGCAGAACAAGGCCGAGGCAGCGCAGAAGTCTGGCCGCTTCAAGGACGAGATCGTTCCGGTCACCATCAAGACCCGCAAGGGCGATGTCGTGGTCGATACCGACGAGTTCCCGCGCCACGGCACGACGGTCGAGGCGCTGGCCAAGCTGCGCCCGGCCTTCGCCAAGGAAGGCGGCTCGGTCACCGCCGGCAATGCCTCGGGCATCAATGACGGCGCCGCCGCCATGGTGCTGATGAGCGCCGACGAAGCCAAGAAGCGCGGCGTGAAGCCGCTGGCGCGGATCGTGAGCTGGGCGACCACGGGCGTCGATCCCAAGGTCATGGGCATCGGCCCGGTGACGGCCTCTCAGGCGGCGCTGAAAAAGGCCGGCTGGACAGTCAAGGACCTCGACCTGGTCGAAGCCAACGAAGCCTTCGCCGCTCAGGCGCTCGCCGTCGGCAAGGAACTCGGCCTCGATCCCAACAAGCTCAACGTCAATGGCGGTGCGATCGCGCTTGGCCATCCGATCGGCGCCTCGGGCGCGCGCGTGCTGACGACGCTGCTTTATGAAATGCAGAAGCGCGACGCCAAGAAGGGCCTCGCCACCCTCTGCATCGGTGGCGGCATGGGCATTGCCATGTGCGTTCAGAGAGACTAAAGGCCGAGATCGCTCAAGCCGGCGTGACCTGCCGGCCTCGGGCCGGGCGCCGGCCAGTGGAATTTGCGGTCCTGCGCGGCGATCGGCAGATCGTTGATCGAGGCGATGCGGCGGCGCATCAGACCATTCGCTTCGAACTCCCAGTTCTCATTGCCGTAGGATCGGAACCAGTTGCCAGAATCGTCGCGCCATTCGTAGACGAAGCGCACGGCGATGCGGGTTTCGGTGAATGCCCACAGTTCCTTGATGAGGCGATAGTCGAGCTCTTTGGTCCATTTGCGCGCGAGAAACGCCCTGATTTCCGCCCGGCCGTGCAGGAACTCCGACCGGTTCCGCCACACGCTGTCGGCGGTGTAGGCGAGCGCCACCTTGTCGGGATCGCGGCCGTTCCAGCCGTCCTCCGCGGCGCGGACTTTCGCGGCGGCGGTCTCCTGGGTGAAGGGCGGCAGAGGCGGTCGCGGGGCGTCGGTCATGGCCCCGACCTTAGCGCAGGAAATCTGCCAGACCCAGTTGCTGGACAAACATCAGGCCGCCGCGGGCACGGGCATTGTGCGTAATCGGGCGAGCGGCGAGATCACGATCGCCAGGGTTGACAGGGCGAAAGAGACCGCGACCAGCAGCAGTGCGCTTTCGACGCCGTCATGCGCCGGCTCGATCGCAAGATGTGGGACGCCGTCATCGACACCAACCTCGGCTCCTGCTTCAACGTCAGCAAGGCGGTGTAGGACGGCATGAACACGCGCGGCTTCGGCCGCATCGTCAATATCGGATCGATCAACGGCCAGGGTGGCCAGTACGGCCAGTACGGCCAGGTGAACTACGCCGCTGCCAAGTCGGGCATCCACGGCTTCACCAAGGCGCTGGCGCAGGAGGGCGC
>CAMDQJ010000098.1 GCA_945905835.1 Asaia bogorensis
ATCATGTTCTTCACGTAGTCGGCGTGGCCCGGGCAGTCGACATGCGCGTAATGGCGGTTCTTGGTCTCGTACTCGACATGCGCCGTCGAAATCGTGATGCCGCGCTCGCGCTCTTCCGGCGCCTTGTCGATCTGGTCGTACGCCGTGTATGTCGCACCACCCGTCTTCGCCAAAATCTTGGTGATCGCTGCCGTCAAAGACGTCTTGCCGTGATCGACGTGACCGATCGTCCCGATGTTGCAGTGCGGCTTGTTGCGCTCGAATTTCGCCTTCGTCATGGTCGTAATCCCTATCCGTCGACTTAGTGTTTAATCAGCCCGCCAGCTTGGCGACGACTTCGTCGGCCACGGCCTGCGGCACGGCAGCGTAGTGATCGAATGTCATGGTGTAGGCGGCACGCCCCTGGGTCATCGACCGCAGCGTGTTCACGTAACCGAACATATTAGCCAGCGGCACCATCGCCTCGATGACCTGCGCGTTGCCGCGCGCGTCCATGCCGAGGATCTGGCCTCGGCGGCTGTTCAGGTCGCCGATGCAGTCGCCCATGTAGTCGTCCGGCGTCACCACCTCGACCTTCATGATCGGCTCGAGCAGCTTGCACTGCGCCTTCGCCAGGCCTTCGCGGAACGCTGCGCGGGCGGCGATTTCGAAGGCCAGCACGCTCGAATCGACGTCGTGGTAGTTGCCGTCGAACAGCGTCGCCTTGAAGTCGATCACCGGGAAGCCGGCAAGCACGCCGGTCTCGCGCTGCGACGCCAGGCCCTTTTCGACGCCCGGAATGAACTCCTTGGGAATCGAACCGCCGATGACCTTGTTCTCGAACGAATAGCCGGTGCCCGGCGCCGTCGGCTCGAAGATGATCTTCACGCGGGCGAACTGGCCCGAACCGCCGGACTGCTTCTTGTGGGTGTAGTCGATCTCGGCCTTGCGACCGAGCGTCTCGCGATAGGCGACCTGCGGAGCGCCGACATTGGCGTCGACCTTGTAGGTGCGGCGCAGGATGTCGACCTTGATCTCGAGATGGAGCTCGCCCATTCCCTTGATGACGGTCTGGCCCGTCTCCTGGTCGGTCGAGACGCGGAACGTCGGGTCTTCCTGCACCAGCCGGCCCAGCGCCTGGCCGAGCTTCTCCTGGTCGGCCTTCGACTTCGGCTCGATGGCGAGCTCGATGACGGGGTCGGGGAAGTCCATCTTTTCCAGGATCACCGGATGGTCGGGATCGCACAGCGTGTCGCCGGTGGTGACGCTCTTGAGGCCGGCCAGGGCGATGATGTCGCCGGCGCGGGCTTCCTTCACATCTTCGCGGTTGTTGGCATGCATCAGCAGCATGCGGCCGATACGTTCCTTGCGGTCCTTGGTGCTGTTCAGTACGCCGGTCGCCGACTCAAGCACGCCCGAATAGACGCGCGCGAAGGTGAGCGAGCCCACGAACGGGTCGGTCATGATCTTGAAGGCCAGCGCCGACATCGGCGCTTCGTCGTTGGTCGGCAGCGTGATCACCTCTTCGCTGCCCATCTTGATGCCCTTGACGTCGGCCACGTCGTTCGGCGCCGGCAGGTAGTTCACGACGGCGTCGAGCATGGGCTGCACGCCCTTGTTCTTGAACGCCGAGCCGCACAGGATGGGCACGAAGGCGTAGGAGATCGTGCCCTTGCGGATGCACTTGACGAGCGTGTCGTAGTCGGGCTGCTCGCCGGCGAGATACTTCTCGAGGGCCACGTCGTCCTGCTCGACGGCCATCTCGACCAGCTTCATGCGGTATTCGGCGGCCTGTTC
This sequence comes from Asaia bogorensis, assembly GCA_945905835.1. GTDB lineage: Bacteria > Pseudomonadota > Alphaproteobacteria > Reyranellales > Reyranellaceae > Reyranella. The sequence continues at coordinate 1,777 of CAMDQJ010000098.1, forward strand.
CTTGAGGTCGTCGGGAATCTCGACGACCTCGAACTTGGCGCCCAGCGTCTCTTCCAGCCAGATGATGGCCTTGTAGGAGACAAGGTCGATCAGGCCACGGTAATCCGACTCGACGCCGATCGGGATCTGGGTGACCAGCGGCTTGCTGCCGAGGCGGTCCCTGATCATGTCGACGGTGCGCCAGAAGTTGGCGCCGGTACGATCCATCTTGTTGACGAAGCAGATGCGCGGCACGTCGTACTTGTCGGCCTGCCGCCACACGGTCTCGGACTGCGGCTCGACGCCGGCGACCGAGTCGAACACGCAGACGGCGCCGTCGAGCACGCGCAGCGAACGCTCGACCTCGATCGTGAAGTCGACGTGGCCCGGCGTGTCGATGATGTTGATGCGGTAGTTAATGCCGGCATTCGGGCCGGTGTCGACGGTCCAGAAGCACGTCGTGGCGGCCGACGTGATGGTGATGCCGCGCTCCTGCTCCTGCTCCATCCAGTCCATGGTCGCCGCGCCGTCGTGGACTTCGCCGATCTTATGCGACTTGCCCGTGTAGTACAGGATGCGCTCAGTCGTCGTCGTCTTGCCGGCGTCGATATGCGCCATGATACCGATGTTTCGGTAGTGCGCGATGGGAGTGGTACGAGCCATGAAACTGGGCTTTCTCGGGAGGGGGTCTTGAAGCCGCTTACCAGCGGTAATGGGCGAACGCCTTATTGGCGTCGGCCATCTTGTGAGTGTCTTCGCGTTTCTTGACCGCGTTGCCGCGGCGATTAAAGGCGTCCATCAGCTCGGCGGAGAGCTTCTCGGTCATGCTATGGCCCGAACGGTCGCGCGCGGCCTGGATGATCCAGCGAATGGCCAGCGCCTGGCGGCGCTCGGGGCGGACTTCGACGGGAACCTGGTAGGTGGCGCCACCGACGCGGCGCGAGCGGACTTCGACGGCGGGCTTCACGTTCTCGAGCGCCTCGTGGAAGGCGGGGACCGGATCCTGTTTCAGCTTGCCCTGCATCTCGTCGAGGGCGCCGTAGACAACGCGCTCGGCGACCGACTTCTTGCCACGCTCCATGAGCGTGTTCATGAACTTGGAGATGACGATGTCGTGGAACTTGGCGTCCGGAAGGACTTCACGTTTTTCGGCAGCGCGACGGCGAGACATGGTGTGTTACTCCCCGCCTACTTCGGACGCTTCGCGCCGTACTTCGAACGGCGTTGCTTGCGGTCCTTGACGCCCTGCGTATCGAGGGTGCCGCGAATGATGTGGTAGCGGACGCCGGGAAGATCCTTGACACGGCCGCCGCGGATCATGACGACGGAATGTTCCTGCAGATTGTGGCCTTCGCCGGGGATGTAGCTCACGACCTCGTAGCCGTTGGTCAAGCGGACCTTGGCGACCTTGCGCAGCGCCGAGTTCGGCTTCTTCGGCGTCGTGGTGTAGACGCGGGTGCAGACGCCACGCTTTTGCGGGCAGGCCTGCAGCGCGGGCACCTTGTTGTGCGAGGTGAGGGCTTCGCGCGGCTTGCGGATCAACTGGTTGATAGTCGGCATCGAATTCTGTTTCCCTACGGCCCGTCTCGGATCCGTCCAACTGGTCCATCGGCGCAAAGCGAATGCGCGGGCATAGCGACAAGCGCGCAACCCCGCGCAGATAAAAGCTTCGCGGCCCAAATGGCCTGACTTTGTAACGGTCCCCGACGTAAGGCTGCGTCTAGGCTGTTAGCCTACTACCAGCCCCCCGGCGAGGTGGCGCGCTTATATGGCCCGTAAAGCCAAGCGTCAAGCGCACTCGATGCTTTCCGCTTTGATATCGTTAGTTATTCCAGAGGTACGCTAAGCGACTCGAAGGTGTCTAGCGCACGCTCAGACGCGCAAGATTCGATCAAACTATATATGGTGCCGCGCCCCACCCCGAACACAAAGTTTACTTCAGGCACCGTGTGCGTTATGTCAGCCCCCATTTTGCGCAAAGACCTGCGTCCGATGTCAGCTACCAAAGGTCGCTTTGGGGCAGGGCAGTCGTGCGCGATCATGTGATCTAGAGCCGACCAAAATCCTGACCCCGCTGCGAAGGTAGGGGTCACGAGCGCAACGGTCCCGCCCTCCGGTAAACGGAAGCGAGACCCCAGATGCCACCCTCCAGAATGCCTCCGGCACCGGTGCTCAGTACGCCGCGCCTCATCCTGCGCCCGGTGCGGACCAAGGACGCGCCCGTCATCCAGCGGATCTTCCCGCGCTGGGAGATCGTCCGCCACCGCATCCCCTGGCCCTATCCGCCGGACGGCGCGGCCATTCACGTGGCGCAGTGCCTTGAGGACATGGCGCTCGGCCAAAAGCATCACTGGGCGATCATACCGAAGTCGGGGTCGGCCGATCTGATCGGCATGATCGACCTGTGGCTCGACGACGGCGTCAGCCGCAGCCAGCGCGGCTTCTGGCTCGACCCTGAATTCCAGGGCCGCCGCCTGATGAGCGAGGCGGCCGACCGCGTGACCGATTATGCCTTCCGCGAGCTAAGCTGGCCGCGCCTGTGGCTGGCCAACGCCCAGGACAACCATCCCTCGCGCCGCATCAAGGAACGGCAGGGCGCGCGGCTGGTTGATCTTACCATCGGGCAGTCGGTCGGCGGCGAAGGTCCGATGATGGTCTGGGAACTCACGCGCAAGGACTGGTTGGCGCGCCAACCGCAACCGCAAAGGAAAAAGGCCGTCGCCTGACGGCGACGGCCTTCGATTTTCAGGTGTGCGACGCTCAGTCGGCTGCGCGTTCCTCTTCGAGGACCGGCACGGGCTGGTCCTCGCCGTCGGCGCCGGCCGCCAGGATGGCGCGGTCACGCTGGGCGGCGATCGCCTTGAGGCGATTGACCACTCCGCCGGTGCCGGCCGGGATCAGGCGACCAACGATGACGTTCTCCTTGAGGCCCTGCAGCGTGTCGATGCGGCCCGAGACGGCTGCCTCGGTGAGCACGCGCGTGGTCTCCTGGAACGACGCCGCCGAGATGAACGACTTGGTCTGCAGGCTGGCCTTGGTGATGCCGAGCAGGACCGGGTCGGCCTTGGCCTGCTTCAGCTTCTCCGAGGCAAGCTTGGCGTTCTCGAGCTCGTACTCGCCCTTGTCGATCTGCTCGCCGATCAGGAACGTCGAGTCGCCGGCGTCGACGATCTCGACCTTCTGCAGCATCTGACGCGCGATCGTCTCGATGTGCTTGTCGTTGATCTTCACGCCCTGCAAGCGATAGACCTCCTGGATCTCGTTCACCAGATACTCGGCCAGCTTCTCGATGCCCAGCACGCGCAGGATGTCATGCGGCACCGGGTTGCCGTCGATCAGCAGATCGCCGCGTTCCACGAAGTCGCCTTCCTGGACGGCGATGCGCTTGCCCTTCGGGATCAAGTATTCGACGGGCTCCGCCCCACCCTCGGTCGAGCCTTCCGGCACGATCAGGATGCGGCGCTTGTTCTTGTAGTCCTTGCCGAACTCGATGCGGCCGGAGATGTCGCAGATGATCGCGAAATCCTTGGGCTTGCGGGCTTCGAACAGCTCGGCCACGCGCGGCAAGCCGCCCGTGATGTCGCGGTTCTTGCCGCCTTCGCGCGGGATACGCGCCAGGATGTCGCCAGCATTGACCGCCTGGCCGTTCTCGACCGAGAGCACCGAGTCGAGTGACAGCAGGTAGCGGGCTTCCTGGCCGTTGGTCTGAATGATCGGCTTGCCGTCCTCGCCATGGATGACGATACGCGGCCGCAGGTCGCCGCCGCGCGGCTGGCCCTTCCAGTCGACCACGACACGGTTGGAGATGCCCGTCGAGTCGTCAATGACTTCGCGCATCGACACACCCTCGACGAGATCGACATAGACCGCCTTGCCCGCCTTCTCGGTGATGACGGGAAGCGTGTAGGGGTCCCATTCGGCGAGCTTCTGGCCCTTGACGACCGGAGTCTCGCTGTCGACCAGCAGGCGCGCGCCGTAGGGCACGCGATGCTTGGCACGTTCGCGCTCGACCGAGTTGATCAGCACCAGCTCGGTGTTGCGGCCCATCACCACCGGCACGCCGTCGCTGTTGACGACGACGTTGCGGTTGCGGATGACGATGCGGCCGTCGTGGCTCGCCTCGATGTTCGACTGTTCGGCGCCGCGCTGAGCGGCGCCGCCGATGTGGAAGGTACGCATTGTGAGCTGGGTGCCCGGCTCGCCGATCGACTGGGCGGCGATGACGCCCACCGCCTCGCCGATGTTGACGGGCGTGCCGCGCGCCAGGTCGCGGCCGTAGCAGGCCGCACAGACGCCGGTCTTGGTCTCGCAGGTCAGCACCGAGCGGATGCGGATCTCCTCGATGCCAGCCTTGTCGATCTGCTCGACCGTGACCTCGTCAATCAGCTGGGCGGCCTTGATGATCAGTGCGCCGGTCAGCGGGTCGAGGACGTCCTCGACCGCCGACCGGCCGAGAATACGCTCGCTCAACGGCTCGATAACGTCGCCGCCGTCGACCACAGCACGCATGCTGAGGCCGCGCTTGGTGCCGCAATCGGGCTCGAAGATGATGCAGTCCTGCGCCACGTCGACCAGACGCCGCGTCAGGTAGCCAGAGTTGGCGGTCTTGAGCGCGGTGTCAGCCAGTCCCTTGCGCGCGCCGTGGGTGGAGTTGAAGTACTCCAGCACGGAGAGGCCTTCCTTGAAATTCGAGATGATCGGCGTCTCGATGATCTCGCCCGACGGCTTGGTCATGAGACCACGCATGCCGGCAAGCTGCTTCATCTGGGTCGTCGAACCGCGGGCGCCCGAGTGGGCCATCATCCACACCGAGTTGACCGGCTTGCCGGGCAAGGTCGTGGAAATGCCCTTCATCATCTCTTCGGCCACGCGATCGGAGCAGCGCGACCAGGCGTCGACCACCTTGTTGTACTTTTCACCCGAGGTGATCAGGCCATCCTGGTACTGCTGCTCGTACTCCTTCACTTCCTTCTGGGTCGACGCGACCAGCTTGATCTTCGCGGCGGGGATGACGAGGTCGTCCTTGCCGAAGGAAATGCCGGCGCGGCAGGCGTGATAGAAGCCGAGGCCCATCAGGCGATCGGCGAAGATCACCGTCTCCTTCTGGCCGCAGTGGCGATAGACCATGTCGATGACGTTCTGCAAATCCTTCTTGGTCAGCAGGCGGTTGATCACCGAGAACGGCAGGCTAGGATGCTTGGGCAGGATCTGCGACAGCAGAACGCGGCCCGGCGTGGTCTCGACGACCTTGCGCACCAACTCACCCTTGTCGTCATAGATCTCGAGCCGAGCCTTGATGCGGCTGTGCATCGAGATCGTGTGCGCGTGCAGCGCATGCTCGAGTTCGCCGATCTCGGAGAACAGCGAGCCTTCGCCGATCTCGCCCTCGCGCTCGAGCGTGATGTAGTACATGCCGAGCACGATATCCTGCGACGGCACGATGATCGGCTTGCCCGACGCCGGCGACAGGATGTTGTTGGTCGACATCATCAGCACGCGCGCCTCGAGCTGGGCTTCCAGCGACAGCGGCACGTGCACCGCCATCTGGTCGCCGTCGAAGTCGGCGTTGAAGGCCGTGCAGACCAGCGGATGCAGCTGGATCGCCTTGCCCTCGATCAGCACCGGCTCGAACGCCTGGATGCCCAGGCGATGCAGCGTCGGCGCGCGATTGAGCAGCACGGGATGCTCGCGGATGACCTCTTCGAGGATGTCCCAAACCTCGGGACGCTCCTTCTCGACCATGCGCTTGGCGGCCTTGATGGTGTTGGCCATGCCGTAGGCCTGCAGCCGCGAGTAGATGAACGGCTTGAACAGCTCGAGCGCCATCTTCTTGGGCAGGCCGCACTGGTGCAGCTTGAGCTCGGGACCGACCACGATCACCGACCGGCCCGAGTAGTCTACGCGCTTGCCGAGCAGGTTCTGACGGAACCGGCCCTGCTTGCCCTTCCGCATGTCGGAGAGCGACTTCAGCGGACGCTTGTTGGCGCCGGTGATGACGCGGCCGCGGCGGCCGTTGTCGAACAGGGCGTCGACCGACTCCTGCAGCATGCGTTTTTCGTTACGCACGATGATGTCGGGCGCGCGCAGCTCGATCAGGCGCTTGAGGCGGTTGTTGCGATTGATGACGCGGCGGTAGAGATCGTTCAAATCCGACGTCGCGAAGCGGCCACCGTCGAGTGGCACCAGCGGGCGCAGCTCCGGCGGAATGACCGGCACGAGCTCGAGGATCATCCATTCCGGACGGGCGCCTGACTCGATGAAGTTCTCGCAAAGCTTCAGGCGCTTCACGAGCTTCTTGCGCTTGGCCTCCGAGGTCGTCTCGCGCAGCTCTTCGCGCAGGCGCGGACGCTCCTCGTTGAGGTCGATGACCTGCAGCATCGCGCGGATCGCCTCGGCGCCGATGTCGGCACGGAACGAATCGTCGCCGTGCTCGTCGAGAGCGTTAAGGTACTGCTCTTCGCTCAGGAGCTCGCGGTATTTAAGCGGCGTCAGGCCGGGCTCGGTGACGACGTAGTTCTCGAAGTACAGGATGCGCTCGAGGTCGCGCAGTGTCATGTCGAGCAAGAGCCCAATGCGGCTCGGCAGCGACTTCAGGAACCAGATGTGGGCGACCGGCGAGGCCAGCTCGATATGGCCCATGCGTTCACGGCGCACCTTGGCGAGCGTGACTTCGACGCCGCACTTTTCGCAGGTGATGCCGCGGAACTTCATGCGCTTGTACTTGCCGCACAGGCACTCGTAGTCCTTGATCGGTCCGAAGATGCGGGCGCAGAACAGGCCGTCACGCTCGGGCTTGAAGGTGCGGTAGTTGATGGTCTCCGGCTTCCTGATCTCGCCATGGCTCCAGGCGCGGATGCGCTCGGGGCTGGCGATCGAGATACGAATCTCGTCGAAGGTCGGAGTGCCCTGCGGCTGGCCCAGTACGTTGATGAGGTCGGTCATTTTTTAAGGTCCTACGTGTTCGTTGGACTTATTCGCGAAGACTGAAGAGGGAGTCGGCCGATCACTCGGCCGACTGGTTGAGCTCGACGTTGAGGCCGAGGGAGCGAAGCTCCTTGACCAGCACGTTGAAGGACTCGGGAATACCTGCCTCGAACGTGTCGTCGCCGCGCACGATGGCCTCATAGACCTTGGTGCGGCCGGCAACGTCGTCCGATTTGACGGTAAGGATCTCCTGCAGGGTGTAGGCCGCGCCGTAGGCTTCGAGCGCCCACACCTCCATCTCGCCGAAGCGCTGTCCGCCGAACTGCGCCTTGCCGCCCAGCGGCTGCTGGGTAACGAGGCTGTACGGTCCGATCGAACGTGCATGGATCTTGTCATCGACGAGATGATGCAGCTTCAGCATGTAGATGTAGCCGACGGTCACCTTGCGATCGAACGGCTCGCCGGTGCGGCCGTCGACCAGGGTGACCTGACCCGAGCGATCGAGGCCGGCCATGTCCAGCATGCCGACAATGTCGGCTTCGTGCGCACCGTCGAACACCGGCGAGGCGAAGGGAACGCCCTTGCTGAGGTTGCGTGCCAGGTCGATCAGACGCTCGTCGTCGAGACCGGCGATATCGGCCTTATACGACTTCTCGCCGTAGATCTCGCGCAGCTGCTTGCGCACCTGGGTGACCGACGCTTCGCGCGCGCCGTTCAGCATGTCGCCGATCTTCTTGCCGAGACCCGCCGCGGCCCAGCCGAGATGGGTTTCGAGAATCTGACCGACGTTCATGCGCGACGGCACGCCCAGCGGGTTGAGCACGATGTCGACCGGCCCGCCCTCTTCCAGGTACGGCATGTCCTCGAGCGGCATGATGCGCGAGATCACGCCCTTGTTACCGTGACGGCCGGCCATCTTGTCGCCCGGTTGCAGCTTGCGCTTGGTAGCGACGAAGACCTTGACCATCTTCATCACGCCCGGCGGCAACTCGTCGCCGCGCTGCAGCTTGTCGACCTTGCTGTCGAAGCGGTCCTGCAGGCGCTTCATCGACTCGTCGAACTGCTTGTTCAAACCCTCGATCTCGCTCTGGCGCTTGCCGGTCTTGACCGCGATCGTGCGCCACTGGCCGGGCGTGTGCTCGCCCAGCACCTTGTCGGTGATGCGCGTGCCCGGCTTCAGGCTCTTCAGCCCGCCGGCGACGGTCTGGTTGAGCAGCATCTCCTGCAGCTGGCTGTAGAAGCTGCGCTCGAGGATCGCCTTTTCGTCGTCGCGGTCCTTGGCCAGACGCTCGATTTCGTCGCGCTCGATGGCAAGCGCGCGCTCGTCCTTGTCGACGCCGCGGCGGTTGAAGACGCGGACCTCGACGATCGTGCCCTCGACGCCCGGCGGAACACGCAGCGACGTGTCGCGCACGTCGGCGGCCTTTTCGCCGAAGATGGCGCGCAGCAGCTTCTCTTCCGGGGTCATCGGGCTCTCGCCCTTCGGCGTCACCTTGCCGACCAGGATATCGCCCGCCTTCACCTCGGCGCCGATATAGACGATGCCCGCCTCGTCGAGGTTCTTCATCGCCTCTTCGCCGACGTTCGGGATGTCGCGGGTGATTTCCTCCTGGCCGAGCTTGGTGTCGCGCGCCATGACCTCGAACTCCTCGATGTGGATCGAGGTGAACACGTCATCGCGCACGATACGCTCGCTGAGCAGGATCGAATCTTCGAAGTTGTAACCGTTCCACGGCATGAACGCGACGAGCACGTTGCGGCCGAGAGCGAGCTCGCCATCCTGTGTCGACGGACCGTCGGCGATGATGTTGCCCTTCTTCACCGTGTCGCCAACCTTCACGAGCGGCTTCTGGGTGATGCAGGTGCTCTGGTTGGAGCGCTGGAACTTCAGCAGATTGTAGATGTCGACCGCCGGACGATCCGAGCCGACATCGTCGGTCGCGCGCACGACGATACGCATGGCGTCGACCTGGTCGACGATGCCGGAACGGCGCGCGGCGATCGCCACGCCCGAATCGCGGGCCACCACCTCTTCCATGCCGGTGCCGACCAGCGGCGCCTCGGCCTGGATCAGCGGCACCGCCTGACGCTGCATGTTCGAGCCCATCAGCGCGCGGTTGGCGTCGTCGTTCTCGAGGAACGGGATCAGCGCCGCGGCGACGGAGACGATCTGCTTGGGCGAGACGTCGATAAAGTCGATCGTCTCGGGACGGGCCATGATGTACTCGCCGCCCTTGCGGCACTGCACGAGCTCTGACACGAACTTGCCCTTGCCGTCGATCTCGGCGTTGGCCTGGGCCACCATGTAGCGGCCCTCTTCCATCGCCGACAGATAGACGACCTCGTCGCTGGTCCGGCTGCCGGTGACCTTGCGGTACGGGCTCTCGATGAAGCCGTACTGATTGACGCGCGCGTAGGTCGCCAGCGAGTTGATCAGGCCGATGTTCGGGCCTTCCGGCGTCTCGATCGGGCAGATGCGGCCGTAATGCGTCGGATGCACGTCGCGCACCTCGAAGCCGGCGCGCTCGCGCGTGAGACCGCCTGGTCCCAGTGCGGAGAGGCGACGCTTGTGCGTCACTTCCGACAGCGGGTTGGTCTGGTCCATGAACTGCGAGAGCTGGCTGGAGCCGAAGAACTCGCGCACCGCCGCCGCCGCCGGCTTGGCGTTGATCAGGTCGTGCGGCATCACGGTGTCGATGTCGATCGAGCTCATGCGTTCGCGGATCGCCCGCTCCATGCGCAGCAGGCCGACGCGATACTGGTTCTCCATCAACTCGCCGACCGAGCGGACACGGCGGTTGCCGAGATGGTCGATGTCGTCGATCTCGCCACGGCCGTCCTTGAGGTCGTGCAGGACCTTGACCACCGCCAGGATGTCGGCGCGGCGCAGCGTGCGTTGCGAATCGGGCACGCCCTCGAAGCCGAGACGCATGTTCATCTTCACGCGGCCGACCGGCGAGAGGTCATAGCGCTCTATGTCGAACAGCAGGCCCTGGAACAGCGTCTCCGCCTGCTCCAGCGTCGGCGGCTCGCCCGGACGCATGACGCGGTAGATGTCGAGGAGCGCTTCCTCGCGGTTGGAGTTCTTGTCCGCCGCCAGCGTGTTGCGGATGTAGGGGCCGACATTGGTGTGGTCGATGGCAAGCGTTGGCAGCGCGTCGACCTTGGCGGTCTCGAAGACGTCGAGCACGGCCTGGGTCAGCTCCTGGCCGGCCTCGACATAGATCTCGCCCGTCTTCTCGTTGATGATGTCGAGCGCTGCGTAGCGGCCAATCAGCTCCTCGGAGGTAACGCGCACTTCCTTGAGGCCCTGCTCCTTCAGACGCGCGAGCAGGCGCGGCGTCATCTTGGCGCCGGCTTCGGCGACCGACTTGCCGCTCTTGGCGTTGATCAGGTCGTGGGTGAGCTTGACGCCCTTCATCGACTCTGAATCGAAGGCGGTGTTCCAGCCTTCCTTGTCACGCTTGTAGACGACCTGGCCGTAGAACGCCGCGAGGATTTCCTCGGGCGACAGGCCCTGGGCCTCGCCCGGATCCATCGTCCGGCTCTTGGCGGCAAGGCTCGTCCGCTTCTTGGCGGTGGCATCGTTGTCGAGGGCCAGCAGCAGCGTCGTCACGTGGATCTTGCGGCGGCGGTCGATGCGGACATGGATCAGGTCCTTGGCGTCGAACTCGAAGTCGAGCCACGAGCCGCGATAGGGAATGATGCGGGCGGCAAACAGGTACTTGCCCGAGCTGTGGGTCTTGCCCTTGTCATGGTCGAAGAAGACGCCCGGCGAACGGTGCATCTGCGAGACGATCACGCGCTCGGTGCCGTTCACGATGAAGGTGCCGTTGTCGGTCATGAGCGGCATTTCGCCCATGTAGACATCCTGCTCCTTGATGTCGCGGATCGAGCGCGAGCCGGCTTCCTCATCGATGTCCCAGACCACGAGCTGCAGCGTCACCTTGAGGGGCGCTGCGTAGGTGATGCCGCGCTGCTGGCACTCTTCGACGTCGTACTTGGGCTCTTCGAACTCGTACTTCACGAACTCGAGGCTGGCGCGCTCGGCGAAATCCTTGATCGGGAACACCGACCGGAAGACTTCCTGCAGGCCCGACTGGGTCCGCTTGGGCGCCGGAATCGTGCGCTGAAGGAACGTCTCGTACGAAGACTTTTGAACCTCGATGAGGTTCGGCATCGGCGCCACGGACTCGATGTGGCCGAAGAAACGACGGATCCGCTTACGTGTGTTGAAGGCCGTGGCCATCCTGCGTCCTCGATTAGGTTCAAGGGCGACGACTTACCCGCTGCTGTCTCGGAACGCTCGGCCCGCCAAAGCCGCTCGCCCCATCCATTGCAGTGGGCCACTTATCGGAACGGACGAACACGTCCGTTCGGAAAAGAGGCCCGAGCGGGCCGGCTCCTGGTAGAACCGGCCCGGTCGGTAACTCTTTACTTCAGCTCGACCTTGGCGCCTTCGGCTTCCAGCTTCGCCTTCAGCTTCTCGGCATCGGCCTTCGGCACGCCATCCTTGACGGACTTCGGAGCGGCTTCGACCAGGTCCTTGGCTTCCTTCAGCCCGAGACCGGTGATCTCGCGCACCGCCTTGATGACGTTGATCTTCTTGTCGCCGGCGGCGACCAGCATGACGGTGAACTCGTCCTTCACCTCGGCCGGCGCGGCAGCGGCACCGCCAGCGGCAGCAACGGCGATCGGAGCGGCGGCGCTGACGCCCCACTTCGTCTCGAGCAGCTTGCTGAGCTCGGCAGCTTCGAGAACCGTCAGTGCCGAGAGCTCTTCAACCAGTTTTTCCAGATTGGCCATTTTAGTGTCTCCTGTAACCCGAACTTCGTTGATGACTAAGGATTAGCGGACGCCTGGGTTCACGCCGCCTTCGCGCCGTCTTCCTTGGCTCCGTAAGCTGCGAACACACGAGCGAGTTGACCGGCGGGCGCCGCAAGCACGCCAGCGATCTTCGTCGCCGGGGCCTGGAGCAGACCGATGATCTTGCCGCGCAGAGCATCGAGGGACGGCAGCGTGGCCAGTGCCTGGACGCCAGCGACGTCCAGAGCGTTTCCAGCCAGTGAACCGCCGACGATGGTCAGATTCTCGTTGTCCTTGGCGAAGGCCGCGATGACCTTCGCTGCAGCAACCGGATCCTGGGAGTAAGCAACGGCAGTCGGGCCCTTGAACATGGGTCCGAGCGCCGCGAAAGGCGTGCCCTCGAGGGCACGTAGCGTGAGCCGATTCTTCGCGACCTTGTACGTAGCGCCGGCTGCCCTGATCTTGCGACGCAGGTCCGTGACCTCTTGGACGGTCAAACCGGATTGGCGAGTGATCACCACCAGGTTAGCGTCCATGAAGGTACGGTTCAGTTCGACGATCGCCTCGGCCTTTTCCGAACGATTCACGGCTTTCTCCAACTATGGCCCAACCCGGAGGATCCGGATCGGACCGGCTGCGTTAAGACCGCAGCCTCCGTTAGCGGGTTAGCGCGAACGGAGACCTCGCGGTCCTGTTCGCCTGCCCCGGAAGTTCGGGCGCGCAGCGCAACACGTGAGTGCTGAGCCGAATTCCCGTGCCCCCGTCTGCGCTGGCGGGTTTCCCCATTACGCTCGCCCCCGAAAGGACGAAGCACCTGCGGTCTCGGACAGGTGGAGCTAAAAACCTTGCGGCCCTTTCGCTCCTAACCACCGCCGACCGAAGTCGGCGACGGAAACTTTACAAATCCTTACGCGCTCAGGTGAGCGCGGAAGCCGGGTCGAGCTTGACGCCCGGACCCATGGTTGAACTGAGCGACACCTTCTTGATAAAGGTGCCCTTGGCTCCGGCCGGCTTGGCGCGGTTGATCGCGCTGACCAGAGCCTTGACGTTGGCGGCGAGCGCCTCCTCGCTAAAGGACGCCTTGCCGACGCCAGCATGAATGATGCCAGCCTTCTCGGCGCGGAACTCGATCGAGCCGGCCTTGGCGGCTTTCACCGCCGCCGTCACGTCCTGCGTCACCGTGCCGAGCTTGGGGTTCGGCATCAGGCCGCGCGGGCCCAGAACCTTACCCAGCCGTCCGACCACGCCCATCATGTCGGGAGTGGCGATGCAGCGCTCGAAATTGATCTCGCCGGCGTTGATCTTCTCGGCGAGGTCGTCGGCGCCGACGATGTCGGCACCGGCAGCCTTGGCTTCCTCGGCCTTGGGGCCGCGGGCGAACACCGCAACGCGCACCGACTTGCCGGTGCCGTTGGGCAGCTCGATCATGCCGCGCACCGCCTGGTCGGCGTGACGCGGATCGATGCCGAGGTTCATCGCCACTTCGATCGTCTCGTCGAATTTGGCCTTGGCGTTTGCCTTGACCATCTTCACCGCCTCTTCGAGCGGATAGGTCTTGTCGCGGTCGACGCCAGCTGAAGCCGTCTTGTATCGCTTACCCCGGGCCATGGCTTACTCCACTACCTGGAGGCCCATCGAGCGGGCAGAGCCCACCACTTGGGCCATCGCCGATTCGATCGTGTCGCAGTTGAGATCGGGCATCTTCTGCTTTGCGATCTCTTCCACCTGCTTCTTGGTCACCTTGCCGACGATCTGCGTGCCGACCGTCTTGGCGCCCGCCTCGACACCGGCCGCCTTCTTGAGAAAGTAGCTGACCGGTGGCGTCTTGGTGAGGAAGGTGAAGCTGCGATCCTGGAACACGGTGATGACCACCGGGATCGGCATGCCCGCTTCCATCTTCTGGGTGCGCGCGTTGAACTGCTTGCAGAACTCCATGATGTTCACGCCCTGCTGACCGAGCGCGGGCCCGATCGGCGGGGACGGATTGGCTTTGCCAGCTGGCACTTGCAGCTTGACGTAGGCCTGGATCTTTTTGGCCATTGATTGCCCTTCTAGGTTGGGCGGCGCGGTACGGCCATGGCGGGCCTCCCGCACCTAAAATTCCAGTCAACTCTTTGATCCGTAGGGATTTTTAGAGGAAACCGGCCTGACGATAAAAGGCCAGCACGTTGGCCAGCCCTTCCAACGGCGCGGGGTTTAGCAACAAACCCGAGCGGCTACAACCCCGATTTTCGAGCCCGTATACGGGCCTGAATCAGAGCTTTTCCACCTGCCCGTAGTCGAGCTCGACCGGAGTCGAGCGGCCGAAGATCGAGACGGCGACCTTCAGACGTGCCCGTTCTTCGTCCACATCCTCGACCGTGCCGTTAAAC
>CAMDQJ010000099.1 GCA_945905835.1 Asaia bogorensis
CACACAGACCGGTAAGATAGAACACGAGTCGAACGCGCAGCGCCGGCCGTACTCGACCTGGAGGCCTTGGACGCCGTCGGAGGTCGACCTTGATTCTGTCGAATTACCAACGTGTTATACGAGTATCCGCCATCGCGGCGGCAACTGCTTTGGCGCTCGCTCTGGTGCCCCCCGCGGAGGCGCGCGATGCGCCGCAAAGCTTCGCCGACATGGTCGAGGTTTTGATGCCGACGGTGGTCAACATCACGACCACGCAGAACGCGCCCCAGCAGGGTCCGCGCCTGCGCGACATGCCGCAGCTGCCGCCGGGCTCGCCGTTCGAGGAGCTGTTCAAGGAATTCTTCGACAAGCGTGGCGGTGAGGAACAGAAGCGCCGCGGCACCTCGCTCGGCTCCGGTTTCATCATCGATCCCGAAGGCTACATCGTCACCAACAACCACGTCATCCAGGGCGCCGAGGACATCACCGTCATCCTGCGCGACGACACCCAGCTCAAGGCCAAGCTGATCGGCTCCGACAGCCGCATCGACGTCGCCGTGCTCAAGGTCGAGATGCCGGGCAAGAAGCCGCTGCCGGCCGTGAAGTTCGGCGACTCCGACAAGGGCCGCGTCGGCGACTGGGTGGTGGCGATCGGCAATCCGTTCGGCTTGGGCCATTCGGTGACCGCCGGCATCATCTCGGCGCGCGGCCGTTCGCTGAACGATTCGCTCGACGATTACCTGCAGACCGACGCCGCCATCAACAAGGGCAACTCGGGCGGTCCGCTGTTCAACGCCGACGGCGAGGTCATCGGCGTCAACACCGCGATCTATTCGCCGTCTGGCACCAATGCCGGCCTGGCCTTCTCGATCCCGTCCAATCTCGTGAAGCAGGTTGCCGACAGCCTGCGCGAGTTCGGTCGCGTCAGGCGCGGCTGGATCGGCGTTAGCTACCAGAGCGTCACCGACGACATCGCCGAGAGCTTCGGCCTCGACCGCGCGCGCGGCGTGCTGGTGGCCAATGTCATCGCCGACGGTCCGGCTTCCAAGGCGGGGCTGAAGCGCAACGACATCATCCTGAACTTCGCCGGCGCCGAGGTCCCCGACCTGCGCCGCTTCCCGCGCATGGTCGCCAATGCCCGCGTCGGCAGCACCGTCGACATCACGGTTTGGCGCTCGGGCAAGGAACAGGCGCTGAAGCTGCGCATCGCAGAGCAGGAAGAGGCGGAAAAGCAGAACGCCGCTGCCACCGGCCCGACGGCCAAGAAGCCGGCCGAGCCCGACCAGGCGATCACTTCCAGCATCGAACAGCTCGGCCTTACGCTGCAGAAGGTCACCGACCAGCTGCGCGAGAAGTATGGCCTCTCCGGCAACGTCAAGGGCGTGGTCGTCACCAAGGTGGCGCCCAACAGCCCGGCCGCCGAGAAGCAGATCCAGGCCGGCGACGTTATCCTCGAGGTCGACCAGAAGCCGGTGACGACGCCGACCGAGGTCGCCGAGATCGTGGGCAAGCTGCAGGCTCAGAAGAAGCGTTCGGTGCTGCTGTTCGTCGAACGTCAGGGCGATCCCAGGTTCGTGGCGCTGCGGCTGACGAAGTAATTCATGTCCCTCTCCCCTTGGGGGAGAGGAGCCTGAAAGTCAGGCCACCTTCACCACCAGCTTCCCGAAATTCTCGCCCTTGAGCAGGCCCAGGAAGGCCTGTGGGGCTTGATCGAGACCGTCGATCACCGTCTCGCGGGCCTTGAGCTGGCCGCTCTTCAAAAGCTCGCCGACCTCGCGGACGAAATCGTTCATCAGCGCGCCGTGGTCGGAGATGATGAAGCCCTGGATGGTGAGCCGACGCTGAACGATGGCGAACATCTTGGGCGGGCCTGCGATCGGCTCCTTGTCCTGGTATTCCGAGATGGCGCCGCAGAAGGCGACACGGCCGAAATTGTTCAGGCGCTCGAACACCGCGTGGAAGATGCGCCCGCCGACATTCTCGAAATCGCAGTCGATGCCGCGCGGCGCGATCTTCTCGATCGCCGTGCCGTAGTCGCGCTCGGTGCGGTGATTGAAGCAGGCGTCGTAGCCCGCCTCGCGCACCGCCCAGTCGCACTTGTCCTGGTCGCCGGCGCAGCCGATCGCGCGGGCACCGGCGATCTTGGCGAGCTGGCCCGCCACCTGGCCGACCGCGCCGGTGGCGGCCGAGACGAACGCCGTCTCACCCGCCTTGGGCTTGCAGATCTGCGTCATGCCGTACCACGCGGTGAAGCCCGGCATGCCGAGCACGCCGAGATAGGCCGACAGGGGGGCGGCATTGGGGTCGATCTTGCGCAGGCCCTTGCCGTCGTGAACCGTGAGCGTCGCCCAGTTCATCATGCCCAGCACCGTGTCGCCCTTGGCGAAGCGCGGGTTCCTCGACTCGACGATCTCGGCCACGGCGCCGCCGGTCAGCGGCTTCTCCAGCTCGAAGGCCGGCGTGTAGGAATGCAGCTCGGTCATGCGCGGGCGCATGTAGGGGTCGAGCGAGAGGTAGCGCGTGCGCGCCAGCACCTGGCCCTCGGCCAGCGCCGGCAGCGTCGCGGTCTCCTGGCGGAAGCAGTCGGCGGTGACGTCGCCCGCCGGACGCTTGGCGAGCACGATCTGGATGGCCTCGGTCATGGCTTTCCTCTCTCGACGAATTCGCTCAGGCGATAGCCTTGCAGATAGAGCAGCGCGGTCAAATCGCCATGGTCGACGCACGCCGCGACCTGCGCTGCGACAGCCGGCTTGGCGTGGAAGGCGACGCCCAGGCCCGCCGCCTGCAGCATCGGCAGGTCGTTGGCGCCGTCGCCCACCGCAAGCGCCTCGGCGCGCGAGATTTTTAGCTCAGCGCAGAGGCGATCGAGCGTGGCTAGCTTGGCTTCTTTGCCAAGGATTGGCGAGGTGACCGTGCCCGCGAGCGTGCGGCCGTCATGGTCGAGGTTGTTGGCGGCGTGCATGTCGAAGCCCAGGCGACCGTGCACCAGAGCGGTGAAATGCGTGAAACCGCCCGAGACCAGGGCGCAATAGACGCCGTTTCTGCGCATTGTTGCGACCAGCGCCGCGCCGCCCGCCATATAGGCGATGCGTTGGGCGGCTTCGTCGAGCCTGGCCACGGGCAGGCCCTTGAGCAGGCCGACACGCTCGGCCAGCGCACCGGCAAAGTCGATCTCGCCGTTCATGGCGCGCGCGGTGATCGCCGAGACCTTTTCGCGCAGGCCCACAAACTCGGCCAGCTCGTCGAGCATCTCGTTCTCGATCATGGTCGATTCCATGTCAGCCACTAAAAGCTTCTTGCGCCGGTTGGCGGCTGGCACGACGACGGCATCGACGTTGGGCAGTGCGACCGGCGAGCCGGGTCCGTCGAACGGCAGGTCGCAGGCGATGCCGGGCGCCAGCCAGTCGGGTGCGCCGACCACCGCATCGCCGGCGCGCAGGATTTCAGCCGCGGCCTGCACCGTCGCTGTATCGAGCGCGGCGCGTGCGGGGTTGGCGATCAGCACGAGGATGTTTTTCACGCCTCGGCTCTAGCGGTGGGGGTGGGGATTTGCAACGTTCCCGCACCATGGCCGACCACAGCGTCATCGTCGTCACCGGACCGACCGCGAGCGGCAAGTCGGCGCTGGCGCTCGCCCTGGCCGAGAGCCGCAAAGGCGTCGTGATCAATGCCGACGCCATGCAGACCTATGACGCCTTCCCGATCCTGACGGCGCAGCCCACGGCGGACGAACGCAAGCACGTGCCGCACGTGCTCTACGGCACCCTGCCGCTGTCCGAGACGCTGAGCGCCGCACGCTGGCGCACGCTCGCGGCAGCCGAGATCGAGCGCGCCCATGCGGGCGACCAGACGCCGATCCTGTGCGGCGGCTCGGGCCTCTATCTGCGGGCCTTGATGCAGGGCTTTGCGCCGATTCCCGAGGTGCCGCCGGCGCTGCGCGATCGCGGCAATGCCGAGTGGGCAGAGAAGGGCGGCGAGGAGTTCCGCAGCCGGCTGGCGCTGCGCGATCCCGCGACCGTCGAGCGCCTGAAGCCCGGCGACCGCCAGCGCCACGTCCGCGCCTGGGAAGTCCTGGAGGCCACCGGCAAGCCGCTCAGCCAGTGGCAGGAGGCGCCCGACGTAGGCGCGCCGCAGCCGTGGCGCTTCGTGACGGTGCTGCTCAATCCCGGCCGCGCCTGGCTGCGCGAGCGCATCGAGACGCGCTTCGACGCGATGCTGGCCGGCGGTGTCGTGGCCGAGGCGCGCGCGGTGTTCGACCGGAAGCCCGATCCGAAATGGCCCGGCCTCAAGGCCCATGGTGCGCCCGAGCTCTTCGCCCACTTCCGTGGCGAAATGGACCTCGCCCGCGCCCGCCGGATCGCCATCGATCACACCCGCCAATATGCCAAACGCCAGATGACGTGGTTCCGCGGCCAGATGGCAGCAGATTTGGTAGTGGACCCCGTCTCTGGCCAAGGGATTGAGTCGGCCACGCAATTTTTGGACAAATTGGGGGTCTGAAACTTTACGTTTGATGCTGATTTTGGGTTGACCCTCCGCAGGGCCGCCCCTATCTTCCGCGCCGCCGCAAACCTCGTTTGCGGCACATTTGTCAGGGGGGGGAGCGCGCGATGAAGCCCGAGGAGTCCGCCGAAACGACCGGCGCCGATCTGTTGGTGAAAGCCTTGATCGACGAGAACGTCGAGGTCGTCTTCGGCTATCCGGGCGGCGCCGTCCTGCCGATCTACGATTCGCTGTTCAAGCAGAACCGCCTGCGCCACATCCTAGTGCGCCACGAGCAGGCGGCCGTCCACGCCGCCGAAGGCTATGCCCGCTCGACCGGCAAGGTCGGCGTCGTGCTGGTGACCTCGGGTCCGGGCGCGACCAATGCCGTGACCGGCCTCACCGACGCGCTGATGGATTCGATTCCCGTCGTCTGTCTCACTGGCCAGGTGCCGACACATCTGATCGGCAACGATGCCTTCCAGGAGGCCGACACCACCGGCATCACGCGTCCCTGCACCAAGCACAATTACCTCGTGAAGGCCGTGAGCGATCTGGCGCGGGTGGTCCATGAGGCGTTTTACGTCGCGCGCTCCGGTCGTCCCGGTCCGGTCGTCATCGACCTGCCCAAGGACGTGCTGATGAACAAGTACGGCTACGAGGAGCCGTCGAAGGCGGTGTTCGAACACAAGAGCTACCGTCCGCAGACCAAGCCCGACCCGAAGAAGATCGAGCAGGCGATCGAGCTGATCGCCAATGCCAAGCGCCCGGTGTTCTATGCCGGCGGCGGCGTGATCAACTCGGGCCCCAAGGCGTCGAAGCTTCTGACCCAGTTCGTCCACATGACGGGCTATCCCCTCACCAACACGCTGATGGGGCTGGGCTCGTTCCCGGCGTCGGACAAGCAGTTCCTCGGCATGCTGGGCATGCACGGCACCTACGAGGCCAACCTCGCGATGCATGGCTGCGACGTCATGATCAACATCGGCGCGCGCTTCGACGACCGCATCACCGGCAACACCGCCAAGTTCTCGCCGGGCTCGAAGAAGATCCACGTCGACATCGATCCCAGCTCGATCAACAAGAACGTGCGCGTCGATCTGCCCATCGTGGGCGACGCGACGCTGGCGCTCGAGGCGATGATCAAGGCCTGGAAGGCGCGCGATCCCAAGGTCGACCACAAGGCGCTGAAGGCCTGGTGGGCGCAGATCGCCACCTGGCGGGCGCGCGATTGCCTGGCCTACAAGGTCGACCGCAAGACGATCAAGCCGCAATACGCGCTCGAGCGGCTCTATCATCACATCAAGGATCGCGACCACTACATCACCACCGAAGTGGGCCAGCACCAGATGTGGGCGGCGCAGTTCCTCAAGTTCGAGCAGCCCAACCGCTGGCTGACCTCGGGTGGGCTCGGCACCATGGGCTACGGTTTCCCGGCCGCCGTTGGCGCGCAGATCGCCCATCCGGACTCGCTCGTGATCGACGTCGCGGGCGAGGCCTCGATCCTGATGAACATCCAGGAGCTCTCGACGGTGGCGCAGTACCGCCTGCCGGTGAAGATCTTCATCCTCAACAACCAGTACATGGGCATGGTGCGGCAGTGGCAGGAACTGCTGCATGGCGGGCGTTATTCCGAGAGCTACATGGAATCGCTGCCCGACTTCGTGAAGCTTGCCGAGGCCTTCGGCGCCCGTGGCCTGCGCTGCCACGAGCCCGACAAGCTCGACGCGACGATCAAGGAGATGATCGCCATCGAGGGACCGGTCATCGTCGACGTCATGGTCGACCCGAAGGAAAACTGCTTCCCGATGATCCCCTCGGGCGCGGCGCATAACGAGATGCTGCTCGGGCCCGACGACAAGGCCGGCAAGGTGTCCGAAGAAGGCATGGTGCTGGTGTGAGCACGAAGCTGTCGCCGGCACCGGTGCCTGTGACCGAAGCCGTCCCGCACACGATTTCCGTGCTGGTCGCTAACGAGCCCGGCATCCTGGCGCGCGTCGTCGGCCTGTTCTCGGGCCGCGGCTACAACATCGAGAGCCTGACCGTCGCCGAGACCGATGCCAAGAAGAACCAGTCGCGCATCACCATCGTGACCAAGGGCACGCCCATGGTGATCGAGCAGATCAAGGCGCAGCTCGACCGGCTGGTGCCGGTCTATCGCGTGCGCGACCTCACGGTCGAGGGCCCGCATATCGAGCGCGAGCTGGCGCTGGTGAAGGTCAAGTGCACCGGCGACAAGCGCGGTGAGGCGCTGCAGCTCGCCGAAGTGTTCCGCGCCAAGGTGATCGACGCTAAGGCCAACTCCTTCGTCTTCGAGGTCACCGGCAATTCCGAGAAGGTCGCGACCTTCATCGGCCTGATGGGGACGCTCGGCCTGGTCGACGTCGCCCGCACCGGCATCGTCGCCATGTCGCGCGGCGGCGAGGCGTTTTAGTCGTGGACGTCGTCCTGGCACTCGTTGGGCTGTCGCTCGTCCATCTTCTGGCGGTGGCGAGTCCCGGACCCTCGACCGTTCTGGTCATCCAGACCGCCGCCGGCTCGGGCCGCCGCGCCGGGCTGCTGGCCGCTTTCGCCATGATGGTCGGCGCGCTCGCCTGGGCCGCTGCGGCGCTCTACGGGTTGCAGGCGCTGTTCGCGCAGTTTGAGTGGCTCTATCTGGCGTTCCGTATCGGCGGCGCGCTCTATCTTTTCTATCTCGCCTTCCTGCTGATCCGCCACGCCGGCGCGCCGCTGCCGGAAATTCCCGTGGGCGCGCGCACTGGCAGCTGGCGTAGCTTCGCCCGGGTGCTGCTACTGCAGCTCGGCAATCCCAAGATCATGGTGTTCTTCGGCAGCATCTTTCTGTCGCTCCTGCCGGCCAATCCGCCGGCCTGGATGGAGGGCACCGTGCTCGCCATCGTCGCCTTCAACGAGTTCGTGTGGTTCGCGCTGCTCGCCCTGGTTTTCTCGGGCGCAACGGCGCGAGCCTTCTATCGCCGCGTGAAACTCTGGACGGATCGCCTCATGGGTGGCGCATTGGGCCTTCTTGGCTTGCGCCTCGCCCTGGTCGACCGCTAGACAGCGGCCTAGTTTCGAAAGGGAGAAGAGAAATGCGTATCTATTACGATCGCGACGCCGATGTGAACCTGGTCAAGGGCAGGAAGGTCCTGGTCGTCGGGTACGGCAGCCAGGGCCATGCCCATGCCATGAACTTGCGCGATTCTGGCGTGAAGGACGTGCGCATTGCGCTGAAGCCCGGCTCGGCCACGATCAAGAAGGCCGAGGGCGTCGGCTTCAAGGTCATGAACCCCGCCGAAGGCGCCAAGTGGGCCGACATCATCATGGTGCTGGCGCCCGACGAGCTGCAGGGCGACATCTACACCAACGATCTCGGCCCCAACATGCGGCCCGGCTCGGCGCTGTGCTTCGCGCATGGCCTCAACGTGCACTTCAACCTGATCACGCCGCGTTCCGACATCGACGTGTTCATGATCGCGCCCAAGGGCCCCGGCCACACCGTGCGCTCGGAATACCTGCGCGGCGGCGGAGTCCCTTGCCTCGTCGCGGTGGCGCAGAACTCCTCGGGCAACGCGCTCGAGATCGGCTTGAGCTACTCCTCGGCGATCGGCGGCGGCCGCGCCGGCACCATCGAGACGACCTTTAAGGAAGAGTGCGAGACCGATCTGTTCGGCGAACAGGTCGTGCTGTGCGGCGGCCTGGTCGAGTTGATCAAGGCGGGCTTCGAGACCCTGGTCGAGGCCGGGTATGCGCCGGAGATGGCCTATTTCGAGTGCCTGCACGAGGTCAAGCTGATCGTCGACCTGATCTACGAGGGCGGCATCGCCAACATGAACTACTCGATCTCCAACACCGCCGAGTACGGCGAATACCGCTCCGGCCCGCGCATCGTCACCGACGAGACCCGCGCCGAAATGAAGCGCGTGCTGGCCGACATCCAGTCCGGCCGCTTCGCGCGCGACTGGATGCTCGAGAACAAGGTCAACCAGGCCTCATTCAAGGCCATGCGCAAGAAGATGTCGGAGCATCCGATCGAGGAGATCGGCGCCAAGCTTCGCGACATGATGCCGTGGATTAAAGAGAAGGCGTTAGTCGACAAGGCCAAGAATTAGCCAACCCTCGTCCCGACCGGAGCGAAGTGGAGGGACCTCTTTTATACGAGCCACGAAAAGAGGTCCCTCGGCTACGCTCGGGACGACGATTATATAATGTACCCCCCACCGGCCGCATCGAGCATCGCGCCGGTAATGAACGACGCCTCGTCCGACAGCAGCCACAGCACCGCCTCGGCCATCTCGTGAACCTCGCCGACGCGGTGCATCGGGATCGAGGCTTCGATGCCGGCGCGGAAGACCGGGTCCTTCAGGCGGCCCTCGGTCATCTCCGACAGCACCATGCCGGGCCGCAGCGAATTCACCCGGATGCTCTCGGCCGCGACCTCACGGGCAAAGCCCTTGGTGAAGGCGTCGACCGCGCCCTTGGTCGCGGCATAGGCCGAGGAGCCTAGCCGCCCGCCGATCGTGGCGGCGAGCGACGAGACATTGACGATCGCGCCACCCTTGCCGCCATTCCTGGTCGACATGCGCTTGGTGGCCTCGCGGCAGCACAGCATCAGGCCCGTGACGTTGATGGCCAGCAGGTTGGCCAGCACCTTGGCGTCGAATTCGTCGACCCGCGAGCGGGTGCTGATGCCGGCGCTGTTCACCAGATGCGTGATCGGACCCAGGGCGCGCGTGGTGTCCTCGAACATCTTTATGATGTCGGCCTCGCTCGCCATGTCGCCCTTGAGCGCGATGGCCTTGACGCCCTTGGCCTCGACATCGGCGACCACCTTCTTCGCCTGCGCATCGCGCGAGCGGTAATTGATCGCGACATTGTAGCCGCGGCCCGCGGCGCGCCGCGCTGTTTCGGCGCCGATGCCCGACGCTCCGCCGGTGATGAGGAGTGTTTTGGTCATCCTTTGAGCGCCCCTCCTGTCAGGCCGTGGACAAGATAGCGCCGCACGACGAACGAGAACACCAGCACCGGCAGCATGATCATGGTGCCGCCGGCGGCGATGCGACCCCATTCCCAGCCTTCGTAGTTCATGAAGTTCACGACCGCCACCGGCGCCGTCATCGCCTCGGTGCGCGTCAGGATCAGGGCGAAGAAGAAATCGTTCCAGGCGAAGAGGAAACACAGGATCGCCGTCGCCGCCAGGCCGGGCCCGGAGAGCGGCAGGATGATGCGGGTAAAACCCTGCCACATCGTGGCGCCGTCGATCCAGGCGGCCTCTTCGAGCGAGCGCGGCAGCTGATCGTAGAACGGCCGCATCATCCAGATCACCAGCGACAGGTTGAAGGTGAGGTAGATGATGACGAGGCCGGTCAGCGTGTCGAGCAGCTCGAGGTGCCGGTAAACGAGGAAGTAGGGGATAGTGAAGGCGATCGGCGGCGCCATGCGGCTGGCCAGGATCCACAGCGTGATGGTGCCGCCGCCGCGCGCCGTCCAGCGCGACAGCGCATAGGCCGCCGGCACGCCGATCAGGAGCGACAGGGCGGTCGAGACGATGCTTACCGTCAGGCTGTTAAGGAAGGAGCCGCGGAATTCCGAGGTCCAGAGGGCGGCGTAATTGCCCAGGGTCGGCTGAAAGAAGAAGCGCGGCGGGAAGTGGAAGATCTCGGCGTTGGTCTTGAACGACATCAGCAGCAGCCACAGGAACGGGCTGATGGCCAGCAGCGCCAGCACGATCACCAGCACATGGATCAGCAGCCGGTCGCGGCGTTGGGTTCTGGTCGACCCTCTTTTAATCAACTCGCGCGCCCCATCCGACGACGCGCACGATCAGCCAGCTCAGCGCGATCGAAGCGGCGAGCAGGGCGACGGTGATCGCGCTCGAGAATCCCAGGTAGGAAAAGTTGAAGGCCTGCAGGTAGGAATAATAGTTGGTCACCTCGGTAACGTTGCCCGGCCCGCCGTCGGTCAGGATGAAGATCAGCGGGAAGGCCTTGATCGAGTCGATGAGGCGAAAGAGGCCGGCGACCAGCAGGATGCCGGTGATGAAGGGCAGCGTGACGTGCCGCGTCACCTGCCACGGCGAGGCGCCGTCGACGCGCGCGGCGTCCAGAAGCTCCTGCGGGATCATCTGCAGGGCGGCCAGCACCATCAGCATGGTGAAGGGAAACCATTCCCAGGTGTCGGCGATGATGATCGAGGTCAGCGCCCAGTTGGGATCGGTGATCAGCGCCGGCACGTTCCAGCCGATGGCGCGGAAGACGCCGTGCATGGGGCTGATGTCGGGCGTGTAGATGACCTTCCAGATGATGGCCACGACGATCGGCGGCAGCACCATGGGGATCAGGAACACCGTGCGCAGCGCCTCGAGCAGGCGCGATTTCATGTTGAGCAGGAGCGCGAGGCCGAGGCCGAGCAGAAGCTGCAGCACGACGGTCCAGAACGACAGCTTGATCTGCACCCACACCGAATTGTGCAGGCGGGTGTCGGCCCAGAGCTGGTGATAGCTCTCGAACGGTTGGGAGAAATCCCACTGCGTCTCGGGCCGCGTCAGGTTGAGCTGGGTGAAGCTGGTGGCGAGCAGATAGAGCGACGGCAACAGCGTGATGACCGCCAGCACCGCCAGCGACGGCGCCACGCAGAGCACGAAAAAGCGGCGTTGCTGGTGAGTGAATCCCGCCGCCGCGCCAGCGAGCCGCTCAGAGGTCAACCTTGACCCCGGCCTTCTGCAGATCCTGGATCGCCTCGCCCTGCGCCTGCTTCATCGCGTCGGCGGCGCCCTGCTGCTTGGTGGCGATGCGCTCGATCGCCTTGTTGATCTTGTCGCCGACCTGCGGGAACACCGGCACGGTGCGGTATTTCATGTAGCCGGTCTTGCCGCCCAGCTGCAGGACCTCGAGATAGAGCGACGCCACGTCCTGGCCGTTGAGCGTCAGCACCTTCTTGAACTCCGGGCTCTGGATCACCGACAGCCGGCAGACGCCGGGATAGCCGTGCGCCGCGACCACGCGGGCGATCATGTCCTTCGACAGCGCCCACTTGATGAACTCCCACGCCGCTTCCTTCTTCTTCGAGCCGGCCGGGATGCCGAGCGCGTGGCTGTTGGAGCCGGGGAAGTTGCCGTTGGGGCCGGCCGGCATCAGGCCGTAGCGCACCGTCTTCTGCACCGTGCTCTCGGCATGCGTGAACAGCGGCACCTGCCAGGCGGTGTCCTGGGTGCGGATATTGGCGCGGCCCGACATCTGCGAGCGCATCGCCTGGTCGTCGGAGTAGGAGAGGATGCCGTCGGGCCCGTACTTCATCAGCAGGTTGGCGTACCACTCGGCCGAGGCGGCAGCCTGCGGCGTGGTCAGCGTCGGCGTCAGGTTCTCCGGCGGCGCCTTGAAGATCGCGCCGCCCATGCCCATCAGGTAGGGAATCCAGTTCCAGTGATGCAGCTTGTCGGCGGTGAAGGCCGCTACGCCATCCTTGTTGTGCACGGCGTCGCAGACCTTGATCAGCTCGTCGAAGGTCGTCGGCATCTTGAGCCCGGCCCGCTCGATCAGGTCGTAGCGGGCGGCCCCCAGGATCATGGCGCCGGCCAGCCAAGCGTAGCCGAAGGTCTCGCCCTTGGCGTTCTGCATCGCCGACTGCGGACCGGCGACGAAATCGCCCGGGTTCCAGTCGCCCGGCGTCATCTTGGCGTCCTTGGTGAAGGTGTCGAGATTGGTCAGCCACCCCGCGCCGATCCAGCGGCCGGAATAGATGAAGGTGACGTTGATGACGTCGAGTGCGGAGCCCTTGGTCGAGAGCTCGAGATCGGTGCGCTGGTTGTAGACGGGGAAGGCCTGCATGGTGAAATTCACCTTGATGCCGGTCTTCTCCTCGAACTCGGGGAACAGGGGTTTCAGGTATTCGAAGTAGGTCGTCTGGAAGCACGAGCCGTTGATCGTGGTTCCGGCGTAGGGCTTGCCGCCCTGGGCGTTGACCGCGGGAGCGGCGAGACTGGCGGCGGCGGCAGCACCTGCGCCACGCAGGACCGTGCGACGATTGAAGGCGATCATATCAGTGTCCTCCCCAGAACCTTTTGCCCGAGTATAGTGCCGGCCAGTCCCGGGAGGAAAGACAATGAAAGCCGCCATTCTCTTCAAGCCCAACGAGCCCCTGCAGGTGCTCGACTGTGAGCTCGATCCGCCCAAGGCGGGGGAGGTGCGCGTGAAGATGAAGGCCTCGGGCGTCTGCCAGAGCGACTGGCACGTCATGAACGGCGACTGGCCCTCGCCGATGCCGATCGTACCCGGCCACGAGGCGGCGGGCGAGATCCTCGAATGCGGCGCCGGCGTCACCACGGTGAAGCCGGGCGACCACGTGATCTTCTCGTTCCGTCCGCATTGCGGGCGCTGCCGCTACTGCACGCAGGGCCGCACCGTGCTCTGCATCGGCCGCGCCGGCTCGCCGCCGGCGGCGCTGTTCGACGGCACATTGCGCATCAAGCACAAGGGCCAGGGCATCAACCAGATGGCGCGCATCGGCACTTTCGCCGAGGAAGTGGTGGTGCCGGAAGAAATGGTGGTGCCGATCCGCAAGGACATGCCGTGGCCACAGGCGGCCCTCGTCGGCTGCTGCGTGGCGACCGGCGTTGGCGCCGTGACGCGCCACGCCAAGATCGAGGCCGGCTCGGCGGTGTTGGTGATCGGCTGCGGCGGCGTCGGGCTGAACGCCGTGCAGGGCGCCATGCTATCGGGCGCGGCGATCATCATCGCGGCCGACATTCTCGACAACAAGCTCGAGATGGCGAAGACCTTCGGCGCGACGCACACGATCAACACGGCGAAGGATAACGACCCGGCGAAGAAGGTGAAGGAGATCACCGGCCTCGGTGTCGATTATTCCTTCGATGCCGTGAGCATCGACAAGACCCAGGCGCTGGCCTTCGACGCGCTGGCGCCGGGCGGCCATGCCGTGGCTGTCGGCATCTCCGCCGCGACGGTGCGCGCCACTTACTCGCCGCTGCAGATGGTGTTCGGCGAGAAGACGGTGAGCGGCACTTTCTATGGTTCGGTGCGGCCCAACCTCGACTTCCCCATATTGGTCGACCACTACATGGAAAAGCGGCTGAACATCGACGGCTTGATCAGCCGGACCTACAAGCTCCAGGATATCAACGAGGGGTTCAAGCGCATGATGGCCGGCGAAGTCGCACGCGGCGTCGTGGTGTTCGAGTAAGCCATGTCGCTTTATGAAGTCCTGGTGTTCGTGGCTCTCGCCGGCGTCGGCGGCTACGCCTATTACCTTTATCGTTCGGACACGCGGCCACCCAAGTGACATGGAAGGTTGGCACGCTTCGTTCTTTCGTATCGTCGGTCAATTGCTGAAGCGGAATACGAAGTCCGCGACAGATTAGCTTATCGATGGTGTCAACTTGGCTACGCGAGTACGCAGCTATATCGGTGCCAGGTTATGACTTCTTTCGTGGAGTTCCCCACGGGCATCGCAAGGCGTCGTCAGCCTGAACACTACTAGTAATCAGAATGACTAAAGGTTGGCAAAGGTAGCCGACTAAAGCCGAACGACGCGAAGTGCCTTAGTGATCGTCAGCGCTACTTGGACGACTATCGCTCAAAGCTAACGACCTTTGCCTTCTTGAAGCGATATAGCCCATTCATTGCCATGGAAGTTGACAGACAAAATCTTCGACGCGCTGACGACTAATGTCTCTGCTCGACGACTTCGGCCTCACCGACGAACAGCTTTTGATTCGGCGCAACGTCGCCGAGCTTTTGGCCCGCGTGCTGCCGGCGGAAGACATCCGCAAGCTCGATGCGGACTCAGCCTTCCCCCACGCCGCTTTCGATGCGCTGGCGGCGGCGGGCTACATGGCGCTGCCCTCCGATCCCGCCTATGGCGGCATGGGCGGCAGCCGCAAGGACCTGGTGATCCTGGTCGAGGCGCTGGCGCGGCACTACAGCGGCGCCTCCTCGCTTTACCTGCCGACCGTCGTCTATGGCGGCATGCACCTGCAGCTCACGGCCGGCGAGCACCTGCGGCGGCGCTACCTGCCGGAGATCTGCGCCGGCAAGCTCAAGTCGGCCTTCGCGCTCTCCGAGCCCGACACCGGCTCCGACGCCTCGGGCATCAAGACGCGCGCCGTGCGCGACGGCAACGGCTATAGACTCACCGGCCAGAAGCTCTATATCAGCGCCGCGCACGTCGCCGATTACCTGATGGTGGTCGCCAAGACCGACACCGAGGCCAGGCACAAGGGCGTGACACTGTTCTGGGTCGATGCCCATGCGCCCGGCCTCACGATGAACCCGTTGCCGACGCTCGGCCGGCGCACCACGCATGCCAACGAGATCTTCTTCGATGGCGTCTTCGTGCCGGCCGATCATGTCATCGGCGAGGAGAATCGCGGCTGGTCGGGCCTGATGAAGGGCCTCAACCTCGAGCGCCTGTGTCTTGCCGCGCAAGCCTGCGGCAACATGCATTTCGCCATCGAGTACGCCAAGGCCTTTGCCCAGCAGCGCGTGCAGTCCGGCCAGCCGATCTCGAAGTTCCAGGCGATCCAGCACAAGTTCGCCGACATGCGCATCATGCTGCGCACGACGCAGGCGCTGACCTATCGTCTGGCCGACATGCTCGATGCCGGCCTCGATCCAGTCGAGGAGACGGCCATTGCCAAGATCCAGGACACCGACGGCGAGTTCAAGTGTGCCCACCTCGCCATTGAGATCATGGGCGGCGCCGGCCACACCATGGCGCATGACATCCAGCGCCTGTTCCGCGACACGCGGGTCGGCTCGATCGGCGGCAGCACCAACGACATCCAGCGCAACACCATCGCCAAGATGATGGGGCTTTAGGTGCGCGATGAGGAAGATCAGCGACGCGTCGTTCTTCCGCATCGTCGACCGGCTGCTGAGCGTGGGCACGACACGCAATCCCATCACGCGCTGGTCGATCGACGGCGTCGAATGGCAGCGCG
>CAMDQJ010000100.1 GCA_945905835.1 Asaia bogorensis
TCTGCATGTCCGCGTTGGCAGTTGCACCCGCCGATGCTTTCGCATAGGCAGCCATATCAGCAAAAATTAAGACGAAGAGCCATTGGCCAGTCTGCGGCCCGGTGAAGATCTGGCTCAGTCGAACATCCAGCGCGCCAAGCTTCGCCCACCCGGACCACTCAATGGGGGCCGATCAGTCGCGCGGTGCGAGCCATGAGCGTAACAACTGCAACGACTGTAGCAGTAGCAAGGGACTGCTGCCGGGCGGTGCTGAGGGGACGAAAATCACGCAGGTGTGTCCCCAGCGTGTCCCCGAGCGGGGGGCTCAAGAGAGAATTTCATCTAAGTCATTGATTTTATTGGCGCTCCCTACGGGATTCGAACCCGTGTTTTAGCCTTGAGAGGGCCACGTCCTAGGCCTCTAGACGAAGGGAGCAAAGGCCGGAGGGCGACAGATAATGGAAGCCTCGCTCCGGCGCAACCCCATGTCTCATGGCGGCTTTTGCCTGCCACGCGTTACAGAGCGCCTGGCACGAACGGATGCACGGCAACGCCTGTAAATCCTGCGCCTTCCAGATAGCCCTCCACTTCGGACTCCGTGTGCGCCTTGCCGGTGCTGCCGAAGACACCCTCGTTGAGGCCCCACAGTGCCGCCGATAACGGCCCCTTGCGGTCGTCATTCAGCGTCTCGCCAATGAGGTGCATCTCGCCGCCGGGCACGAGGGCCTTGCCGACCACCAGGCGAATCAACGCCGGCTCGTATTGCGGCAGGTTGCTCGCCATCACCACCACATCGACGCCCTGCGGGAAGGCATCACGCGTGAAGTCGCAGGGCATCGCGCTCACGCGATCGGCCGCGCCATTGGCCGCAATGTACTCGCGTGCCACCACCGCCACTAGCGGCAGGTCAAACACGATCGCCTTGAGGCTGGGAAACGTCTGCGTCGCCACGATGCTGTAGGCGCCCGAGCCGCCGCCGAGATCGAGCATTAGCTTGTGGCCTTTCAGGTCGACGCTGCGGCTGAACAGGCGCGCCGCACCCATGCCGATCGAGTAGGTGGCGGCGTGGTAGCGCCGTGCGTCTTCGACGGTGAAGCTCTCGTAGGCGCCCAGCCTGTTTTCCGTCCTGGCGCGAGTCGCTGGCTGAGCTCGCCATAGGCCGCCCAGCGCGGCTTGGTGAACAGGATCTACGGGCCGGCATATCGCTCGCTGATGCCGGCCACCTTGGCCGCCGCCGCGATGGTGTCCTGGCCGTGGGCGGTGGCGGTGAAGATCTCGAGCTCGACGGCGGCCATCAGTGCGGCACTTTCCCAATAGGCCTGCGCCATCTTCTGCAAACGGGTGGTATCGAGGCGCGGTTTCTCGGCCATCTGGTTCTCCCGGGGGCCTCTATTTGTTGCCAGATCATAGCGCGCGGGCTTAAGCTTGCCGTCCATCCTTTCGGGAGCCCGCCCATGGACATGAACATCGCCCAGGACCTGCCGATCACCGGCGTCAACATCGCTTCGCTGCCAAACGATCAGGCCGAATGGGTGCTGCGCCGCCAGCTCGCCGCGGCCTACCGGCTGGTTGACCATTTCGGCTGGACCGAGCTTATATACGGCCATCTGACGGCGCGCGTGCCGGGGCCGCAGCCGCACTTCCTGATCAACCCCTTCGGGCTCAACTACGAGGAGGTCACGGCTTCCAACCTCGTGAAGATCGACCTCGACGGCAACAACGTGGGCGAGTCGAAGTATCCGGTGAACTATGCCGGCTTCGTCATCCACTCCGCCGTCCACATGGCCCATGCCGCCCGCCACCAGGTGGTGATGCACACCCATACGCGCGCCGGCATGTCCGTCTGCGCGCTGAAGGAAGGGCTGCTGCCGATCTCGATGGTCTCGACCGCCTTCCACGGCAAGATATCGTATCACGACTACGAAGGCCCCAGCCTCGACCTCGACGAGCGCGACCGCATCCTCACGAGCCTGGGCGACAACCAGGCGCTGATGCTGAAGAACCACGGCATCCTGGTCACTGGCCATTCGGTGCCCGAGGCCTTCCTGCGGCTCTATCGCCTCGAGCGCGCCTGCCAGATCCAGATCGACGCAGGTGCGGCGGGCACGCTGAACATCATGGGCGACAACCTCGCCGGCAAGTCGGGCGCCGACATGGACAACTTCGTCAAGGAGGGTTCGCCCGGCGGCATGGGCGACCTCGAGTTCGCAGCGCTGATCCGCAAGCTCGACAAGACGGATACGAGCTGGCGGAACTGAGCTAGATACGAAACGGTGTTATCCCGAGCGCAACGAGGGACCCTTAATCAAACACTGCGGAACGGTCCCTCGCTTGTACGGCGTCAGCGCCTATTCTGTCTCATAGGCGCTGACGCCGTACAGGTTGATGCTGTTAACGCTTTTCCAGGGTCGGCAGCTGGTGCGCCGTCACAGCGGGCACCGGCCCGTCGAAGCGTTCGATCTCGACCAGGCAGGTCTGCGCGATACAGCCCTGGCTGAGCTTGGAGGCGCCGATATCGAGCGTCAGCGCGTTGGGATTGCCGTGCTTCTCCAGCGGCCGGTTCGAGCCGGTTTCGGCCGGGTCGAACCAGGCGCCGGTCGATAGCCGCACGACGCCCGGCCGGATGCGGTCGCTGAGGCGGGCAGCAGCAAGGCAGGCGCCGCGATCGTTGAAGACGCGCAGCATGTCGCCGTCGGCGATGCCGCGCGCGGCGGCGTCGCTGGGATGCATCGTGACCGGCTGGCGGCCCTTTATCTTGGTCGCCTTGGAATGCGGGCTGTGGTCGAGCTGGCTGTGCAGCTTGTCGGCCGGCTGGTCCGACAGCATGTGCAGCGGATAGTGCTTGGCCACTGGCGAACCCAGCCATTCCGCCGGCTCCAGCCACGTCACGTGCCCCGGGCAATCGTCGTAGCCGAAGGAGGCGATCTTCTCGGAATAGATTTCGATGCGGCCCGACGGCGTTTTGAGCTTGTTGGCCTCGGGATCAGCGCGGAAGGCCGCCAGCATCACCGGCTCGCGGTCCTCGCCTTTGGCTTCCGCGATGCCCGCTTCCCAGAACGCTTCGTAGGCCGGCAAGGTAACGCCGGCCTTGGCCGATTTTACGCGGGCCTCTTCGTAGAGATGGGCCAGCCATTCCTGCGTCGACTTGCGGCCATCGGAATGTTCCGCGCCGGCGCCGAGGCGTTCAGCCAGCGCATTGAAGATCGCGTAGTCGTCGCGTGCCTCGCCGATCGGCTCGCGCGCCTTCTTCATGGCGATGACATAGGGCTCGCGGCTGCCGTAGCCGATGTCGTCGCGCTCCAGCGTGGTCGTGGCCGGCAGCACGATGTCGGCCATCTTGGCGGCCGGTGTCCAGAACTGCTCGTGGAAGATCACGGAGTCGGGCTTGCGCCACGCTTGGCGCAGGCGGTTGAGATCCTGGTGATGGTGGAACGGATTGCCGCCCGCCCAGTAGACCAGCTTGATGTCCGGATACGTACGCTGCTGGCCGTTGTAGTCGAAGCGCTCGCCGGGATGCAGCAGCATGTCGGTGAAGCGCGCGACCGGAATGAAATCGGGCACGGCGTTGGTGCCCTGGGGCAGGGTCGGGCCGAAATAGCGCGGATGGGGGCTGCCCATCAGATTGACCGGGCCATAGCCCACGCCGAAGCCGCCGCCGGGCAGGCCGATCTGGCCC
This sequence comes from Asaia bogorensis, assembly GCA_945905835.1. Classification (GTDB taxonomy): domain Bacteria; phylum Pseudomonadota; class Alphaproteobacteria; order Reyranellales; family Reyranellaceae; genus Reyranella. The sequence continues at coordinate 3,656 of CAMDQJ010000100.1, forward strand.
AGCATGCTGGCCAGCGTCACCAGCCCCCAGAACGGCTGCTCGCCGTGGTGGCTGCGCTGCAGCGACCAGCCGATGCTGACCGTCGTGCGGCTCGCCGCCATCTCGCGCGCCAGATTCGCAATGCGCTCGGCCGCGATGCCGGTGATCTTCTCCGCCCAGGCCGGCGTCTTGTCGGCGAGATAGGGCGCGAGCTTGTCGAAGCCCACGGTGTAGCGGTCGAGGAATGCGCGGTCGTGCAGGTTCTCGGTCAGCAGCGTGTGGCAGAGCGCCAGCATGAGGGCCGCGTCGGTGTTGGGCCGGATCGCCAGCCATTCGACCGCGCCGCCGGTGTCGAGATCCTCGGCGGTGGGCGTGACGTTGACGAAGCGCACGCCTGATTCGCGCATCGAGCGGAGGCCGCCCTTGACGTGATGCAGGGTGGCGCCGCCAGCGTTGATCTGGGCATTCTTGAGCGGCACGCCGCCGAAGGTGACGAACAGCTTGCAGTCGCGCGCCAGCACGTCCCAGCGCGTGTGCATGGACATCAGCTCATCCATCGGCGCCACGATGTGCGGCATCAACACGCGCGCCGCCCCAAGGCTGTAGGAATCCTGGTGGCGCACATAACCGCCGATCGAATTCAGGAAGCGGTGGACCTGGCTCTGGGCGTGATGGAAGCGGCCGGCGCTCGACCAGCCGTAGGAGCCGCCGAAGATCGACCGGTTGGAGTAGGTGGCCTTAACGCGCGCCAGTTCCTTGGCGACAAGATCGAGCGCCTCCTCCCAGGGCACCTCGACGAATGGCTCCTGGCCGCGCAGCTCGTTGCGCGTGCCGGGGCCCTTTTCCAGCCAGCTCTTGCGGATCGCCGGCCGGCGCACGCGCAGGCGGGCCACCTCGTCGGACAGCATGTGCAGGCCGATGGCCGAAGGATCGGGATCCTTGGAGAAGGGATGCAGCTGCTTGGCCTGGCCCTGCTCGTCGTACTCGACTTCGTAGACGCCCCAATGGGCGGCGGTCAGCGTGCGCTGGCGGGTCATTTTCTTTCAGGCCGTTTTGCCGAGGGCCGAGAGTTTATCGACCAGGCGGCTTCCTTGGCGATGGCCAGGAACTTGTCGACCGCTTCGGGAGCGGTGTCGAACGCGGTCACGATGCGGTAGGCGCGTTCGCCGGGCCGGTCGGACGGCCACGGATAGTAAAGCGCGCCGGCCTTCTCCAGTGCGTCGTTCATCGGCTGCGGCAGCACGACGAAGATCTCGTTGGCGTCGACCGGATAGAGCAGCTCGGTGCCCTTGAGCGCCGTCAATCCCGCGACCAGCCGGCGCGCCATCTGGTTGGCATGCCGCGCATTGGCCAGCCACAGGCCTTCGGCGAGATAGGCGTCGAGTTGCGAGGAGATGAGGCGCATCTTGGAGAACAGGTGCCCGGCGCGTTTGCGGCGAAAGGCGAACTCGCGCACCAGCGTCTGGTCGAAGAACACGACAGCCTCGGCCGCCATGGCGCCGTTCTTGCTGGCGCCGAAGCTCAGCACGTCGACACCCGCCTGCCACGAGATCTCGGCCGGCGTGCAGCCGAGGTGGACCAGTGCATTGGCAAAGCGCGCGCCGTCGAGATGCACCTTGAGGCCGTGGCGATGGGCGATGCCGGCGATGGCGGCGATTTCCTCGGGTGCGTAGGCGGTGCCGCACTCCGTCGCCTGCGTCAGGCTGACGGCGGCCGGCTGGGGATGATGGACGTTGCCGTAGAGCGGCAGGGCGAGCAGTTCGGCAAGCTTGCCGGGATCGATCTTGCCGGCCGGGCCGTCGACAGTGATGAGCTTGGCGCCCGAGGTGAAGAATTCCGGTGCATTGGCCTCGTCGACCGCGATATGCGCGCCGGGGTGACAATAGATAGCGCCCCACGGCGGCGTGCAGCACGACAGCGCCAGCGAGTTGGCGGCGGTGCCGGTGGCGACAGGGAAGGCCGCGAGGTCGGCGCGCTCGAAGATCTCGCGCAGCTTGCGTTCGACGCGCTCGGTCCACGGATCGTCGCCGTAGGACGAGGCCGGCCCGCTCTGGAAGGCGCGACTCACCGCCTCGATGACCTTGGGGTGGGCGCCGACCACGTTGTCGCTGCGGAAATCCATTTTCTATGTCTCTACTTTCACTTTTCCGGGCGGCGTGTGAGGGCTTCGATGCGATTGCCGTCGGGATCGCGCACGAACGCCGCATAGTAGTCGGGACTGTAGACTTCGCGGATGCCGGGTGGCTCGTCATCGCTGCCGCCATTGGCCAGCGCGGCAGCATGAAAGGCGCGCACGGCGGTGCGGCTTGGCGCGCGGAAGCACCAATGGCGGTTGTCGGCAACGACATTGCCGCTGAGATAGAGCGAGATGTAACAGGGCGTGCCGTCCAGCGTCGAGCGCTCACCGTAGCCGATGGCGCGTTCGCGGCGGTTGACTCGCGGATAACCGAGCGCGCCCAGCACTGAGTCGTAGAAGGTCTGCGCGCGGTCGAGGTCGGTCGTGGTGATCGAAAGATCGTCGATCATTACTGGCGCGCCACGCCCGGCGGGAACTCCACCGTTCCGAGCAGCGCGCCGTTCTTGGGGTCGAGAATATAGGCGAAGGACGGCCCGCCCTTGACCTCGACATGGACGATCAGGCGGTCGCCGACGGTGGTCATCGCCACGACCTGCGCGCCCGCGGGCAGCGGGATGCGCTCGCTGAACGCGCTGCTCATGGCTGGCGGCCGGCCGGCGTTGGGCGTAGACATGCGCCGCGCGATTTCGGCGGCGACCACGACGAAACCCGCCACGATCAGCAGGCCCATGACGATGACCAGCACCTTGAGCCAGAGCGGTGCGGAAGTCTGGGAAGCAGCAGGGGACGCCAAAGCAACTCCATGAGCGACGCCACCCGCCACTACGTGACCATCGATGAAAGCGCTGCCGGCGAGCGGATCGACCGCGCGCTTGCGACCGCCTTGCCGGCGCTCACGCGAAGCCGCGTGAAGGCGCTGATCGAGGGCCGCCGGGTGGCGCTGGCGGACGGGCCGACGATAGAAGAGCCGTCCCGCAAGGTCAAAACGGGCGAGTGCTTCGTCGTGGACATTCCAGAGCCCGAACCGGCGACGCCGCTCGCCCAGGCTATCGACCTCGACATCCTCTACGAAGACACCGACCTGCTGGTGCTGAACAAGCCGGCCGGCATGGTCGTGCATCCCGCGCCGGGCAATCCCGACAGGACGCTAGTCAACGCCCTTTTGGCCCATTGCAGCGACAGCCTGTCGGGCATTGGCGGCGTGCGCCGGCCGGGCATCGTGCATCGCCTCGACAAGAACACATCGGGCGTCATGGTCGTGGCCAAGAACGACGAGACCCATAGCCGGCTGTCCAAACTGTTCGCCGAGCACGATCTCGTGCGCATCTATAAGGCACTGGTCTGGGGTGGCCCGACGGCGCTGCGTGGCACCGTCGATGCGCCGATCGCCCGCCATCCGGTCGATCGCAAGCGCATGGCCGTGCGCAAGACCAGCGGCCGGCGGGCAGTGACCGAGTATTGGGTGGAAAAGCGCTTCGGCCCGGCGTTGAAGCCGGTCGCCACTCTGATGGGCTGCAAGCTCGAAACAGGGCGGACCCATCAGGTCAGGGTCCATTTGGCGCACTTGGGATGCCCTGTCGTGGGCGATCCGGTCTACGGCCGGAACCGCAAGCCCAGCGGCCCGTTTGCTCCCTTGGGGACGTTTCCCCGGCAGGCTTTGCATGCTGCGGTCCTGGAGTTTCGACACCCCAGGACGGGCCGGCAGATGAAGTTCTCCACCGAATTGCCACAAGATTTCAAGACGTTAGTCGAGGCGATCGAAAACCCGACTTAAATTGGGGAATACCCGAGTGGCGGACTCGGTTTTTGATTGACCGGCCGGCAGGCTGAGTTCTAGACTTGGCTTTAGCAGTCGACGGGTGAGAGTGCTAAACGCCCGTTCATACTTATCTAGGGAGAGCCAATGGCCGCCGCCACTATTGAGTCTACCGGCAACCTGCCGGCCCTGCCGTCGTCCCTGACGCCGGAAGGCAATCTCAGCCGCTACCTGCAGGAGATCCGGAAGTTCCCGCTTCTCGAGCCGCAGGAGGAGTTCATGCTCGCCAAGCGTTGGCGGGAACATGGGGACTCCAAGGCCGCGCACAAGCTCGTCACCAGCCATCTGCGCCTGGTGGCCAAGATCGCCATGGGCTATCGCGGCTATGGCCTGCCTGTTGCCGAACTCATTTCCGAGGGCAACGTCGGCATGATGCAGGCGGTCAAGCGCTTCGACCCCGACCGCGGCTTTCGTCTCGCGACCTATGCCATGTGGTGGATCCGCGCCTCGATCCAGGAATACATCCTGCACAGCTGGTCGCTGGTGAAGATGGGCACGACGGCAGCGCAGAAGAAGCTGTTCTTCAACCTGCGCAAGCTCAAGGGCCAGATGCAGGCGATCGAGGAGGGCGATCTGTCGCCCGAGCAGGTCAAGAAAATCGCGACCCGCCTCGGCGTGCCCGAGGAGGAGGTGGTGAACATGAACCGCCGCCTTGCCGCGCCCGATTCCTCGCTCAACGCTCCGGTGAAGTCCGAGGCCGACATGGAGTGGCAAGACTGGCTGGTCGACGATACGCCCAACCAGGAGACCAAGCTCGGCGAGAGCCAGGAGATGGGCCAGCGCAAGCACATGCTGGCGGCGGCCCTGAAGCAGCTCAGCGACCGGGAGAAGCACATCATCGTCGAGCGCCGCCTGGTCGAGGAGCCCAAGACACTTGAAGACCTCTCGGCCAAGTACGGCATCAGCCGCGAGCGCGTGCGCCAGATCGAGGTGCGCGCCTTCGAGAAGCTGCAGAAGGCGATGAAGAACATGGTGATCGAGGCCGCGTCCAAGCCCTCGACCCAGCCCATCCGCGAGCACGCCTAAAGCGACGCCGGCCTGACTGTGAGCGACGTCACGTCTATCGAGGCGTTCTTCGATAGTTTCGTTTCGGCCTTCGCGACATTCGACGCCGCGAAGGTCGCTACGCATTTTATCGCACCGGGCGTCGCGCATCGCCGCGACGGCAGTCTGGTGCCCCTGACGACGATGTCCGATGTCGAGCGCTACTATCGTGGCGCACTCGATAGATATCGGGACGATGGCTGCACCTCCTGCCCCTGGGAGGCACTGGAAACGGTGCCGATGGGCAGCGCTAGTCTCTTGGCGGCCGTCACGTGGCGCCTACTTCGCGCTGACGCCAGCCCGCTCACAAGCTGGCGCCAGTCCTATGCGTTGAGCCTCGCCGGCGGCAGTCCGAAGATCTTCGCGTCGTCGATGCACGCGACCTGATTTCTCTCAACCATCACTTCGTGCGTGGCAAGCTGGTAGACCCAACGGGACTAATGCCGGCCATCAAAAAGCATGAAAGGGCTGCCGATTAGCGGCTCTTTTCGGCCTGTGGGCGGTCGTATATAACCTCGGCCCACCATGAACTCACAGAACATCGCCATTGTCGGCGCCACCGGCGCGGTCGGAGTAGAAATCCTCCGCGTCCTCGAGCGGCGGAACTTCCCCGTCGCTTCCCTGAAGCTGCTCGCTTCGGCCCGCTCGGCCCGCAAGACGCTCGAGTTCAAAGGCAAGCCGTATCCGGTCGAGGAACTGAAAGCCGAAGCGTTCAAGGGCGTCGATATCGCCTTCTTCAGCGCCGGCGCCACACGCAGCCGCGAATTCGTGGGCGCGGCCAAGGCGGCGGGCGCCGTCGTGATCGACAATTCATCGGCCTTCCGCATGGACCCCAACGTGCCGCTGGTCGTGCCCGAGGTGAACCCGGGCGATCTGCGCAACCACAAGGGCGTGATCGCCAATCCGAATTGCACGGCGGCGATCCTCGCGGTGGCGGTGTGGCCGATCCATCAGGCCGTCGGCATCCGCAAGATCGTGGTCTCGACCTACCAGGCGGCGTCAGGCGCGGGCGCGGCGGCGATGCGTGAACTGGAAGACCAGGTGCACCAATACGCCGAGGGCAAGGAAGTGACGCATCAGGTATTTCCTCACCAGATCGCCTTCAATCTCTTCTCGCACAACACCAAGGTGGCCGAGAACGGCTACAACGAGGAAGAGAACAAGGTCGTCGAGGAAATGCGCAAGATGTTCCATGCGCCCGAGCTGCCGATCCTGCCGACCTGCATCCGTGTGCCGGTGCTGCGCGCGCATTCGGAGTCGGTGATGCTCGAACTCGAAAAGCCGCTGTCGCCTGCCGAGGCGCGCGCCATCATGGCGAAGGCGCCGGGCGTGAAGGTGGTCGACGATCCGGCCGCCAACCACTTCCCGATGCCGCTCGAAGCCTCGGGCGATCTCGACATCCATGTCGGCCGCATCCGCAGCGATCTCTCCAACCCGAACGGTCTCGCGCTGTTCGTGGCGGGCGATCAGCTGCTGAAGGGCGCCGCGTGGAACGCCGTGCAGATCGCCGAGGAACTCGCCAAGCTTGCGCGCGTGGCGCAGGCGGCGGAGTAGCTCAGCTTTTCACCATCACTTCGATCAGCGACGGCCCGTCGGTCTTCGCCAGCGCCTTGTCGAGTGCAGCATCGAAACCGGCGGCGGTGTCGATGCGCTCGGCCGTGACGCCGAAGCCCTCGGCGATCTTGGTGATGTTCATCGGCGGATCGTTGAAGTCCATGCCGATCGGCTTGTCGTTGCCGTGGAACAGCTTCAGGCGGTTCTTCAGGATCTGGTAGCCCTCGTTGTTGGCGATGACGAAGATCACCGGCAGCTTCTGGTTGGCGGCACTCCACAGCGCGGTGATGGAGTACATGGCGCTGCCGTCGCCGATCACCGCGACGACACGGCGCTTGGGCTCGGCGATCTGAACGCCGACCGCCGCGGCGATGCCCCAGCCGATGCCGCCACTCACATTGCCGAAGAAGCTGTTGCGGTCGCGAAAGGGGAAGTAGTGCATCAGCGTCATCGTGCTGGTGAGGCCTTCCTCGACCAGGATGGCGTCCTTCGGCAGCTTCTCGGTCATGCGCATCATCACCCACTCGGCCGGCAGCAACTTGCCGGTGGGGGCGGCGAGCTTGGCCTTGCGCGCCGCACGTTGGGCATTCCAATTGCGCGGCGCGATCTCGGCCAGCGAGGCCTTGGCGCGCTCGGCGAGTTGCGCGCCGCCCAGCTTCTTCAGAAGAGGCACGAGGGCCTTCAGGGTTTCCTTGACGTCGGCGCGGAGCGCAATCTCGGCCGGGAAGTTCTTGCCCATCTCCCAGTCGCGCAGGCCGACCATAGCCACCGCGGTGGTCTCGGGTAGCGGCTCGGTCTGGCTCCACACCGACATCTTCAGAACGTCGGCGCCGACGCAGAACATCAGGTCGTAGGCCGACAGCACACCGCGCACGTATTTCTGGTCGCGGTTCAGCGCGCCGATATAGGCGCGGTGCTCCGACGGGAAATGCGCACCCCAGGCCACGGTCTGCTGCAGCACCGGCGCGCCCAGCGTCTCGGCGAGCGCGGTGGCCTCGGCGAAGGCGTCCGATGTGGCGATCTCGTGGCCGGCCAGGATCACCGGCTTCTTGGCGGCGAGCAGGCGCCGCGCGAGTTGCTCGAGGGCCGAATCGGACGGGCGCACCGCCGTGTCGACGCGCGTCACCTCGCCCATGTCGATGGCGGCCTCGTTGTTCAGGATGTCGCCGGGCAGCGAGATGAATACCGGGCCGGTCGGCGCGGTCGTGGCGACCTTGGCGGCGCGGCGCAGGATGCGCGGTAGGTCTTCGATGCGGCTGACCTCGATCGCCCATTTCACGACCGGCGTGGCGATGGGAATGAGCGGCGCATAGAGCAGCGGCTCGGTGAGGCCGTGGCCCTGTTCCTGTTGCCCGGCCGTCACGATCATCGGCGTACCCGACATGAAGGAGGTGTAGATCGAGCCGATGGCGTTGCCGAGGCCGGGTGCCACGTGGACGTTGCACGACACCAGCTTGTAGGAGGCGCGCGCGTAGCCGTCGGCCATGGCGATCACGACCGCTTCCTGCAGGCCGAGCACGTAACCCATCTCCGGCGCCGAGGAGAGCGCATGCATGATCGGCAGTTCTGTCGTGCCGGGATTGCCGAACATTTTTACGACGCCTTCGTCGCTCAACACGCGGAGAAAGGCGTCGCGGCCGGTGATGGTATTGGTGACCCTCTTATTGGCGATCGGGGCGTCGGGCATTCATTCCTCCCTGGGATGGGGCAGGGTAGCGCGCCGTGAGCGCCCGTGAAATGATCGCGTTCCATTCGGGATCGAGAGTGCGTCGCGATGCGGAAGGACCTTTTAGGCTGGCAATGGGCGCGCTACGCGCCCGGCCACCGCGACCGTATGAGCCTGCTGCTGCACATCGTGACCGTGCCGCTGTTCTGGGTCGGCACGACCATGGTCCTGTGGGCGATCCTGAGCGGTTCGGCGGGTGCCGCCGTTTCCGGGCTGGCGTTGTCGCTGGCGGCGCTGTTGGCGCAGGGCCAGGGACACGGGCGCGAAGCCGAGAGACCCGTAGCGTTCGACGGCCCATTCGATTTTGTCAGCCGCTTTTTCGTCGAGCAGTTCATTACCTTTCCGCGCTTCGTACTGAGCGGCGGTTGGCTGAAGGCGTGGCGTGACGCCGCTTGAGAACAGGATCCACCGGCTGTCCTGCTGGCGCGGCGCGGTCAAACTGACGCCGCTCACGGGTGGATTGAGCAACATCTCGTTCGTGGCCGAAGACGGCGCGGGAAAGTTCGTCGTGCGCTGCGTCGAGGATGTCGCCGTGCATCACGTCTTCCGCGACCGCGAGCGAGCGGCTTCGATCGCTGCGTTCAAGGCGGGCCTGGCACCGGAAATCGTTCACACCGAACCCGGCCTGATGGTGCTGCGCTTCGTCGAAGGCCGGACCTTCGTCGAGGCCGACCTCGGCGCCAACATTCCGCGTATCGCGGCACTGCTACAGGCCTGCCATCGCACTGTCGGTGGGCATCTTGCCGGGCCGCCGAACTTCTTCTGGGTCTTTCACGTCATCCGCGACTATGCGCGGACGCTGGAAACGGGCGGCAGCCCGTTCGTACCGGAGCTGCTGCGCTTCCTCGCGCTCGCCGGGAAGCTCGAGGAGGCGCAGGAGCCGATGCCGATCGTGTTCGGCCATCACGACCTGCTGGCGGGCAATCTCATAGACGACGGCAAACGCCTGTGGCTGATCGACTGGGAGTATGGCGGCTTCGGCACGGCGATGTTCGACCTCGCCAACCTGGCGTCCAACGGCGGCTTCGGCCCGGCCGAGGATACCGCCCTGCTGGAGGCCTATTTCGAGAATGAGGTTGGCGACGGCGTCCGCCGCTCGTTCGACGCCATGAAAGTCGCCAGCGCGCTGCGCGAGGCGATGTGGGCGATGATCTCTGACATTCACCTCAAGACGCCGGGCGCGGACTACAAAGCGCACGCCCGCGAATATCTCGCGCGCACCGAGACGGCAGTCGGCCGCTTCACAGACCGGCATGGATAGGGCGAGTGGCATGGTTGTTACGGCTGTGGACATCGTCCAACGGCCAGGGAAGGTCTCGATGAAGTCATTCACGACACGCAGAATGCTTGGCGGCTCCATGATGGCGGCGCTGGCGCTGATGGTTTCAGGCGCGGCGTTCGCGCAGGCCTAACGCTGTACTTTCTGCGGTACCTGCTCAAGCGTCGTCTCCGCGACAAAACGAGCGAGCTTTTCGATCTGCTGCGCCATCTGCGACTATGCCGCCTTGGCGCCGAGCCCGGCGGCGAACTCCTCCTCGGGAAACGCATCGCCCGGATGGGCGCAACGCGCGCTGTAGTAATCGCGATAGCGTTTGAATTCCCCGAGGACGCGGCGCAGCTCGGTGACGGACTTGTCGTGCAGATCTACGCGCACGTCGATTTCCGGATGGTCGAGCCGGTCGACGACGCGGATCCACGCCGAGCGCTCCGGACGTGGCACGCCTTTGGAGGCTTGGCCGCCGGCGTCGCGCCCGCCTTCCAGCGCCAGCAGCAGGCGGTCTTCGAGCGCCGCCTCGGGTTGCCTGAGAAAGCCCGAGACGATGCCTGCCACGGTTTGCGGGCCGGCGAGGCCGTTGCCGTAGGCGGCGTAGTAGGGGCCGACCGTATGGCCGGCCCACGGGCCGCATCCCGGGCCGGTGTGTGCGACGACGTTGTTGTCGCGGTCGATGATGCCGAATTGGCGGTAGTCGAAATCCGGATCGTCGGCCTGCAGCGTACGCACGACATGCTGCGGCGTGTAGCCTTGCGCCAGCATGTTGAGCGCCAGCGGATCGACGTAACGCAGGTAAAAGGGCTGCGATTTGCCGACGTCGACGTTGGGCCGTACGCTTTCGTTGCGCCGGCCGCAGGCCATGGAAAAGGTGGTCGAGCCGACGCCGAAGCGGCCGGTGCGCGGGCAACGCGCGATGATGGAATAGGTCATGCCGTTTCCTTCTGCTGCCGGTTCTTCAGCTTGTCGGCGAATTCCATCCCGGAGAGGGCGTTGCGCGGATTGCGGGCGCGCTCGTCGTAGTAGGCGATGGTCGGCTTGTAATCGGCGTGGATGCGCCGCAAGTCGTCGATGGCGCGATCATGCAGATCGACACGCAGATCGAGTTCGTTGTGCGTGCGGTTGCCTCACACGATTAGCGCCGCCGAGCGCTCGGGCAGCCGCCCTTTGGCGCCGGCCAGGCCACCGGCAGCGCGGCCCGCTTCCAGCGCCGCGAGCAGTTGCTCGTCGAGGTCCGTCTGCGACGCGGCTTCGAAGCCCGCGGCCATCGCGTCCACCACCTGCCGCCCCGCCAGCCCGTCGCCGAAGGCGACACAGGCTTTGCCGATACGGTGCCCAGCCCACTTGCGCAGGTTAGTGCCGGTATGCGCGACGGCATTGTTGTCGCGATCGACCATCGCGATCTGCCGGTATTCGCTGTCGCGGTCGTCGCCGATGAGTTCCGCCAAAGCCTGTCGGGCGGTGTATCCCTGCGCGAGCAGGTTGATGGCCAGATAGTTGTTCCGCGGGTTGGGAAAACCCTGGGTCAGCGTGACGCCGGTATCGGCCCGGATATCCGTACGATTCGGATCCCGACCTGAAGCACCAGCGCTTCTACAGCCGCTCGGCCTGGCAGGTCGCGCAGATTATCGTTAAGTAAGCGCATCAGCAGTCCAGGACTGAGGGGGCGAACTTGTTGGCAAGCACCGGCCAATCCGGAGGTACGAAGCGGGTACTGGTGCTTGTGCTCCTCTTTTTGATTGGCGCCGCGCTGATCAACTCGATCC
>CAMDQJ010000101.1 GCA_945905835.1 Asaia bogorensis
TCGGGCGCCGTGCTCGGCCTGGTCACGGGCTTCCCGATCATCGGCTCGGCCGTGGTCGGCGGCCTCATTGGCGCGGGCGTCGGTGCGGCCACCACGCCCGGCATGGACAAGGGCGGCAAGTAGCCTTTTAGCTGAGCAGCAGCCGGAGTTTACGGTCGAAGACGCGCAGCACGTCTTCGAGCGTGTCGCTCTGCGCCAGCCTGCGTGGGCCATTATAGACCATGTAGCCGCCCTGGCTGGTGCCGGGAACCTTGGCGATGGCAAACAGCGGCTGCTCGGCGGCGTGCCGGAAGATCGAGAAAATCGCCATGCCGGGACGAAAATCGATGGCGTAGTCGCGCCATTCGCCGCTCGCGACCCGAACGCTGTAGAGGCTAAGCAGCCGATTGAGCTCGCGCCGGTCGAAGGAAACGATCTTTCGACGCGCCCGCTGATCGGCCAGACGATAGAGATTGGTCATGCCTTCTGACCGAATTGTTGCAGAAGCCGGGGTGGGGGTAAAGCCGCTCTCCTGCAACGCTCCCGTGGTTTGCCAAAACCCGGGTGGAGGGCTATGAACCGCCGCTGAAGCTGTTGATATTTCGCGATAATCCGGGAGCCAAGCACGTGTCGGATTCGGCCGCCCTGCAGGAAGTCGACGATGCCGTCCGCCAGGACGATCTCAGGGCCTTTTGGACCCGCTGGGGCACCTGGATCGTGGCCGCCGCCGTGGTCGTGGTGGTCGGTGTGGCCGGCTTCACCGGTTGGCGTAAATACACCGATTCCCAGCGTGCTGTGGCCGGCGCCGCCTATTCGGCCGCCTTGGCCAAGGTCGGCCAGGACAATGCCGGCGCCCGCGTCGATTTCGAGAAGCAGGCGGCCGACGCGCTGGAGCCCTACCGTTCGCTCGCCCGCCTTCTGGCCGCCCAGCTGCGCGACACGCCGGCCGAGCAGGCGACCGCGCTCTCCGAGGTCGGCGCGGCCCTGAGCTCTACCGAACTCGCCGATCTCGCCGCCGTCATGGCGGCGCTCAAAAGCGTCGATTCCGGCAAAGCCGACGAGATGATCGCCAAGCTCGAGCCGCTCGCGGCCGATGGCCGGCCTTATCGGCTGAGCGTGCGCGAACTGCAGGCGATGAATGTCAACCGCAAGGGCGACACCAAGCGCGCGCGCGAATTGTGGAACGAAATCGTCAAGGATCCTGGCGCGCCCCAGGGTGCGGCGCAGAGGGCTCAGGCGATGCTCAATCTCAACGGTGGCCCGGTGGCTGCCGAGGGAGCGAAGTAGGGCAATGCGTTATTCCGTTGTTGCCGCCGCCTGCGCGGCCGCGCTGCTGCTGAACGGCTGCGACTGGTTCGACAAGAAGAAGGATCCGCTGCCCGGCGAGCGCATCTCGGTGTTCCAGAACCGCGGCGAACTCGAGCCCGACCGCGACACCGCCAACCTGCAGGTCGTTCTGCCGGCGCCCGAGGTCAACGATTCGTGGCCGCAGTCCGGCGGCTACGCCAACTACGCCATGCACCATCTGTCGATCGGTGCGACGCCGCAGATCATCTGGACCGCGTCGGTCGGCAACGGCTCGTCGTCGTCGCGCCTGCTGACCACGCCGCCGGTGGTGGCCAACGGCCAGGTCTTCACCAAGGACGCCGAAAGCACCGTCTCGGCCTTCAAGGCCGATACCGGAGCACTCCAGTGGCGGGTTACGCTGTCGCCGGAAAAGGCCCGCGATTCCGACGAGTTCGGCGGCGGGCTGGCCTACTATGGCGGCCGGCTGTTCGTGACCACGGGCTTCGCCGTCGTCATTGCCCTCGATCCCGCCGACGGCAAGGAAATCTGGCGTTCGACCGTGAGTGCGCCGGTGCGCGGCGCCCCGGCCATCTTCGCCGACCGTGTGTTCGCCGTCTCGATCGACAACAAGCTGCACGCGCTTGCGGCGGTCGACGGCTCGGACCTGTGGAGCTACTCGGCGCTGCAGGAGACGGCGGGCTATGTCAGCGCCAGCAGCCCTGCGGCGTCGGGCGAATTCGTGGTGGCGCCGTTCACGTCGGGCGAACTGGTGGCGCTGCGCATCGATACCGGCCGCCAGGTGTGGAACGAATCGCTGATCGGCCAGCGCCGCGAGGCCCGCGCCTTCGCCAATCTTTCCGACATTCGCGGTCGTCCGGTAATCGACCGCGGCCTGGTCGTGGCCATCGGCTCGGCCGGCCAGATGACCGGCATCGACCTGCGCACCGGCCAGCGCCAGTGGGAGCGTGGCTTCGGCGGCAACCAGACGCCGTGGGTGGCGGGCCGCTTCCTGTTCGTCGTGACCGATAGCGCCGACGTCGCCGCCATCAACCGCGCCGACGGCAAGGTCAAGTGGGTGACGCCGCTGACGCAATATGAGGACGAGAAGCACCGCCGGCCGGTGCTGTGGGCCGGTCCGGTACTGGCTGGCGACCGCCTGCTGATGGGCGGCTCGACCGGCGATCTTCTGGCGATCTCGCCCTACACCGGCGAGATCATGGGGCGCATGGCGGTGGGCGATCCGATCCGGCTCGGGCCGGTGATCGCCAACAACACCATCTATGTGCTGACCGACTACGGCCGCCTCATTGCCCTTCGCTGACCCGAGCCGCTTGCCGCGGGTCGCCATCGTTGGCCGCCCGAACGTCGGCAAGTCGACGCTTTTCAATCGGCTGGTCGGCCGCCGCCGCGCCATCGTCGACGACACGCCCGGCGTGACCCGCGACGTGCGCGAGGGCGAGGGCCGCCTCGGCGACCTCAATTTCACGCTGCTCGACACCGCCGGCTGGGAAGATACCGGCGGCGAGGTGCTGGAAGCGCGCATGCGCCGCTTCACCGAGCGCGCCGTCGATTCGGTCGATGCCGTGATGTTCATGATCGATGCCCGCGCCGGCATCCAGCCGCTCGACGAGCTGTTCGCCGACTGGCTGCGCAAGCGCGCGACCAAGGTCGTGGTTGTCGCCAACAAGTGCGAGGGCCGCGCCGGCCAGAATGGCCTGGCCGAAGCCCACGCACTGGGGCTGGGCGAGCCGATCCCCGTGTCGGCCGAGCATGCCGAAGGCCTCTCCGACCTGCACGAGGCGCTGTCGCGCCACATTCCGGCGGTCGAGCCGGACGAGGAGGTCGAAGAAGAGAAGATCGACGCGGCCAGCGAGAACAAGGCCGAGGCCGCCGCTGCGGCTGCCGAACGTCGTCCACTGCTGCTGGCCATCGTCGGGCGGCCCAATGTCGGCAAGTCGACGCTGCTCAACCGCCTGGTCGGCGAGGAGCGCGTGCTCACGGGACCCGAGGCCGGCATTACGCGCGACGCCGTCCGCGTCGAGTGGGAATACAAGGGCCGCAAGATCCGCCTGGTCGACACCGCCGGCATGCGCCGGCGCAGCCGGATCGAAAAGAAGCTCGAGGCCGCCTCGGTCGCCGACACGCTCGACGCCATTCGCCTGGCCGACGTGGTGATCGTCGTGCTCGATGCCATCGATATGGCCGAGAAGCAGGACCTCAACGTCGCCAGCTGGGTGATCGAGGAGGGCCGTGCGCTGGTTATCGCCGCCAACAAGATCGACCTGCTCACGGAGGACCGCTCGCAGGCCAACAAGGCGTGGCGCAAGCTGCGCGACCGCCTGCAAACCTCGTTCTCCCAAGTGAAGGGCGTGCCGATCGTCGGCATCTCGGCGCTGACGGGGCGCGGCATCGAGCGGCTGATGCCGGCGGTGTTCGAGACCTACGCCATCTGGAACAAGCGCATCCGCACGCCGCTGGTCAATCGCTGGCTACGCGAGATGGAGACGCTGCATCCGCCGCCGCTGGCCAACGGCAAACGCATTCGCCTGCGCTTCATGACCCAGACCAAAACACGACCGCCGACCTTCATGCTGTCGGTCAGCCAGCCCGACGAGCTGGGCGGCGACTATCTGCGCTTTCTGCTCAACCGCCTGCGCGACGATTTCGACATGCCCGGCGTGCCGATCCGCGTGATGATGCGCAAGCCGGACAATCCTTACGCTTCACGGGCGAAGAAGAAGCGCCACTAGTTGACCGGTCCGGTCGGTTTCAACATCAGATCGCCTGCGACCCACTGGCCGTGCAGTTCGCACGACGGCAGCGCGAGCTGGATCAAGCCCTCGCCATGCGCATCAGGTGTTTGCAGCGTCGCGGGATCCTCGCCGGGGAAGGCCTGGGCGCGCATGCCGGTGCGGGTGGCGCCGGGATTGTAGAGATTGACCCGCACGTTGGTGCCCTCGAGCTCGGCGGCGTAGATGCCGACCATCATGTCGAGCGCAGCCTTGCTCATGGCATAGGCGCCCCAGAAGGGGATGACGCGGCGGGCGACGCCCGAGGTGATGAAGATGCCGCGGCCGGCGTCGGAGGCGCGCAGCAGCGGATCCATCGAGCGCAGCAGCCGCCAGTTGGCGGTGACATTCACCGCCATCACTTCGTCGAAGGTCTTGGGCTCGATATGGCCGAGCGGCGAAAGCGTGCCCAGCACGGCGGCATTGGCCAGCAGCACGTCGAGCTTGCCGAAGCGTTCGTGGAGCGCGGCACCGAGGCGGTCGATGCCGGGGCCGTCGGTGATGTCGAGCGGCACCAGCGTGGCGGTGCCGCCGGCTGCCTTGATCTTGTCGTCGACTGCCTCAAGGCCGCCTACGGTGCGCGCGACCAGTACGCAGTGCGCACCTTCCCGGGCATAGGCCAGCGCGGCGGCAGCGCCCAGGCCGCGCGAGGCGCCGGTGATCAGCGCGATACGGCCGGCCAGCCTCATTTATCAGGCGGGCTCGGCGAGGAAGGAGAGCTGGCGATCCTCGATGCCGACCTGATCGTCGAGCGGGATCGGATAGTCGCCGGTGAAGCAGGCGTCGCAGAACGCCGGGGCGTTGGGATCGCGGCCGCCGGGCAGGCCCATGGCGCGGTAGAGTCCGTCGATCGAGATGAAGGCCAGCGAATCAACGCCGATGAACTTAGCCATGCCGGCGACGTCGTAGCGCGAGGCCAGCAGCTTGTCGCGTTCGGGCGTGTCGATGCCGTAGAAGCACGGGTTGGTGGTCGGCGGGGCGGCAATGCGCATGTGCACCTCGCGGGCGCCGGCCTGGCGCACCATCTCGACGATCTTCATCGAGGTCGTGCCGCGCACGATCGAATCGTCGACCAGGATCACCCGTTTGTCCTGGATCAGGGCGCGGTTGGCGTTGTGCTTCAGGCGCACGCCGAGATGGCGAATGTTGTCGGCGGGCTCGATAAAGGTGCGGCCGACATAGTGATTGCGGATGATGCCGAGCTCGAACGGCAGGCCCGAGCCGTGCGAGTAGCCGATCGCCGCCGGCACGCCCGAATCGGGCACCGGCACCACGACATCGGCCTCGACCGGGCTTTCCCTGGCCAGCTCCATGCCGATGCGCTTGCGCGCCTCATAGACGCCGACGCCTTCGAGGCGTGAATCGGGGCGGGCGAAATAGATGTGCTCGAAGACGCAGAAGCGGCGCGGCTGCTTGGTGAAGGGCTTGATCGAGCGCGGGCCGTTGCCGTCGATGATGACGATCTCGCCGGGATCGACGTCGCGCACGAAGCGGGCGCCGATGATGTCGAGCGCGCAGGTCTCCGAGGTCAGGATCCAAGAAGCTTCCAGCTTGCCCATGACCAGCGGCCGCACGCCCAGCGGATCGCGCACGCCGATCAGCGCCTCGTGGGTCAGCAAAAGCAGCGAGTAGGCGCCCTTCACGCGGCCGAGCGCGTCGATCAGGCGGTCCTGCACGGTCGAGTAGTTGGAGCGGGCGACCAGGTGGTTGATGACTTCGGTGTCGGTGGTCGACTGGAACAGGCAGCCCATGCGCACGAGCTCTTTGCGCAGGATATAGGCGTTGGTCAGGTTGCCGTTATGCGCCAGCGCCATGCCGCCGAAGTCGAAGTCGGCGAAGATCGGCTGGATGTTGCGGTCCGAGGCGCCGCCGGTGGTCGCGTAGCGGTTATGGCCGATCGCCGCGTAGCCTTTGAGGCGGGCCATGACGTTGGGCTCGCCGAAAATGTCGCCGACCAGGCCAGGAGCCCGGTGATCGTGGAAATGGCGGCCGTCATAGGTAACAATGCCCGCGGCTTCCTGACCGCGATGCTGCAGGGCGTGAAGGCCGAGGGCTGTATGGGCGGCGGCGTCGGCGGTCCCGTAAATCCCGAACAACGCACATTCCTCGTGAAACTTGTCGAGGTCTTTGTCCGGACGTTTGGGATAGGGCGTCGGCACGGCGGGGTTATATCTGGGGTACCCCGCGCCGTCATCAAGGATAAGTTACTGCGGCGGTTTGGCTTCCACGGGCGCTGCCGGCGAGGCGGGGGTGGTGCTGTCTTCCTGGCCGGGCCGTTGCAGGCGCGTGCGGAAGCCCGGCGGCAGGTAGGGCTCCACGAAGGTCGCCATGTCGCGGACCATCGGGAAAGTCGCCCCCGCCTCGATTGCCGGTGGCAGCTGCCGGTGCCCGAGATAGCTGTAGAACAGGAAAGCCGTGCCGATGGCGACCCAGGCACAGAGCACGCCGAAACCTGCACCCAGGATGCGGTCCGGCTTGCGCAGCGGGCTCAGGCGGATCGACCGCGACAGCGCGTTGGTCAGCATGACCAGCGCCACCAGAGCGGCCACGAAGACCGCCAGCATGGAGACGAAATAGGCCAGTTCGGCGCTGCCGACGAGCTGCTGGACCTCGGGCTGGATGATGTGGGCGAACTTCCAGGCGACCCAGCCCGCCGCGATCCAGGAGAAGATGAACAGGACGGCATGGGCAAAGCCGCTCGACATGCCGAGGGCTGCGCCAAAGATCGCCACGGCGATCACCGCCACGTCGAAAACCGTTATGCCGAGTTGATCCATCGACCTCACACACCCTTAATTTTGCTCACGCCGAGGCCCTGAGGAGCCCTCGCGGCGCGGGCGCTTGAGAGGCCGGTCGGCCGCCTGAAAGCGCGCCACAAGGTCCGACAGATGCTCGATTTCGTCAATGGCGATGCCATCCGGGCCGCGCCCGGCAGGCGCCGAACCGGCGCTTGCCTTGGGCAGCAGGGCGCTGCGGAAGCCGAGCTTGGCCGCCTCGCGCAGGCGGGCGTCGCGCTGGCCGACCGGGCGAACCTCGCCGCCGAGCCCGATTTCGCCGAACACTGCCATGTCGGCCGGCACCGCCTCGTCGGCCAGCGACGACACCAGCGCCGCTGCCACCGCGAGGTCGGCGGCAGGCTCGCTGATGCGCAGGCCGCCGGCGACGTTGAGATAGACGTCGTTGGTGCCGATGCTGACGCCGCAGCGCGCCTCCAGCACCGCCAGCACCATGGCGAGGCGATTGGTGTCCCAGCCGACCACGGCGTGGCGCGGCGTGGCGAAGGACGAGGGCGCCACCAGCGCCTGGATCTCGACCAGCACCGGCCGCGTGCCCTCGATGCCGGCAAAGACGCAGGCACCTGACACTTGGCCGCGCCGCTCCGCGAGGAACAAGGCAGAGGGATTGCTGACATCCGACAGGCCGTGGTCGGACATCTCGAAGACGCCAATCTCGTCGGTCGGGCCGAAGCGGTTTTTCACCGCGCGCAGGATGCGGAACTGATGGCCGCGGTCGCCCTCGAAATAGAGCACCGTGTCGACCATGTGCTCGAGCACGCGGGGGCCGGCGATGGCGCCGTCCTTGGTGACGTGGCCGACCAGCAGGACGGCGATGCCGCGACGCTTGGCGAGGTCGACCAGTGCCTGCGCCGAGCCACGCACCTGGGTCACTGTGCCGGGTGTGCTGTCGATGGTGTCGAGCCACATGGTTTGGATCGAATCGATCACCGCCACGCGCGGCGCATCGGGAGCCTCGAGCGAGGCGATGATGTCGCGCACCGAGGTGGCGGTCGCGAGCTGGACGTTGGCGTCGGCCAGGCCCAGCCGCTCGGCACGCAGGCGCACCTGGTCGAGCGCTTCCTCACCGGAGATGTAGGCCACCGGCACGCCCTTGCGCGCGAGTGCGGCTGTCACCTGCAGCAGCAACGTCGACTTGCCGATGCCAGGATCGCCGCCGATCAGCAGGGCGGAGCCCACGACCAGCCCGCCGCCACAGGCTCGGTCGAATTCGACGATGCCGCTCTTGTAGCGCGGCGGCTGCGGCGAGGTGCCGGTGAGTGCTGCGAACTCGATGCGCCGGCCCTTGCCGCCGCGGGCGAGACCACCACCGGCCGGGCCGGGCGCAGGGGCTGCCTCCTCTAGGATGGTGTTCCATTCGCCGCAGGCATCACATTTGCCGCTCCACTTGTTGGAGACGGAGCCGCAGCTCTGGCAGACGAAACGCTTTACCGGGCGGGCCATGATGCGCCGCCTACAGCTTCCGGACCTGCATGCGGATCGGTCCCTCGGCGCGGCCGTGGATGAACTGGTCGACATGCTCGTTGCCCGAGCGGTCGATGTCGCCTACCGGGCCCTGCCAGATCAGCTTGCCGTCGTAGATCATGCTAATGCGGTGGCCGATCTTGCGCGCGCTCGCTATGTCGTGGGTGATCGACACCGCGGTGGCGCCAAGATCGCGCACGCACTTCACGATCAGCTCGTTGATGACGTCCGACATGATCGGGTCGAGGCCGGTGGTCGGTTCGTCGAAGAAGATGATCTCGGGCTCGCGGGCGATGGCGCGGGCGAGCGCTACGCGCTTTTGCATGCCGCCCGACAGTTCGCCGGGGCGCAACTCGCCGATCTCTGGGCCGAGGCCGACCGCGCCGAGCTTGGCCATTGCCACCTCGCGCGCCTGCTCGGGATCCATGCCGTCGCTCTGGATCGGCCCGAAGGCAACGTTCTCCCAGACCGTGAGGGAGTCGAACAGCGCGCCGCCCTGGAACAGCATGCCGAACTTGCGCATGACGCGTGCGCGGCCGCGGTCGGTGAAGCCGACGGTCTCCTCGTTGTCGATGCGGATCGAGCCGGTGTCGGGATGCATCAGGCCGAGGATGCATTTCAGCAGCACCGACTTGCCGCTGCCCGAACCGCCGATCACGACCAGCGATTCGCCGGCCGCGACGTCGAGGTCGATGCCGGTCAGGACCTTCTTGGGGCCGAACGACTTGGTGACGCCGCGGAGCGAGATCTTGGGGAGGGCCATGTCAGCGCGCGAAGAACGCCTCGGTGATGAAGTAGTTGAAGGTCAGGATCAGGATCGAGGCCGAGACGACGGCGTTGGTCGTGGCCTTGCCGACACCCTCGGCGCCGCCCTTGGAATGGTAGCCGTGGTAGCAGCCCATCAGCGTGATTAGGAAGCCGAACACCGCGGCCTTCACCAGGCCCGAGACGACGTCCTGGGTCTGCAGGAAGTCGACGGTGTTGCGCAGATAGGCCTGGTCGTTGAAGTCGAGCTTGTAGACGCCGACCAGAAAACCGCCCAGCACGCCGATGATGTCGGCGATCAGCACCAGGATCGGCAGCGTGACGATTCCGGCGACCAGCCGCGGCGCCACCAGGTATTTGAACGGGTCGGTCGAGAGCGTGGTCAGCGCGTCGATCTGCTCGGTGACGCGCATGGTGCCGATTTCGGCCGCCATGGCGGCACCGACGCGGCCGGCCACCATCAGCGCCGCCAGCACCGGCCCCAGTTCGCGGGTCAGCGACACCACGACGACATTGGGAATGGCGCTCTCGGCCGAGAAGCGGGCGAAGCCGGTGTAGCTCTGCAGCGCCAGCACCATGCCGGTGAAGATGGCGGTGAGGCCGACCACGGGCAGCGAGTAGTAGCCGATCTCCAGCATCTGGCGGACGATCTGGCGATGGTAGTAGGGCGGCTGCACGGCCTGCCGCACGGCATGGACGGCAAACGAGGTGATCGCGCCGGTCGCCTCGAGGAAGCTGAGCGTCATGCGCCCGAGCACGGTGAGCAGCGGGACGCTCACGAAACGGCCTGCCCATTTTCGACGGAGGTGTTTTCGACATAGACGCGCGCGTAGCGGCGGCCGAGCGCGGTCATGACCTCGTAGGCATTGGTGCGCGCGTGATCGGCCAGGCCGTCGGGGGTGAGATGCTGGCCCAGCACCTCGACAGCAGCGCCGGGCTGGGAGTCGGCCTCGGCGATGTCTGTCACGTCGATTGTGACGAGGTCCATGGAGATGCGGCCGATCACGGGAATGAGCTGTCCGGCGAGATGCACGAAGGTGCGGTTGATGAGTGTGCGGAAGTAGCCGTCGGCATAGCCCAGCGCGATCGTGGCGACGCGGCTCGGCCGAGCGGCGCGCCACGCGCCACCGTAGCCAACGGTCTGCAGAGCGTCAACGCGACGGACCTGCAGGATACGGGCCTGCAGCGTCACCACCGGCAGCATGGGGTTGGCCTGGCCGGGCAGGGGATTGATGCCGTAGAGCGCGGCACCCGGCCGCATCAGGTCGAAATGATAGTCCGGCCCGAGGAAGATGCCGGAGGAATTGGCGAGCGACGTCTGCGCCCCCGGCATCGCCTTGACGAAATTGCGGAAGCGCGAGAGCTGCTCGCCGTTGACCGGGTTGGCCTGCTCCTCCGACGCCACGAGATGGCTCATGATCAGCGACAGCCGCAGACCGCGCAGGCGGCCGCGCTCGTTCGCCAGCGCCGTGGCTTCTTCGGCCCCGAAGCCTAGCCGGTTCATGCCGGTGTCGATGTGGATGACCGCGTCGAGCGCCTTGTCGAAGCGCTGGGCGGCGGCCCGCCAGGCGTTGAGCTGGCCGAGATGATTGAGGACCGGCGTCAGTCCATGTTCGACGAAATCGCCCTCGGTGTTGGCAAGCAGGCCGTTCAAGACGTAGATCGGCAACTCGGGCAGGACACCGCGCAGCGCGATGGCCTCGTCGATATGGGCGACGAAGAACTGCCGGCAGCCTTCGGCCGCCAGGCGCGGACCGATGACAGTCGCTCCCGTGCCGTAGGCGTCGGCCTTCAGCACGGCGGCGCAATCGACCTGCTTGCCGGTGGCGCGGCCGGCGTCGCGCAGGCCCGCCCAGTTGGCGGCGATGGCGCCCAGATCGACGGTCAGGACCGCGCCGGCCCGGCGCGTTGCGTCGCTGTCGGCAGCGGCAGTCATGGCGCGCGGCTAGAAGGCCGGCCTGGAGGAGGTGTCCTCGTCGGCCGCCAGATTGTCGAACTTGGTGAACTCGCCCTCGAACGACAGGCGCACGACGCCGGTCGGGCCGTGGCGCTGCTTGGCCACGATCACTTCGGCCTTGCCGTAGGTCTGCTCGCAGCGCTGCTTCCAGGCGTCGTGACGCTCGTTGAAGCGCTGGTCGTTCTCCTCGGCGCGGCGCTGCGGCTCGCCGCGCTGCAGGTAGTACTCCTCGCGGTAGACGAACATGACGACGTCGGCGTCCTGCTCGATCGAGCCCGATTCGCGCAGGTCGGCGAGCTGCGGGCGCTTGTCCTCGCGCTGTTCGACGGCACGGCTGAGCTGCGACAGCGCCAGCACCGGCACGTCGAGCTCCTTGGCCAGGGTCTTGAGGCCGCGCGTGATCTCCGAGACCTCCTGGACGCGATTGTCCTGGCGGTTACGGCCCGACGGATTGAGGAGCTGCAGGTAGTCGACGACGATCATGCCGAGGCCGTGGGTCCGCTTCAGCCGGCGGGCACGGGTGCGTAGCGCCGCGATGGTGAGCGCCGGCGTGTCGTCGATGAAGAGGTTGAGATGCTCGAGTTCCTGGCTGACCGACAGGACCCTGTCGAAGTCGCCGCTTATAAGCTCGCCCTTGCGGATCTTCTCCGACGAGATGCGTGCCTGCTCGGAGAGGATGCGGGTGGCGAGCTGCTCGGCCGACATTTCCAGCGAGAAGAAGCCCACGACCGCGCCGTCGGCGACCTTGGGCTTGCCGTCCTCGCCATGCTCTTCGCGGTAGGCCTTCACGGCGTTGAAGGCCATGTTGGTGGCGAGCGCCGTCTTCCCCATCGACGGGCGGCCGGCCAGGATGATGAGGTCGGAGCGGTGCAGGCCGCCCAGCAACTGGTCGAGCTGGAACAAGCCTGACGCCACGCCGGTGAGCTGACCGACACGGTGGTAGGCCGCCTCGGCGGCGATCGTCGCCTCGGTCAGCGCCGAGCGGAAAGGCTTGAAGCCGCCGTCGATCTGACCGGAGCTGGCGAGGTCGTAGAGCTTCTTTTCGGCCAGCTCGATCTGCTGCAGCGCCATTTCGTCGATGTCGCCGCCGAAGGCGCCGTTGACCATGCCTTCGCCGACATCGATCAGCTGCCGGCGGAGATAAAGATCGTGCACGGTGCGTCCGAAATCGCCGGCGTCGATCACGTGCACCGACGCCGCGGCGAGACGGGCGAGGTAGGTGGCGCCGCCGGCCGCCTTCACCGCCTCGTCCTGCTCTACATAGCTCTTGAGCGTGACGGCGCTCACCACCTGGCCGCGCTCGATCAGGCGCGCCACGGCGTCGAACAGCTTGCCGTGCAACGGATCGGCGAAATGCTCCGGCTTCAGGAACTCCGCGACGCGCTGGTAGGCGGCGTTGTTGACCAGGATCGCGCCCAGCAGCGCTTGCTCCGCCTCGAAGTTGTGCGGCGGCTCGCGGAAACTAACGTCTTCGGCGCCGGGCAGGCGCGTGACATTCGATGTATCTTTTAAGGGCTCCATGTAGAGCCTTTTTAGTTAGTTTGAGGGGACGGCCACCATCGCAAATGCGGCCGTACCAATCAACATGGGGACAGAACTGTTGGTTATTCCGCTGCCATCGAGGCAGCGCCGCCGGAACGGCGCTCGTTGTCGACCATGTAACCGCGCGTCACGGGCACGGTATCCCGATGCTTGACGAGCTGCATCTGGAAGACCATCTGGCCCATGTAGCGAAAGGAAACCTCGCAGCCGGCGAGATAAAATTCCCACATCCTGCAGAAACGCTCGTCGTAGCCGGCCGTATTCTTGATGCGTTCGCGGTTGGCCTGGAAGCGCTGGCGCCAGTGGCGCAGCGTCTGGGCGTAGTGCAGGCGCAGGGTCTCGACGTCGGTGACATATAGACCGACCTTCTCGATGGCGGCGAATACCTCCGACATCGCGGGCGAATAGCCGCCCGGGAAGATGTACTTGCGCAGCCAGGTATTGGTGCCGCCCGGAGGCTCCATGCGGCCGATCGAATGCAGCAACATGACGCCGTCGTCCTTGAGCAGCGACTTCACCTTGCGGAAGAACTCGATGTAATGCGCCGCGCCGACATGCTCGAACATGAAGACCGAGACGATGCGGTCGTACTGGCCGGGTTCCTGGCGATAGTCGATCAGCTTGAAGCGCACGTGGTCGGCGGGGCCGCCTTCGAGGGCGCGCCGGCTCGATACACCGTGCTGCTCCTTGGAAAGCGTGACGCCGGTCACGTCGACGTCGAACTCGCGCCCGAGATAGAGGCCCATGCCGCCCCAGCCCGAGCCGATGTCGAGGACCTGCTGGCCGGGCTGCAGCAGCAGCTTCGCGGCGATGTGGCGCTTCTTGTTGAGCTGAGCCTGGTCGAGCGTGTCGTTGGGCGACAAGAAATAGGCGCAGGAATACTGCCGGTCGCGGTCGAGAAAGGCTTCGTAGAGCTGGTCGTTGAGGTCGTAGTGATGTGCGACGTTCTTCTGCGCCGTGCCGATCGGGTTGTATTGCTCCGCCAGTCGCATCAGGCGCTGCATCTCGTAGGAGAAGCGGACCATTGCTGTGCTGCCGATGCCGCCCATGTTGCGGCTGAGCAGGTCGAGCAGGTCGTAGATATCGCCGTCTTCGACCGTGACCTTGCCGTCCATGTAGGCTTCGCCCAGAGCGAGCCGCGGCCGCAGTGCCAAGCGCCATTCGGTCCAACGGTCGTGAACGCGCATGGTGACTGCAGGGCCTTTCTTTGGCCCTTCAGCGACATGCGGCCGGCCGGCCGCATCGATGATCGTTATTCGACCCTCACTCATCGTGCGAGCGAGGACCTTCGCTAGCAACATCGCCGTTTCCTCAAACGACGCCCCGATGGGCGGTTTCACATTCCCACTGTTCCAAAAGTTAATCCCATCTGTGTTTTCAATGCAAAGCTCTGTCGCAAACGGACGGTTCATTTCGAAAACGACCTGACCCCGCCTGAGAATGATTTGCAGTTACTCTGTCAAGATGCTACCACTAGCAATTGAGACTGAATTGCAATGAGGCGACCATGCTACGTCGTTACTTTGTGGCCGGTGGTTTTGTAGCATCTGCCGGGCTGGTGGCCAGCCGGGGAGCCCAGGCGGCGGGCGAGCTCAATCTCTATTCGGCGCGCCACTACAACACCGACCAGGCGCTCTACGGCAATTTCACCGACCTGACCGGCATCAAGATCAACCGCATCGACGCCGAGCCCGATCCGCTGGTCGAGCGCCTGCGAGCCGAGGGCGACAAGAGCCCGTGCGATGTCTTCATCACGACCGACGCCGGCCGTATCGAGCGGGCGCGCCAGATGGGCCTGCTACAGGCCGTGTCGTCGCCGGCGCTGGCCGACGTGCCGGTGCATCTGCGAGATCCGGATGGCACCTGGTTCGGCTTCTCCAAGCGCGCGCGGGTCATCCTCTACAACAAGGAGAAGGTGAAGCCAGGCGACGTGCCGAACTACGAGAGCCTCGCTGATCCGAAGTGGAAGGGCCGTCTGCTCACACGTACGTCGGGCCACATCTACAATCAGTCGCTTACCGGCTCGCTGCTGGCGGCATTGGGACCGGAAAAGACCGAGGCCTGGGCCAAGGGCATTGCCGCCAACCTGGCGCGCGCGCCGCGCGGCGGCGACACCGACCAGATCAAGGGCGTCGCGGCAGGCGAGGCCGATCTTTGCCTCGCCAATACCTACTATTACGTCACCCTGATGCGCTCGAAGAAGCCGGAGGACCGCGAGATCGCGGCCAAGGTC
>CAMDQJ010000102.1 GCA_945905835.1 Asaia bogorensis
GTCGAGGCGCGTGACGTCGTTCTCTTTGCAAAACGATATCATCTCGGCAAGCGTCGGGCCGATTTCGTCGCCGATGACGCTGAGGGCAAGTCGGGGAAGGTTCATACTCCGACCCTACTATGGGCGGCCGTCTTTGGGTAAGGTCGAAATGGATTTCGGGAGGCGGCATTGAGCGAAGACGCGGCGATTTTCGTGGGTGCGAGCGACAGCGACCAGTACCTGCTGCTCAAATTCGGCAACCGCCACGGCCTGATCGCGGGCGCCACGGGCACCGGCAAGACCGTCACCCTGCAGACCCTTGCCGAGGGCTTTTCCGCCTACGGCGTGCCGGTCTTCATGGCCGACGTGAAGGGCGACCTTGCCGGCATCAGCCAGAAGGGCGGCGACAATCCCAAGGCGCTGGAACGTGCCAGGATGCTGAAGATTGACGGCTATGGCGGCCGTGCTTTTCCGGCCGTGTTCTGGGACCTGTTCGGCGTCAAGGGCCATCCCATCCGCACCACCGTGAGCGAGATCGGCCCGGTGCTGATGGCCCGCCTGCTGCAGCTCAACGAGGTTCAGGAAGGCGTGCTCAATATCGTTTTCAAGGTCGCCGACGAGCGCGGCCTGCTGCTGCTCGACTTCAAGGACCTCCAGGCCATGCTGCAGTGGGTGGCGGAGAATGCCGGCACGCTGACCAACGAGTTCGGCAACGTGAGCAAGCAGACCGTCGGCACGATCCAGCGCCAGCTCCTGATGCTGGACCAGCAGGGCGGCGAGGGCTTCTTCGGCGAGCCCGCGCTCGATCTCGCCGACATGATCCGCGTCGATGCCACGGGCGCGGGCGTGATCAACGTGCTGGCAGCCGACCGGCTGATGCAGAGCCCGCGCCTCTATGCCACCGGCCTGCTGTGGCTGCTGTCGGAGCTGTTCGAGCGCCTGCCCGAAGTCGGCGATCTCGACAAACCCAGGTTCGTGTTCTTTTTCGACGAGGCGCACCTGTTGTTCGCCGACGCGCCCAGGGTGCTGCTCGATCGCATCGAGCAGGTGGTGCGGCTGATCCGCTCCAAAGGCGTTGGCGTCTTCTTCATCACCCAGAATCCGCTCGACGTGCCGGAAGCCGTGCTCGGTCAGCTCAGCAATCGCGTGCAGCACGCGCTGCGTGCCTTCACGCCCAAGGACCAGAAGGCGGTGAAGGTGGCAGCCGACACATTCCGCGCCAACCCGAAATTCAAGACCGCCGACGCCATCCAGCAGCTCGGCGTCGGCGAGGCGCTGGTGTCGTTCCTCGACGCCAAGGGCGTGCCGAGCCCCGTCGAGCGTTGCTTTATCGCGCCGCCACAGGGGCGCATCGGCACCGTGAGCGACGTCGAGCGTGGAGCGACCATCAAGGCAAGCCCGCTCGCCGGAAAATACGAAACCATGATCGATCGGGCGTCGGCCTATGAAGTGTTGATGGGCCGCGCCACCGGCAGTGAGCAGACAAAAGCCGCGACGGCCGAGGCGCCGCGGCGGCGCGGGCAATACGGCTCGGTGCCGCAGACCACGTCGCCGGCGCCCGAAACGCCGCCGCAGGGACCCTGGAGCCAGCCGACAGCCGGCGCGCCGCCGGCGGAAGCCGAAACGCCGCGTGGGGATCCGCGCCTCAAACGCGCCCAACCGCCGGCCCCGGCGCCGGCCCCGCGCGCGCCAGGGCGTCAGCCGGATTCGATGGGCGTCAAGGTCGCCAAGTCGGTCGGCAGCACGGTGATCTCGATGGCGGCGACCTCGGCCGCGCGGGCCGTCTTCGGCAAGGGCATCAGCGAGCGCATCGCCGCGAGCGCCGGCCGCACCTTCCTGCGCGGCATACTCGGCTCTCTTCTGCGCTAGGCCAGCCGATCCAGTTCCTTGACGATGGCGTCACCCATTTCCTGGGTGCCGACCTTCTTGAGGCCGTCGCTCTTGCCGCCGACCAGCAGGTCGCCGGTGCGGTAGCCTTGGCCCAGCACGTTCTCGACCGCCTTCTCGACCAGGTCGGCTTCCTTGCCGAGGTCGAACGAGTACCGCAGCATCATGGCGTAGCTGAGCGTCTGGGCGATCGGATTGGCCAGGCCCTTGCCCGCGATGTCGGGCGCGCTGCCGTGGATTGGCTCGTACAGCGCCTTGCGCCGGCCGGTGGCGTCGGGCGCGCCGAGCGACGCCGACGGCAGCAGGCCGAGCGAGCCGGTCAGCATCGAGGCCTCGTCGGAGAGGATGTCGCCGAACAGGTTGTCGGTGACGATGACGTCGAACGCGGTGGGCGTGCGCAGCAGCTGCATGGCGAGCGCGTCGGCGTACATATGGCTGAGTGCCACGTCGCTGTAGCTCTCCTTGTGCAGCTTGGTCGCTTCCTCGCGCCACAGCACGCCGGTGTGCATGACGTTGGCTTTCTCCGAAGAGAGGACCTTGTTCTTGCGCTTGCGCGCCAGCTCGAAGGCGACGGCGCAGACGCGGCGGATTTCGCTGGTCTTGTAGCGCTGGGTGTCGAAGGCCTCGAACTCGCCGTTGGGCAGCGTCGTGCGCCCGCGCGGCTCGCCGAAATAGACGCCGCCGGTCAGCTCGCGGATGATCATGATGTCGAGGCCCTTGACGATCTCGGGCTTGAGCGAGCTCGCATCGACCAGCGCGTCGAACACCTTGGCCGGGCGCAGGTTGGCGAAGAGGTCCATCTCCTTGCGCAGGCGCAGCAGGCCGCGCTCGGGCTTCTTGTAGAACTCGACATTGTCCCATTTCGGGCCGCCGACCGAGCCGAACAGCACCGCGTCGGCCTCGAGCGCCGTCTTCATGGCGTCGTCGCTGAGCGGCACGCCGTATTTGTCGAGCGCCGCGCCGCCCACGACGTCTTCCGTGATGTCGAAGCCGACGGCGCGCTTCTTGCCCATCCAGGCGATGACCTTGCGCACTTCGTTCATCACTTCGGGGCCGATGCCGTCGCCGGGCAGCATCAGCAGATTGCGGTTTGACGCCATGTTGAAAGGTCTTCCGATCAAGTCGAGGCGTGGAGCCAGGGCTGCGCTTCTTTTTGCCGGCTCTCGAAGCTGTCGATGTCGACCTTCTTCTCCATGGTGAGGCCGATATCGTCGAGGCCGTTCATCAGGCAGTGCTTGCGGAACGGATCGATGTCGAAATGCACCGTGCCGCCGTCAGGGCCCCGGATCTCCTGCTTCTCGAGATCGATCTCTATGATGGCGTTGGAGCCGCGGCTGGCATCGTCCATCAGCTTGGCGATGATCTCCTTCGGCATCTTGATCGGCAGGATGCCGTTCTTGAAGCAGTTGTTGTAGAAGATGTCGGCGAAATCCTCCGAGATGACGCAGCGGATGCCGAAATCGAGCAGCGCCCAGGGTGCGTGCTCACGGCTCGAGCCGCAGCCGAAATTAGGACCGGCGACGAGGATCTTGGCGTTCTGGTAGGCAGGCTGGTCGAGGATGAAATCCTTCTTCTGGCCGTCGGCTGTCCAGCGCATCTCGTAGAACAGCCCTTCCTTCAAGCCGGTGCGCTTGATGGTCTTCAGGAAGTTCTTGGGAATGATCATGTCGGTGTCGACATTGACCATCGGCAGCGGCGCCGCGACGCCGCTCAGCGTCGTGAATTTTTCCATGGTATCCCCGCGAAAGGCCCGGACTAAACGGGCTTTCGGGGGGTACGTCAAGCCGGGTCCGAAATTTTTCAGCCAGCCTTCATGTTCCTCTCCCCCAAAGCGCCTCAGAAGGCGTTTTGGGGGAGAGGAACATGAGAAGAGCTAGCGGGTTTTCACCACCAATGTGCCGGCGACCATGTCGTGCAAGCCACGCTTGCGGTCGGTGAAGGCCACCATGATGAAGCCGATGCCGAGAATGATGGCGGAGATGAACTTGGCCAGGTAGCGGCCGGTGGCATGCATGAAGCTCAACCGCCCGCCGCTCTCGGTGACGACACGCAGGCCGACCGCCATCTTACCCACCGTGGCGCCGCGCGCGGAGCTTTCGAGCAGGGCGAAATAGAGCCAGACGATGACGAAGGAGACGAGGCTTCCTCGCGCGTCAAACTGATTCATATCGGCCGTGTACATGTTGAAGCCGATCACCATACCCACAATGCCGCTGACGATGTTGAGCAGGATGGCGTCGATGATGTAGGCCACGACGCGGATCCAGAAGCCGCCATAACCCGTGGCATCGGGACCGGCGGGACGGGCATCCCAGACCGGCGGCGGCGGGGCGGCGGGTCCCGAGTTGGGAACGGTAGCCATGCGATTTTCCTCTTTCAGCGCGACCCTATCACGAGCGCGTCGGCCATGAAGTCGTGTAGTGCGCGCTTGCCGGCGGTGAAGGCGGCCAACAGATAGCCGATGCCGAACGGCAGCAGCGGCGTGATCAGGGTCTTGAGGAAATAGCGGGCGGTGGCGCGACTGAACGATAGGCGCGTCCCATCGGTGCGCACGATGCGCATGCCCAGGGCCTGCTTGCCGAGCGTGGCGCCGCGCGCCGAACTGGTCATCAGTGCTTCGTAGAGCCACGACACGACCACGACCGTGCCGAAGGCCAGCATCATCCAAAGGATCACGACGATGGCGGCGGCGGCATCCGCCTCGCCCGAATTGAATGCCGCGATGTCGCCGGTCGCCAGTGACAGGATGCCGACCGCCATAAGGATCGGCACGATCAGGATCACGCCGTCGATCAGAGAGGCGATCAGGCGCCGCCAGAAACCGCCGGGCGATCCGATCGCGCCGCTGGGCACGATCGCGGTGGCGGCTTGCGTCGACCAGACGGGCGGCGGCGGCACGGAGGCCATGGCTGCTCCACGGAAACGGGCGGTGAATTGCTGCACCGCCCGTGACGTTAGCACCGCCCCCTTGGGGACGGCTATCGGTTGTCGCGATTACTGGTAGTCGCGAACGTCCGCCAACGTACCCTTGATCGCCGCCGCCACGGCCATGGCCGGGCTCACGAGATGGGTACGCCCGCCGCGGCCTTGGCGGCCCTCGAAGTTGCGGTTCGAGGTCGAGGCGCAGCGCTGGCCGGGCTCGATGCGGTCGGCGTTCATCGCCAGGCACATCGAGCAGCCCTGCTCGCGCCATTCGAAGCCGGCCTCGAGGAAGATCTTGTCGAGACCTTCGCGCTCGGCCTCAGCCTTCACCAGACCGGAGCCCGGGACGACCATGGCCGAGACGGTCGAGGCGACCTTGCGGCCGCGCGCGATCTCGGCGGCGGCGCGCAGATCCTCGATGCGGCCGTTGGTGCACGAGCCGATGAACACGCGGTCGATCGGCACGTCGACCAGCCGGGTGCCCGGTTTGAGGTCCATATATGCCAGCGACCGCGCCCAGGATTCGCGCAGGTTCTCGTCCGGTGCGTTGGCGGGGTCGGGAATCACGTCGGTGATCGCCAGGGCATCCTGCGGGCTGGTGCCCCAAGTGACCATCGGCGGGATGTCGGAGGCCAGCAGATCGAGCTGGCTGTCGAACACCGCACCGCGGTCGGACGGCAAGCGACGCCACTGGGCGAGCGCCAGATCCCAGGCGCCGCCCTTGGGCGCG
The DNA here is from genome assembly GCA_945905835.1 of Asaia bogorensis. GTDB lineage: Bacteria > Pseudomonadota > Alphaproteobacteria > Reyranellales > Reyranellaceae > Reyranella. The sequence continues at coordinate 5,519 of CAMDQJ010000102.1, forward strand.
AAGGGACGGCCTTCGAGATAGTTGAAGGTCGTCTCGTCGGGCGCGATCAGGCCGGCGCGCGCGCCCGCCTCGATCGACATGTTGCAGACCGTCATGCGGCCTTCCATCGTCAGCTCGCGGATGGCGCGGCCGGCATACTCGATCACGTGGCCGGTGCCGCCGGCAGTGCCGAGACGGCCGATGATCGTCAGGATGATGTCCTTGGCGGTGACGCCGATCGGCAGGATGCCCTCGACGGCCACGCGCATGTTCTTGGCCGGCCGCTGGATGATCGTCTGCGTTGCCAGCACGTGCTCGACTTCCGATGTGCCGATGCCGAAGGCGAGAGAGCCGAAGGCGCCGTGCGTGGAAGTGTGACTGTCGCCGCACACGATGGTCATGCCGGGCAGGGTGAGGCCCTGCTCGGGCCCGATCACATGCACGATGCCGCGGCGCGGGTCGGTCATGTCGAAGTAGGGCACGCCGAATTCGGCGACGTTCTTCTCCAGCGTCTCGACCTGGATGCGCGACTCGGCATCGGTGATGCCCTGATCGAGGTCCTTGGTCGGCGTGTTGTGGTCGGCCACGGCGATGGTGGCGTCGGGCCGGCGCACCGGCCGGCCGGCCATGCGTAGGCCCTCGAAGGCCTGCGGGCTGGTGACCTCGTGGACGAGGTGGCGGTCGACATAGATCACGCAGGTGCCGTCGTCCTGGCGACTGACGACGTGGTTGTCCCAGATTTTCTCAAACAGGGTGCGCGGCTTGGGCGGCTCGGGCGGCGGCGTCGCCGACTTCTTGCGGAAGGCCATGGCGGGCCTACTTCTTCGCCGCGCCCTTGGGCGCGCGCACGGTTTTGTTCTTGTCGTCCTTGGGCTTTTCCTTCTTGAGCTTCTCGCGGCGCGGGCGCTTGGCCTGCTCCTCGGCTTGCACCGCGATCAGCTCGCGCTGGGCCTCGGTGTCCTCGGCGATACGGCTCGACTTGCCGCGCAGATCGCGCTGATAGTAGAGCTTGGCGCGGCGCACCATGCCCTTGCGGACCACTTCGATCTCCCAGATCACCGGACCGTACAGCGGGAAGACGCGCTCGACGCCTTCGCCGAAGCTGATCTTGCGCACCGTGAACGAGGAGTTCACGCCGGCGTTCTTGCGGCCGATGCAGAGGCCTTCGTAGACCTGCAGGCGCTCGCGGTTGCCTTCCTGAACCTTGACGTGCACGCGCAGCGTGTCGCCGGGCTCGAAGCGCGGCACTGGCCGCTCGGACTGCACCTTGTCGATCGTGGTCTGGCCGATCGCGTCGAGAATGTTCATCGCATCCATCCTTTCATCACTTGTCTTCGTCTTTGCCTGCGGTCCGCCGGCCTGCCCAGAGATCGGGCCGCCGGCGCCGCGTGATTTCCTGCCGCTGCTTCATCCGCCAGTCCGCGACCTTGCCGTGGTGGCCCGAGACCAGAACCTCCGGCACGCGCCGTTCGGTTCCATCCGGGCCGGCCCACGAAGCGGGCCGCGTATAGTGCGGATATTCCAGCAGTCCGTCCTCGAAACTCTCCTCGCCTGCCGATCCGGCCGCGCCCATCACACCGGGCAGCAGCCGCACACAACAATCCATCACCGCCATGGCCGCGATCTCGCCGCCCGAAAGCACGAAATCGCCGACCGAAACCTCTTCCAGCGCGTGGGCCTCGATGACCCTTTCATCGACGCCCTCGAACCTTCCGCACACCAGCAACACACCCGGTCCCGCCGCCAGCTGCCGCCCGCGCGCCTGAGTGAACGGCGCGCCCCGAGGCGAGAGCAGGATCTTCGGCACTCCCGGCGCTTCAACCGCCGCGATCGCCGCCGACAACACGTCGGGCTTCATCACCATGCCGGCGCCGCCCCCGAAGGGCGCATCGTCGACCGTCCCGTGGCGATCCCTGGCGAACCGCCTTATGTCGACCGCCTGCAACGACCACACGCCTTCCTTCAACGCCTTGCCGGCCAGGCTTTCACCCAACGGGCCCGGGAACATCTCCGGGAAGAGCGAGAGCGCCGTAGCTATCCACATTGGGGGCGCCACACCTTGCCTCACGCCTCCTTCGTCTCGTTGCCCGCCAGCAGACCCGCCGGCGGATCGACCACCACCTTGCCGCCCTCGACGTCGATCTCGGGCACCGCCTCGTCGTTGAAGGTCACCATCACCGACTGCTTCGATGCCGAGCCCCCCGAAACCTCCATCGTCAGCCCGGCGCCGAAATCGTTGAAGGCCAAGACCTTGCCCCAATCCCGTCCGTCCCTGCCGACCGCGGCGAGACCGATGAGGTCCGCCTCGTACCACTCCTTCTCGCTCGCCTCGGGCAACACGCCGCGCTCGACGTAGAGCTTGGTGCCGCGCATGGCCTCCGCCGCGTTGCGGTCGTCCACGCCCTCGATGCGGGCCAGCACCGCACCGCGACTGGCGCTGAGTGCCTCGACCTTGAACCGCTTCTTCCCCGTTTCGTCCGATAAAGGGCCATAGCCGGCCACTGCCATCGGGTTCTCGGTGAAGCTCCTGATGCGCACCAGGCCGCGCACCCCATGGGGTGCCGCGACGACGCCCAACAGAACGCGGTCCTGCACCATCAGGAGGCTGCCGCCTCCTTGGCCTCGGCCGCCGGAGCCGGCGGCGGAGCCGCGGCAGCAGCGGTGGCGGCAGCCTCGATCGCCTTGTTGCGCTCGACCGTCTTGGTGCGCGGGTTCGGCTTCTTGGTCTGGTCGCGGCGCACGCGTGGCTTCATCATTTCGGCTGTGGCGAGAAAGCGCGCGACGCGGTCGGACGGCTGGGCGCCGACCTTCAGCCAATGCTCGACGCGCTCCTTGTTGAGCGTGATGCGCTGGGCGTGCTCGCGCGGCAGCAGCGGATTGTAGGTGCCGAGCTTCTCGATGAAGCGGCCGTCGCGCGGGCTGCGCGAATCGGCGACCACGATGTGGAAGAACGGCCGCTTCTTGGCGCCGTGGCGAGTCATCCGGATGGCTAGCATTCTGTCGATCTCCTTCGATACTTTTCGATTTTCTGAATTGGGCCGATTTCCAAATCTCTCGTTACTTCAGCGCGGAAACCCGGGAGGATTCATCATCCCGCCCATGCTCCGCATGAATCCTTTTTCGCCGAGCTTGTTCACTCGCTTCATCATCTTCAGCATGTCGGCGTGCTGCTTCAGCAGTTTGTTGACGTCCTGCATCTGCACGCCCGAACCCGACGCGATGCGCTTCTTGCGCGAGGCGTGGATCAGGTCGGGGTTGCGCCGCTCCTTGGGCGTCATCGAGAGGATGACGGCTTCCTGGCGCTTGAGCTGCTTCTCGTCGATCTTAGCCTTGGACATCGCGGCCTTGGCCTGCATGGCGCCGGGCAGCATGGCCATCAGGCCCTGCATGCCGCCCATCTTGCGCAGCTGGCGGAGCTGGCTCAGCAGGTCGTCCATGTCGAACTGGCCCTTGCGGACGCGGGCCGCGAGCTTCTCGGCATCTTCCTTGTCGATGGTCTCGGCGGCACGCTCGACCAGCGAGACGATGTCGCCCATGCCGAGGATGCGCGACGCGATGCGGTCGGGATGGAAGGGCTCGAGCGCGTCGAACTTCTCGCCGACGCCGATCAGTTTTACCGGGCGGCCGGTGACGGCGCGCATCGACAGGGCGGCACCGCCGCGGGCATCGCCGTCGACGCGGGTCAGCACGATGCCGGTGACGGCGAGGCGGTCGTTGAAGGCCTTGGCGACGTTGACGGCGTCCTGGCCGGTCATGGCGTCGGCGACGAGCAGCGTTTCCTTGGGCTTGGCCAGCGCGCTGATGTCGGCCACTTCCTTCATCAACTCTTCGTCGATGGCGAGGCGGCCGGCGGTGTCGAGGATCAGAACGTCGAAGCCCTCGCGTCGCGCCTGCTCGAGCGCGCGCCGCGTGATGGCCAGCGGCATTTCGAGCGGCACGATCGGCAGCGTCGGCACGCCGGTCTGCTCGCCCAGGATCTTGAGCTGCTGCTGTGCGGCCGGGCGGCGCGTGTCGAGCGAGGCCATCATGACCTTGCGCTTGATCGAGAAGGAGCCGCCGAACATCTCGGCCGCCATGCCCTGCGGGCCCTGGCTGAGGCGATAGCCGATCTTGGCGGAGGAGGTCGTCTTGCCCGAGCCCTGCAGGCCAACCATCAGGATGACGACCGGCGGGATGGCGTTGAGGTCGAGGTCGGTGACGGTGCCGCCCAGCATCTCGACCAGGTGGTCGTTGACGATCTTGACGACCATCTGGCCCGGCGTGACCGAGCGGATGACGTCGGCGCCGACGGCCTTTACGCGCACGCCCTCGATGAAGTCGCGCACGACGGGCAGGGCCACGTCGGCTTCGAGCAGGGCGGTGCGGACCTCGCGCAGGGCCGCGTCGACATCGGCTTCCGAGAGCGCACCGCGCCCGCGCAGCTTGTCGAATACGTCGCCCAGACGTTTACTGAGGCCCTCGAACATCCGTCGCAAAACTCCGTTTGCCCAAACGAAAATCGCACCGATGCGCGAACCTTCGCGGATCAGTGGAGCTCCCCGCAGGGGGAACCGGTAGAAATCGGCACGACCGATTGAACGGCCGGGGTATAAGGCTTGCGGATCAAGGAGTCAAAAGCCCTGTCGGCCGACCGCAACCCATTGGAAAACAAGGGTTTTCCCGAGATCCGCGGCACCCATGTCTTGATCTTCCTGATCCTGTGCCCGGCCCTGGCCATGGGCGCGCTGTTTCAGTTCCGGCCCGAAGCAGGCGGCGGCGGCTTTCTCCTGACCCTGGCGATGTTGTTCGCAGCCGGCCTGGTGAGCGTCGTGCTCGCCGTGTCGCTGCTCGGTGGGGCCGCCCTGCCGGCGCTCGGTTTCAGGCCAGCCGGATGGCGGCCGATCGTCTTCGGCTCGCTCGGCACGCTGGCACTCTCGGTCGCGGTGAGCCAACTCGGGATCCAGCCTGAGGGCATGAAGCAGGCGATGAACGTCAGCCGCGAGCCGGCGCTCTTCCTCGCCGCCTTCGCCGTCATGGCCGTACTGGCGCCGCTGGTCGAGGAGCTGGTCTTTCGCGGCCTGCTCTACGGTTGGCTGGAGAGCCGGTGGAATTCCCGCGTCGCGTTCGTCGTGAGCTCGCTGGTCTTTGCCGTGGCGCACTACGAGCTGGCGCATATCGTCCTGGTGCTGCCGCTCGGCCTGCTGTTCGGCTATCTGCGGCGGCGCACCAACTCGCTGCTGCCCTCGCTGGTCGCGCACGTCGCCAACAATACCCTGGCCGTGGTCGCCGCGGCCTTTCTCGCGCCCTAGCCGGCGAGCTTGCGCTCGACGAAGTCGAGGCGGTCCTGGCCCCAAAAAATCTCGCCGTCGATCACGAAGGACGGCGCGCCGAACACGCCCTGCTCGATGGCGCGCTTGGTGTCGGCCTCGCGCTTTTCCGCCATGGCCGGCGCCTCGCCCGATTTGATGACGGCGGCCGCATCGAGACCGCAGCCGGCAATGATCGCCTGCAGCGTCGCCGGATCGCCGGCGTTCTTGTCCTCGGTCCAGATTGCGGCGAGCACGGCGTGCGCCACCTTGATGGCGTCGGCCATGCGACCTTGCTCGCGCAAGGCGATCACACACTTGGCGGCCAAGAGCTCGTTGCTGGGAAAGAACTTTGGCTCGAGCTTCATGTCCTTGATGCCGAGATGCTCGCGCCAGCGCTTCAGCTCCATCATGCGATAGACCTGGCGCTGCGGCGCGCGCTTGGGTAGCGGCAGGCCGCCGGAGACCGAGAACACCGAGCCGAAATCGACCGGCCAGATCGTGACATCGGCGCCGTATTTCCTGGCCATAACCTCGAAGCGTTTCGACCCGAGAAAGGTCCAGGGCGAGTTGAGCGAGACATAGTAATCGACGTGCTTGGCCATGGATTTCCTCCCATTCATCGACTGTGGCGCAAAGCCGGGCGATACGCCATCTTCGCGAGGTGACGGAAAAAGCCATCGCAATCACTGGCGGCGACGCCGCCTATTTCGGACTCATGAGCGAGTGCATCGGCTCGCTGCTCGCCACGGCCGAAGGCCGCGCGCTGGCGCTGGGCATCCTCGATTGCGGCCTGACCGAAGAGCAGCGCGCGTGGTGCCGCGCGCAGGGCGCAACACTGGTCGTGCCGCAATGGGATTTCGATTTTCCTGGCCGCGAGAAATTGAAGGACGGCTACAAGGCGTTGACCGCACGGCCTTTCCTGCCGCGCTACTTCCCGGGTTTCGACCTTTATCTCTGGATAGATGGCGATTGCTGGGTGCAGAAGGGCGATGCCGTGGCACTTTTCCTCGATGCCGCGCGCACCGGCAAACTCGCGGTCGCGCCGGAGATCCATCGCTCGATGCGCCACTACAAGCACGCCTGGGGCGAGTTCTCCGCGGTCAATGGCGCGGCGTATGAATCCTGTTTCGACAAGGCGACGGCGGACCGGCTGGTGCGCTATCCGCTGATCAATGCCGGCGTTTTTGCGATCGCCGCCCATGCACCCCATTGGCAAGGCTGGGCCGACCTTTTGGGCGAGGCGCTGCAGCGCTCGACCGACATGACCGACCAGATCGCGCTCAACGTTCTGGTCTACGACAAGGGTTTTAGCCACGAGCCGCTGCCCAGCCGCTGCAACTGGCCGGTCCATCACGCCACGCCGGCCTGGGACGCCGACGGCCGCCTGTTCGTCGAACCCGCCATGCCCTACGAGGCGCTCGGCATCCTGCATCTCACGATTTACACCAAGAGACTCGCCACGCTGGACGTCCGCGAAGTGGGCGGAACCCATGCCGGCGAGGTCCGGCCGCGCTCGTTGCGCTGGCCCGGTCGAACGGCCATATAGCCCGGCATGAGCGGCACGCCATTTCTGAAGATGCATGGCCTCGGCAACGATTTCGTCATCCTCGACGGACGCGCGTCGGCGCTCGACCTGTCGCTGGATCGCCGCCGCGCTATCGCCGACCGTCGACTCGGAGTCGGCTGCGACCAGCTCATCATCCTGGAAAAGCCGAGCGACGGCGACGCCGACGTCTTCATGCGCATCTACAATCCCGACGGCAGCGAGGCCGGCGCCTGCGGCAACGCCACGCGCTGCGTCGCCTCGCTGGTGATGGATGAGCGCAAGACCGACGGGGTCGTCGTGCAGACGATTGTCGGCCTGCTTGAATCGCAAAAGGTCGGCAAGGGCAGCAACGGCCTGCCGATCATCGCGGTCGACATGGGCGAGGCCAGGCTCGACTGGCGCGAGATCCCGGTCGCCGCGGCCTGCGACACCAATCACATGCCGGTCGGCATCGGGCCGCTGCAGGATCCCGTCGGCACCAACATGGGCAATCCGCACGCCACCTTCTTCGTCGACGATGCGTCGGCCATCCCGTTCGACAAGCTCGGGCCTGAGCTCGAGAAGCACCCGTTCTTTCCCGAGCGCGCCAATATCGGGCTCGCGCAAATGGTCGGCGAGAACAAGCTGCGCCTGAAAGTCTGGGAGCGTGGCACCGGCTTCACCCTGGCCTGCGGCTCGGGCGCCTGTGCTGCCGGCGTTGCCGCCGCGCGCCGCGGGCTGGCCGGCCGCAAGGTCGAAGTCATCGTCGAGCACGGCACGCTCGGCATCGAGTGGATGCGCGACGGCCGCGTCACCATGACCGGCGGCATTTCCTTCGCCTATAAGGGCGAGTTGTGAGCGAGGAAAAAGGCTCCTGGCTGTCGCGACTGCGCTCGGGTCTTGCCAAGTCGAGCAAGCGCGTCGCCGAAGGGATCACCAACCTCTTCACCAAGAAGAAGCTCGACCAGAAGACGCTCGATGAGCTCGAAGAGGTGCTGATCGAGGCCGATCTCGGCGTCGGCGTCGCCGCCCGCCTCGTCGGCAAGCTCGGCAAGGAGCGCTTCGGCAAGGAAGTGACCGACGAGGAAGTGCGCGCCGCCTTCGCCGACGACATCTCGGAAATTTTGCAGCCCGTCGCCAAGACGCTGGCCATCGACCCGGCGCACAAGCCGCATGTCGTGCTGGTGGTCGGTGTCAACGGCAGCGGCAAGACCACGACCATCGCCAAGATGGCGCATCTGCTGAAGGGCGAGGGCCGCAAGGTCATGCTGGCGGCGGGCGACACCTTCCGCGCCGCCGCCGTCGAGCAGCTGAAAGTCTGGGGCGAGCGCGCCGGCGTGCCGGTGATCTCCAAGGACACCGGTGCCGATGCCGCGGGCCTTGCCTACGAGGCGCTGGAACGCGCGCGGGCGGAAAAATGCGACGTGCTGCTGATCGACACGGCGGGCCGCCTGCACAACAAAACCAACCTGATGGAAGAGATGGCCAAGATCGTGCGCGTCCTGAAAAAGGTCGACGCAACGGCGCCGCATTCCTGCCTGCTGGTGCTCGATGCCACGACCGGCCAGAATGCCCATGCCCAGGTCGAGACCTTCAGGAGCATGGCGCCGATCGATGCGCTGGTCGTGACCAAGCTCGACGGCAGCGCCAAGGGCGGCGTGCTGGTGGCGCTGGCCGAGAAGTTCAAGCTGCCTGTCGTCGCCGTCGGCGTCGGCGAGGGCATCGACGATCTGAAGCCGTTCGAGGCGCGCGCCTTCGCACGGGGATTGATGGGGTTGCCGGCATGAGCGACGAAGCCAACGACGGCAAGGACAAGGGCATGCGCAAGCTCTACACCACGCTGCTCGAGATCGGGCCGCTGCTGCTGTTCTTCGTCGCCAACGGCAAGTGGGACATCTTCGTCGGCACCGCCGTATTCATGGTCGCCACCGCCATCGCCGTGCCGTGCTATCGCTGGCTGGAAGGCCGCTGGCCGGTCATGCCGCTGGTCGGCGGCTTCTTCATCCTGGTGTTCGGCGGCCTCACCATCTGGCTGCAGGACGAGACCTTCATCAAGCTGAAGCCGACCATCGTGAACTGCCTGTTCGGTGTCATTCTGGGCGGCGGCCTGCTGTTCGGACGGCCGCTGCTGAAGCCGATCTTCGGCGCCGCCTTCACGCTGACCAACGAAGGCTGGTCGCGCCTGACGCTGCGCTGGGCCGCGTTTTTCTTCGTGCTGGCGGCCGTCAACGAGGTGGTGTGGCGCGGCTTCTCGACCGACACCTGGATCGCCAGCAAGATGTTTCTGAGCTTCCCGCTGACGCTGGTCTTCGCCTTCCTGCAGGTGCCGCTGCTCAAGAAGCACTGGGACGGGCCGAACAATCCGTTTGCGAAGGAAGGTTAAAGTTGGGGGCG
>CAMDQJ010000103.1 GCA_945905835.1 Asaia bogorensis
GGTATTGTCACGACGATCCGAGTGTAGCGGTCTGGGCGACGGACTGGTAGCCATCGGGATGAACAAGATCAGCTACGCCGGGTATCGCTTCCCACCTGAGATCATCCATCAGGCGATCTGGCTCTACCTTCGGTTCAGTCTGAGCTTGCGCGATGTCGAAGACCTGCTGGCGGAACGCGGCATTGGGCTTTCCTACGGGTCCATCCGGCGTTGGGTGAACCATTCGGGCCGCTGATCGCCGCAGCCTTGCGCAAACGCCGGCCCAGGCCCCACGCGACCTGGCATCTGGATGAGGTTTATCTGAAGATCGACGGCCGCCTGGTCTATTTGTGGCGCGCCGTCGATGCTGAAGGCGAGGTCCTCGATGTGCTGGTTCAGGCTAAACGCAACAAGCATGCTGCGCTGAAACTCATGCGAAAGCTGTTGAAGAAATACGGCTTCATTCCAGACCTGTTGATCACCGACGACCTACGGTCGTATGGCGCCGCTGCCCGCGAACTCGGAATCGAGAAGCACCACGGACGCGGCCGGTGGCGCAACAACCGGGCTGAGAACTCGCATCAGCCAACCCGACGGCGGGAACGCAAGATGCAGGGCTTCAAGAGCCGAGGATCTGCCCAACGATTTCTCTCAATCCACGCCGCTGTCTACAACACCTTCAACGTCCAGCGCCATCTGACATCTGCCAAAACGCACCGGGGCTTTCGCGCCGCCGCGATGGACACGTGGCGGACGGCAGTGGCGGCTGCCTGACAATATGCCAGCCGCGGGCCCGCCGTGTTCTTCATTCGGCAACGTGACAATGCGGTCCCAAATGTTCTGACGACGAACAATAGAGGGCCTGCCAGTCGGCCTCGCCCAGCGATGCCATCTTGGCGCCGGTGACGACGGCGCCGAAGCTGGTGCCGTCGAGAGGGTCGATATGCAGGCTCATGGGCGCAGGCTCGTTGCCGGCTCAGGCGGCCGGGCGGGTGAAGGCCTGGCGGGCCAGCAGCTTCCAGTCGCTGCCCTGCTTCTGCCAGACCTGCAGCACGCCGATCCTGGAGACGTTCCACTTGCCGTCGCCGGTGCCGCTCTCGCTCTGCCAGTTGTGGCGGACGATGGCGCTGTTGCCCGCGGCGCTCACGGTCTGCTCGCTGAGCACGATCGACTTGTAATGCGTCTTCTTGTCGGCGATCACGCCGATGAAGGTCGACTTGTCCTCAAGCTTGCCCGAGGAATGGCCGTAGCTCAGCTGGTCGGCGGTGAGCGCGGTCAGCCCGGCGCGGTCGGCGGCCAGCATGGCCTTGGTGAGGTTGGCGACAGCATCGGCCACGGCGGCGGCGTCGTTGGCTTGTGCCAGCGCAGGCGCTGAAGTGGCCAGCGCCACGGCGCCCGAAGACAAAAGAGCTGCGGCGGCGATGTGGCGGCCCAGCATGCGGCGGTTGACGGTCATGGCATTCCCTCCAGGGTGCTTCCCAACTTGCGTGGGATAGGAGCCGACGCTAGCACCGGGGAGGATGCCGCGAAAGCTTGGTTGCCCTCAGCCGGCGGCCCTCAGCCAGCGTTGAGGGGGGCGACCTCGTCGAGCCAGACCTGTGCCGCCGCCGTATCGGTGAAAATGCGCGCCTGCCTTTCGATCCGGGCATGTTCGCTATAGAGCCGGGCGAATTCCTCGGTCAGTTTGGAGCTGACGATCAGCGCGGTCGGGCCGGGACTGCCGGCCTTGCCCCACTCGACGACCTTCTGGCTCAGCGCCTTTACATCGGCCACGGTGTAATCGAGCCGGCCGAAGCGCAGGTCGAAAATCTTGCGGCAGGAGATCGCCCCGGCCTCGCTGAGGGCCACGATGAACACCGGATAATCGCGGCGGCGCTTGCCCGGGCCGATAACGGCGCTGACCAGGCGTTTCTCATGCGACACGGTCCAATCGATAGCTACGGCTACTCCCTCGATCTCTCTTTTATAATATGGGGATCGACCGTGACGCCAGTCCCGCGGGTGGGGCCGGCCGGCCTAAAGCGCGCAGGTCCGGAAGCCGGCGATGGCATCGCAGCGATCCGGTGTGAAGAAATTGCGGTAGGCCGGCCGGGCGACGCGCGCGCTGCTGGCCCAGCATCCGCCGCGCAGCACCTTGCGCGTGCCGAACCACGGCTTTGAATAGTCGACATAGGGATCGGCGCTGAACCCGGCGAAGGGCAGGAAGTCGGACGCCGTCCATTGCCAGACATTGCCGGTCATCTGGCGGCAGCCGAAGGCGCTGTCGCCCGCCGCACAAGCCGCGACATCGACCGGTCCGTCGCAGGCAAAGTCGAGATTGGCGCGCGCGGACGAGGGCGGCTCATCGCCCCAGGGCCAGCGGCGGCGCGTATCGGCCAGTCGCGTGGCATCAGGCGCAGGCTCGCCAATGGCGGCGGCTTCCCACTCGGCTTCGCTGGGCAGGCGGCGGCCGGCCCAGCGGCACCACGCCTCGGCTTCGAACCAGGTGACGAAAACGACGGGCGCATGTGGCGCCAGCGGCTCGACCTCGCGATAGCGCCGCACCGTCCAGACGCCGTCGTGCTTGGCCTGCCAATAGACCGGCCACTGGGCATTGCGCTGTTGCCGCCACGCCCAGCCGGCCTCACTCCAGAACTCCCGCGCGCCATAACCGCCGGCCTCGACGAAGGCGGCGAAGCGGGCGTTGGTGACGGGCGCGCGGGCGATCCTGAAGGGCGCCAGCATGACTTCCCGCGTGCCCTTCTCATTGTCGAATACGAAGCCATCGTCCGGCTGCGCGCCCATCCGCCAGGCGCCACCGGGCGCCGCGACGTCGCCCTCTAGATCGCCGGCGGGCGCGGGGTGCGGGGAGCTCAATGCTGCCGGCGCATAGGACAGCGTCTGGCGCGAATAGGCCAGCGCCTCGACATGCATGTCCTCGTGGCGCAGCGCGAGTTCGTAGAAATAGCCGGCGCCGCCGTCGATCCCGCCGCTCAGAAAATCTTCCTGGCGCGCCAGAACATCGGCCATGTAGGCGAAGGTGCCGGCGCGGTCGGGCAGGTCGAGCTGCCAGCGCGTGGCATGTGGCACGTGGCTCGAATCCCACAGCCGGTCGGCGCGTTCGATCAGCGGCGCGCGGCCATGGCTGTGGCGCAGCGTCCAGTATTCGTGGAACCAGGCGACATGGCCGATCTCCCAGAGTGCCGGATTGACGATGTCGAGGCGCGGGCCCATCAACTCGGCCGATGACAGGTCTTCCGTCAGCCCGCGCAGGCGATGGCGCGTCTCGCGCAGTTGCGCCACGAGCTCTGCGGCGGTTGCGCCGCTGGTCGGGCGTTCGGCGGATGTCTCATTCATGAAGATCGTTCTTATCACACCCGAGGGCCCGACTTCACGCACCGGCAACCGCGTCGCCGCCAACCGCTGGGCCGGCATCCTGCGCGGCCTCGGTCATCGCGTGCGTGTCGCTTTCGACGATGACGGCGATCGTCGGGGTGGGCCGGCTGATCTGATGATCGCCGTCCATGCCTGGCGCAGCGCCCCAGCCATCGCCCGCTTCAAGGCGCGCCATCCGACGCATCCGGTGATCGTGCAATTGAGCGGCACCGACATCTACCAATACCTCGCCAGCGATCCCGCGCCGACGCTGCGCTCGATGGCGCTGGCCGACCGGCTGGTGGCGCTGAACGATCTGGCCTGGCGCGCCATCCCCAAACGCCTGCGCGCGCGGCTCAGCGTCATTCATCAATCGGCGCGGAAGCCCGCCCAACCGTGCCGGCCCAGCCCGCGCACCGTGGTCGTCTCGGTGATCGGCCATTTGCGCGACGTGAAGGACCCGCTGCGCGCGGCCGAGGCGGTGCGCCTGCTGCCGGCCGCCAGCCGGGTGCGCATCGAACAGCTGGGCCGCGCCTATAGCGAGGAGTGGGCCCGGCGCGCCCGTGCCGAGATGGCCGCCAACCCGCGCTACCGGTGGTGCGGCGACGTGCCGTCCGCCGCCGTGCGCCGGCTGCTGGCGCGCAGTCATGCCATGGTGATCTCCTCGCAGAGCGAGGGCGGCGCCAACGTGATCTCGGAAGCAGCCGTTGCCGGCGTGCCGGTGCTGGCCTCGCGCATCGACGGCAATGTTGGCCTGCTGGGCGCCGATTATCCCGGCTACTTTCCCGTTGGAGATACCGAGGCGCTGGCCCGCCTGCTCGCGCGGCTTGAGAACGAGCCCGGTTTCGCAGCCTCGCTGCGCCGCGCCCTGGCCAAACGCGCGCCGCTGTTCGGCCGCGCGCGCGAGATCGCGGCGTGGAAGCGGCTGTTGGCGGGACTTGGTGTCTAGTGTTTGTGTCCTGGCCGCTTGTGCATCGGTCCTTGGGACGCTGAGCCATCGTAGCCGCGCGCGGTCTGGTAGGCCGCGAGCTGGGCGGCATCGAGCGTCGCCCGTGTGGCCAGATGCGTGCGCAGATGGACGGCGCGCAGCTCGCCGTAGCGGCGGGCGATCTCGCCGGTGAGGCGGTCGATGCCGGCGGCGTCGGCCGCGCCTGAGGCGAACAGCGTGTCGAGTTCGCCTTCGCGGACGATGATCTTCTCGCCCAGAGTCACGGCGGCGGCGCGCATCGCCGCGACCTGGCCGGCCAGCGCGTGACGGCCTACGACGCCGTCGCCGGGGCGCCTGGGGCGACTGGGCGAAGACCAAGTTGCTGCCGATCGAGACTGGCTGAGGGCGCTCCCTCCTTCTGCGGGACGCCGAGCGGTTTCAGTCGCTTATGCCATTCGTGGCCATAGGCTGGGGCTACCTTATACGAGGATTGCCCTTTATGCTTGGAGCAGGGTTTCGAGTGAGGAGGGGCAATGAGCAGCAGCATCGCGTCCGGCAATCGTTTCGGACTTCGCCGGCGAACGCTCCTGCAGGCAAGTGCGGTCCTTTTTCTGCCGACAGGCGCAGCCCAGCGCGCCAATGCGCAGGAAGCCTTTCCGGACAAGCCCGTGCGCGTCGTCGTGTCCTATGGTCCGGGCGGCGCGATCGACGTGGTCGCGCGTATCCTGGCCGAGCACATGACGGCCACGCTCGGCAAGCCGGTGCTGGTCGACAACAAGCCGGGTGCGGGATCGACCATCGCTGCCGACCTGATCGCCCGGTCCGCACCGGACGGTTACACCCTGCTCGTGACCGGGATGGCGCATTCGGTCATGTCGGAGCTTTTCCCGCAGATCACCTTTGATCCGGTCCGCTCCTTCCAACCGATCAGCCATCTTGGCCTCATGCCGTTCGTCCTGGCGACGAACCCCACATTGCCGATCACGGATTACGCCAGCTTCGTCGCCTACGTGAAGGCGCATCCGGGCACCATCAACTGCGGTTCCGCGGGGCCCGGAAGCTCGGCCGACCTCGGCGCGATGCTGCTGGCCAAGATGGCGGGCCTGGATTTCGTGCGCGTGCCGTATCGCTCCACGCCGGCAGCGATGAACGATCTCGTCGCTGGCCGGGTCGGCTTCATGATGGACTCGCAGAACGTTCTGGTGCCGCATGTCAAAAGCGGCGCGTTGCGGGCGATTGCCGTTACGTCGCTGGGCCGCTCGCGGCTCGTTCCGGACGTTCCCACCTTGGACGAGCTCGGACTCAAGGGCTTCGAGGCCGGCAGCTGGCAGGCCATGGTGGCGCCGGCCAACACACCGCGGCCGGTCGTCGACAAGATCACCAAGGCGGTCGAGACGGCGCTGGCCGATCCAGCCATCCAAAACCGCTATACCGAGCTCGGCTATCAAATGCCGCGCGAGGTCGGGCCGGAGGCACTGACAGAATTCCTCGCTAGAGAATCGGCAAAGTGGGGGCCGCTGGCCAAGGCGACCGGCACCGGGGGCTGATCTCGATGACAAAGCTGAGCCAAGAGCAGATCGACGCGTTCCATCGCGACGGCTATTTCGCGCCCGTCGATGTTTTCTCCGTCGAAGACGCGCGGCGCTGGCGCGCCGACCTCGAGACTTTCGAGCGCACACTTCCTCCCGGCCCGGTTTCTGCTGGCAACCGGCGCAAGCTGCATGTCCGGTGTCCCTGGCCCCGCGATCTGGTGGGCGATCCCCGTCTGCTCGATGTGATGGAGTCGTTACTCGGCCCCGACATCCTTGTCTACACGAGCACGTTCTTCATCAAGGAGCCAAACACCGACGCGATCACGGCTTGGCACCAGGACGCAACCTATTTTGGACTCTCGCCCTACGAACATGTGACCGCCTGGGTTGCGTTGTCCGAGGCATCGATCGAGGCGGGCTGCATGGAGTTCGTCCCCGGCAGTCATCGCTGGGGGCAGCTGCCGCACGGGAAGGAGACCTTGCCGGGGACCATCAATGCCGGTGCCCGCTCGATCAGCCAGCCGATCGACACCTCGACCGCCCTCTTCGCGCCGGTCAAGACCGGCCAGGTGTCGCTGCATCACACGCTGATCGCGCACAACTCGCCACCCAACCGCAGTAACGACCGCCGTATCGGCTTCGGCATCAGCTACATTCCAACCCGCCTTCGCCACAGCGGCAGCAAGCGGATGTCGGCGACCCTCGTGCGCGGCGTCGATCACTACGGTCATTTCGATCTCGAGGACGATCCTCGCACCTTGAGTGCTGACGCACAGGTCGAAGCCCATGAGTGCGCCTACACCCGCTATCGCGAGTGCCATTCGGAGCAGATGGCGCGGTATGGCGAAGTTGCCTGACCCAGGAGACGCACACGTGAAGCCATTGCAAGCGAAGGTCGCGATCGTGACCGGCGCCTCCTCGCCCGTGGGAATCGGCGCCGCCGTGGCGCGCCGCCTCGCGGGATCCGGCGCGCGCCTCCTGCTGGTCGCGGATGCGCCGCCCGACTCCGTTGCTAAGGAGTGCGCCGACATCCTCGGCGATTCCAAAGCCGTCGTTCCGCTGGTCGCCGACCTCTCCGACGCATCGGCCGTCGCGGCGATGGTCGCCGAGGCGGAAAAGCGCTTCGGCCGAGTCGACTTGCTGGTCAACAATGCGGCCGTTCGAATCAATCGCCAGTTCGGCGAGTTCACCGTCGCGGAGTTCGACAAGGCCGTCGCGGTCAATCTCCGCGCGCCGTTCCTGGCTAGCCAGGCGGTGCTCCCGTCGATGCGGCGCCAGGGCGGCGGCCGCATCGTGCATGTCGCGAGCCAGCTCGGTTCCGTCGCCTACCGGACCCGTACGATTTACGGTATGACCAAGGCGGCGCTGATCCATCTTGCCAAGTCGATGGCGCTGGAGTTGGCGCCCGACAATATCCAGGTCAACACCGTGTCGCCGGGGCCGGTGGCGACCCAGCCGATCCTCGATCGTCAGCAGAAAGAGCCCGAGGAGTCCGCCCGGCGACTCGACTACGTGCCGATGCGTCGCTTCGGGCGCCCAGAAGAAATTGGCGAGGTGGTGCACTGGCTGCTGACCACGGACGCCTCCTTCTTGACCGGCCACGATCTCATCGTCGACGGCGGGTACACGATCCACTAGAGCGGGATGATTCTGAGTTTAAGTGCGGCCCCGTACGGGCATCAATACGCAAAACGGACGGAAAGCCGACGCTATGTATGGCCGGCATAAGGCGTTCGGGTGCTGGGGGATGTGTCCTACGCAGGGCCCCGCAGTACCCCGCGCCGCTATTCGGAGAGGGTTGGATGCCAGTTCCTTTCCCTCCGCCATTACCTCACTGATAAGCCGTTCACCCGGCAAATTTATGGTTCACGGCCCATCTGCGCGCGTCCTCGAATGTCTGCCGCGCCCAGGCGCAGGCCTCGGCCATTGCGGCGTCCGCCTTGGCGACCACGCCGACCCAGAACAGAAACCCGTGGTTCATGCCAGGGCGGCGAGTGATCTCGGTCGGCACGCCGGCCGCCCGGAGCCGTTCCCCGTAACGTTCGGCCTCGTCACGTAAGGGGTCGTACTCGGCGCTCATCACGTAGGCCGGCGGCAACCCGGTAAAGTCCGAGGCACGCAGTGGGGAAGCATAGGGATTGCCCGCCTCTGCGGGGTCGGCGAGGTAGTGAGCCCAGAACCACTCCATGGTGTCGCGAGTCAGTCCGTAGCCTTCGGCGTTCTCGGCATAGGAGGGAGTACCTGGCGTATGGTAGTCGGTCACCGGATAGAGCAGCATCTGGCCGCACAGCTCCGGCCCGCCCTCATCGCGAACGCGCAGCGCGGTGACGGCGGCCATGTTGCCGCCGGCGCTGTCTCCGGCCACCATAATGCGCGCTGGGTCGATGGCGAGTCCTGCCGCCTGTGCGGCCGCCCACCGAGTAGCAGCCAGGCAGTCGTCTGGCCCGTTTGGAAACTTGTGCTCGGGCGCAAGCCGGTAGTCTACCGACACCACCACGCAACCTATTCCAGCCGCTAAGTTGCGGCACATACCATCGTGCGTATCCAGGCTACAGAGCACGAAGCCGCTGCCATGAAAGAACATCAACAGAGGGAACGGTCCGCTGCCGACAGGTGTGTAAATGCGCAGCTTGAGTAGTCCACCCGGCCCGTCGATGCTGCGCTCGACGATCTTCGCCACGTGGGCTGCCGGAGCCATAAGGGTAATCCGTGCCTCGTATTGCCGCCGGGCTTCGGCGACCGGCAGGGTATGTGTTGCCGGGACACCGGTTCCCCGATCCAGCAAGGCTTGGATTTGCGGGTCGACGGGCATGGAATTTCCTCTCCGGCTGTTGGCGTCGTAGCTGTTCGCGAATATTAAGGCTCGTCCATACTGAAAACGCCATCCCCAATCTTTGGGAGATTGGCCTAAAAGGAACTAACATGTGGGGTGGAGATCATGAGCCGTCTTTTTGGTGACTTGCGACAGATCGGGATCGTCGTGCGCGACATCGAGAGCGCCATGAAGCATTGGGTTGAAGTTTGCGGTGTCGGTCCGTGGTTCTATACCGACAAACTTGCCGTCACGGAGTTCAGCTATCGAGACAAGCGATACGACGGCATTCATATTTCGATTGCCTTGGCGAACTCTGGCGACGTGCAACTGGAACTGATCCAGCAGCGCTGCGATACGCCAAGCATGTATCGAGACTTCCTCGCCGCAGGTCATGAAGGCATGCAGCACTGGTCAAGCTGGCCCGTCGACTATGATAGTATTCTGAAGCGCGCGTTGACGTCGGGCTACTCGATCGGCCAGCAGGGCGACAGCACGCGGGGCCGTTTTGTTTACCTCTGTAACGAAGGCCACCCCGGCACAGTAATCGAGATGGCGCACATGACTGAAGCGCGCCGGCGAATTTTTGACGGTGTCCGGGCGGCGTCCGTCGGCTGGAATGGCAGCGAGCCAATCCGTAGAACCTGGCCGTCTTAAATGCGGTCAAGTGTTTGCTATCTTGGACGCTAGACCACCGGGACGCGCCTTGCGGCGACGGCCGCCGGTGAAATCACCTCTATGTCGAGTGGAACTCGCCAGCGCTCGGTAAAGCGCACCTTTGGCTCTGCGTTGCTAGCGGGAGCGCCTTCCAGAACAAAGCCCTTGAAGCCGTCGGTCATGACCTCGTTGCATTTCTGCACATATACCGGGAAGCCACCGATGTATGGCATGAAGACACGTGGCCGGCCGGGGATATTGGCGCCGACATACCAGGAGCTACAGGTCGATCACAGGGAGACCGTCGAAACCTCGTTCACGTGCTCGACCCAGGCATCCTCGTTCTCGAGGACCGGCTCGATTGTCTGTGCACCGATGTCCCGTATGTGGCCCATGCAGTCTGCCATCCAGTCGACGTGCTGCTCGATCGCCTGGATCATGCTGGCGAGAACCGAGGGGCTGCCGGGACCGGTGATCATGAAGAGGTTGGGGAAGCCCACAGAAGCCACGCCCAGGTAGGCACGAGGACCCGCCTGCCATTTTTCGGCAAGCGTCAGGCCCTTGCGACCGGTGATGCGGATCTTGTCGAACGATCCGGTCATTGCGGCAAAGCCTGTGGCATAAACGACGGCATCCAGAGGGTACTCGACGCCGTTCACCTCGATGCCGTTTTCGGTAAAGCGCTCGATCGGCGTTTTCGAGACATTGACCAGCCTTACGTGGGGCAAGTTGTAGGTCTCGAAGTAGCCGGTATCGACGCACAGTCGCTTGCAGCCAAAAATATTGTCCGGACACAGCAATTCGGCCGTCTTTGGATCCTTGACGACGCTACGGATCTTGCGTCGGGCAAAGTCGGCAATGGTGTCGTTGGCGGCCTTCTCGAACAGCAGGTCGCCATACGATCCCAGGAATGGCAATCCGCCGTGTGCCCAGGCTTCTTCGTATTGCTTTTCACGCTCCTCGGGGTTGGCCTCGAGCGCGGACTTCATGTTGAAGGGAAAATAGAAGCCCGTCGGGCGGGCGCGGGCTTTTGCCCTGAGGGCTGGGTAATCGGCCTTGATCGATTGCCGGTATTCCGGCGTCAGTTTCTCGTTCCAGGCCGGTACGGAATAGGTGGCCGTCCGCTGGAAAACCGTGAGCGCTGACGCCTGCTGGGCAATGATTGGGATCGACTGAATCGCTGACGAGCCGGTGCCGATGACGCCAACGCGGAGACCGGTGAAGTCGACGCCTTCATGTGGCCACTCGCCGGTGTGATAGATCGGCCCGCGGAAATCTTGGAGGCCCTTGAAGCTCGGACGGTTCGGTGCCGACAGGCAGCCGACTGCCATGACGCAGAACTTCGCGCTCACCTTGTCACCGCGGTCTGTCTCAACACGCCAGCAATTTCCAACTTCGTCAAAAGTCGCTGCAGTTACGCGGGTGTCGAACACGATGTGGCGGCGGAGATCGAAGCGGTCGGCAACATGGTTGGCGTAGGAGAGGATCTCAGACTGCGGCGCGTACTTCTCTGACCAGTTCCACTCCTGGTCTAGCTCTTCGGAAAATGAGAATGAGTACTGCATGCTTTCGACATCGCAGCGAGCGCCCGGATAGCGGTTCCAGTACCATGTTCCGCCCACACCACCGCCGGCTTCATACACCCGCGCGGAAAAGCCAAGCCCGCTCAGGCGATGCAGCATGTACATGCCGGCGAATCCCGCTCCCACGACGATGGCGTCGAAAACAGTGCCAACCTCCGCAGGGCGCTCTGGTCGGGTTCCTGTGTCGGCAGTCATAGGTTGGTTTTCCTCCTCGTTGGTGCACAGCCTTTCATAAACGGATCCGGAAACGCTGGGTCAGTTTCGGGCGCTTATGAATGAACAGACGCTTGATCAATTTAGTAGAAATACATTCTGGGAGCATCGCTTTCGGCACTTCCGTCACGCAACCGGTTCCGACTGACGGTTGGTTACAGCTTGGCTAACAGCCATTCGTTCAGCTTGGACCAGCGTCGACGTCCGGAAACGTTCTTCACCGCGATGGCGACCGCCTTCTTCTGTCCGACCAACACGACCAGCCGCTTGCCGCGGGTGACGCCGGTATAGAGCAGGTTCCGCTGCAACATGGCGTAATGCTGGGTGAGGACGGGGATCACTACCGCAGGGTATTCGGAGCCCTGACTCTTGTGAACGGTCGCCGCATAGGCCGGCACCAGCGTGTCCAACTCGCCAAAGCCGTAGGTGACGGCGCGGCCGTCGAAGCTGGCAATCAGTTCGCCGGCATCGGGATCGACATCGTCGACGTAGCCGATGTCGCCGTTATAGACCTCCTTGTCGTAGTCGTTCTCGATCTGCATGACCTTGTCGCCGGGCGCAAAGGTCCAGCCGAAGCGCTCGACCTTGCGTTCGCCGGCGGGATTCAGGGCCTTCTGCAGTTCGATGTTGAGCGAGCGGGCGCCGACGCCGCCACGGTTCATCGGGCACAGTACCTGGATGTCGCGGATGGGATCGAGGCCGAAGCGCGCCGGGATGCGCGTTTTCACCAGTTCGATGATCCGCGGCACGGCGGTTTCGGGATCGTCGGCCTGGACGAAGTAGAAGTCGCTGTCGCCTTCAGGCTTCGCAAGATCCGGCATCGAGCCCTGGTTGATCCTGTGCGCGCTGGAGATGATCCGGCTCTGGGCAGCCTGGCGGAATACCTCGGTCAGCCGTACGACCGGTACTGCGCCTGAGGAGATTATGTCGGCCAGGACCTGGCCCGGTCCGACGGACGGCAGCTGGTCGATGTCGCCCACGATCAGCAGCGCGGCATCGTCAGGAACGGCCTTCATCAGGGCCTGCATCAGCATAACATCGACCATCGAGGTCTCGTCGATGACCAGCAGATCACATTCGAGCGGGTTGTCGCCGTTGCGCTTGAACCCGCCACCCTTCGGGTCGACCTCGAGCAGCCGGTGGATGGTCTTGGCCTCGAACCCAGTTGCCTCCGTCATGCGCTTGGCGGCCCGGCCCGTCGGCGCGCAGAGGAGCAGCTCGACGCCTTTCGCCGCGAGAATGCGCAGGATTGAGTTCACAATGGTCGTTTTGCCCACGCCCGGTCCGCCGGTGATGACGAGGACCTTCGACAACAGGGCCAGCCGGATTGCGGTGATCTGGCTTTCCGCCATGGCAAGGCCGGTCTTCTGCTCGATCCACGGCAGGGCCTTTGCCGAATCGATAAAGGGCCATGGCAGCGCCCCATTGACCAGGCAAGTGATCCGCTCGGCGATAACCTGCTCGGCGCGATAAAGACTTCCCAAGAATATGCAGGCGATCTCGCCAACCGTGTCGGCGATGACATTGCCGTCACTCAATTCCAGTTCGAGCGCAGTCTGGACCAGCTCTTTCGGCACCTCAAGCAGTTCGATGCCCAGCGGTACGAGTTCCTCGGTGGGCAAGCCGCAGTGGCCTTCGCTCTGGGCTTCGGTCAAAGCGTAGGAGATACCGGCGCGAATCCGGATCATCGCCGTCTTCTCGATTCCCAGCTTCATGGCGATGGCGTCGGCGGTTCTGAACCCGATCCCGCGGATGTCCCGGGCAAGGCGGTAGGGGTTTTCCGTCATGACCTGGACGGCGTCGGAACCATAAGTTTTGTAGATTCGTACCGCCCGTGCCGTTCCGACGCCATGGCTGTGCAGGAAGACCATGATTTCCCGAACGATCTTCTGTTCGGCCCAGGCGTCGGTGATGCGCTTGGCGCGCACGGCGCCGATACCGGTGACCTCTCGCAGCCGGCCTGGCTCGGCCTCGATGATGTCGAATACCTTCTCCCCAAACACCTTGACCATCTTCCTGGCGTAGACCGGCCCGATTCCGCGGATCATCCCCGACCCCAGGTACTTCTCGATGCCGTCGATCGAGGTCGGGGCGGAAGTGCGCATGAAGCGCGCCTTGAACTGCTGGCCATGGGTGTGGTCGTTGACCCAGTCACCTGAAGCGGTGACCCATTCTCCGGGGGATATGATGGCGGCGTGGCCGATAACCGTGATCAGCTCGCGATGGCCGCGCGCCTTGAGCCGGAGGACGCAGAAGCCATTCTCGCCATTGTGGAACGTGACGCGCTCAACGAGGCCCGCCAGCACTTCCTGGGTTGAGGGCTCCTGTTGGGATCTCATCTTGGCTGCGTTTTCAGACGCCAGTCCCACGGCATCTCGAAAGTTCCGGACCATATGCCGGCCTTGGCGAGATGGGCGCGCTCTTCGTCGGCCACGTAATCGAGCGCGTATTTGCGATAGGCCACCGCCCAGCCATTGGCGACCATCCAGCGATTGAGGTCCTCGGTATCCTTGAGGCAGACGGAGATGATGCGGCCATAGCGATCGTGACCACGCGCGTCGCAGCGAATTACGGAGCGACCGATCCTGTCGGACAGGGCCAGGGCGGCCTGCTGGCCGCAGCGCCATGACGTGCCGTCCGGCCACGTGCACTCCTGCCGGCTTTCCGGCGCGTCGATGCCGTGAAGCCGGATACGCTGACCGTGGATTTCGATCGTGTCGCCGTCGATGACCGAGGCCGTTCCCACCAGGGGCTCCGCGGCCAGCGCGGGCAGGCACAACAGGGCAACGATGAGCGAGAACAAGCAGCGCGCTTTCATTTTGCCAGCCGCTTCGGCTCATCGCGTTCTTCGGCGTCGGCTGTCTCGCCGTGTACCTCTTCGCGGATCAGCCTCTCGGTGATTTCGGAGAGATAGGCGGAGAGCGCGCTGCTCAGCTCCTGAAACCGCATTGTCACGTTGCCGAACGAAGAACACGGCGGGCCCGCGGCTGGCATATTGTCAGGCAGCCGCCACTGCCGTCCGCCACGTGTCCATCGCGGCGGCGCGAAAGCCTCGGTGCGGTTTGGCAGATGTCAGATGACGCTGGACGTTGAAGGTGTTGTAGACGGCGGCGTGGGTTGAGAGAAATCGTTGGGCAGATCCTCGGCTCTTGAAGCCCTGCATCTTGCGTTCCCGCCGTCGGGTTGGCTGATGCGAGTTCTCAGCCCGGTTGTTGCGCCACCGGCCGCGTCCGTGGTGCTTCTCGATCCCGAGT
>CAMDQJ010000104.1 GCA_945905835.1 Asaia bogorensis
CGGCGCCGGCGTGCGGCCGATCCTGATCGTGCCGTCGGTTCTGGCCGACCGCGAAGGTGCGGCGCTGCGGCGACTGGCGTTTCCCTGCGTGCGTTTCCGCTGGCGCGGCGCGCGCGCCCTGTTCGAGGGCCTCGACGATGCGCTTGCCTGAGCAACCGTCATGGTGATGGGACTCACCACTGGCCTGTGGGTGAGCGCGCAGGTGCGGATCTGCGACCGCAATTTCATTCCGGCGACCATCGTGCGGCGCGGCGATCCCGACGTCGGCACCGTGCTCGTGAAGGTCAACCGCTTCGAGGATGGCGTCACCGTATTTGCCCAGGCCAGCACCCTCGACGACGAGCCGGCGTGGAGCCGCGGCTCGGGACCCAATCCCGTGACCGAAGCCGAAGCGGACGCCTACATCGCCCGCCAAGTCGGGCGCGATCCCGACGTCTGGGTCCTCGAGATCGAGGACCGCAAGGGTGCGTACAAGCTCGACGGCAAGATCGTCTAATGCCGGGGGCGCGCCACTCCAGTGGCGCGCCCCCGGCGAACTACAGCGCCGGCAGCACCGTTATCGGGTCGATGGTGCGATTGCCCAGCCGGACCTCGAAGTGCAGGTGCGGATCGGACACGCCACCCGAGTTGCCGACGCGCGCGATGGTCTGGCCGCGCTTCACCAGGTCGCCCTTCTTCACCAGCAGCGACTCATTGTGAGCATAGGCGGTGATGTAGCCGTTGGAGTGGCTGACCAGCAGCAGGTTGCCCATGCCGCGCACTTCGCTGCCGGCATAGACGACGGTGCCACCATCGGCCGCCTTCACGGCGGCGCCCTTGTCGGCCTGGATATCGATGCCGTCGTTCTTCTGGCCGCCGGCCTTGGGTCCGTAGCGGCCGATCACCTTGCCCTGCAGCGGCCAATCGAGCTTGGGCAACGGCCCGGTCGGCGCGGTGGCGACGGGACTGAGCGGGGTCGGCTGACCGGGAGCTGCCGAGCGGGGCGGGTCGCCGGTGCCGGGTGGCGGCAGGTTGCTGCGGACCGTCACCTCGGACCGACCCGACCCGCCCTCCTGCGGCGCCGTCTCTGGCTTGGCGCCCGGGATCTCCAGCGTCTGGCCGGAGCGCAACGTATAGGGCGCCGAGAGTCCGTTGCGGTCGACAATGGCCTGGGTGGCGACGCCGAAGCGCTGGGCCAAGCCGTCGACCGTGTCCCTGTCCTTGACGATATAGGTGGTCGTGGCGTTGGGGCCGGCGCCCGAGCCGGGATACTCCACGGTGCCTTCGCGGTTGCCGTAGAACATGTTGTCGATCTGGGTACAGGCGCCGAGCGCACTGGACATCGCCGCTGCGGTTAGCAGCGTGCGCATCCAGCCCGCCCATCGCGAGGGGTAGCGAGAGGCTTTTTTCATAAGGCCATTTTACTGCATTACGAGTCTGGCGGGAATCGGGCGGATGTCGATTTCTGGCCTGCCCTAGCCCTGCCCCAGGATGGGCAGCGGCCCGCTCACCAGGGGAACGAAGCGCACCGGCATCAGGGTGTCGCGTTGCAGCCCCTGCTCGGTCTTGACGATGCGCTCGATGACCTGGCTGGTCGGATCGCGGCCCACCGGAACGATCAGGATGCCGTCCATGGCGAGCTGGTCGATCAGCGCCTGGGGGCGCTCCTCGGCCGCCGCCGTGACGATGATGCGGTCGAACGGCGCCTGGTGGGGCCAGCCCTTGCTGCCGTCGCCGATGTCGAAAACCACGTTGTGGATGCGCAGGTCGATCAGCAGGTGCTCGGCCTCCTTCGACAAGGGCTTGTAGCGCTCGATCGAATAGACACGGCGGGCAAGCTTCGACAGCACGGCGGCCTGGTAGCCCGAGCCGGTACCGACCTCGAGCACCTTCATGCGCGGGCCGACGCGCAAGGCCTCGGTCATCGCCGCCACCACCAGCGGCTGGCTGATGGTCTGGCCGAAGGCAATGGGCAGCGCCGTATTCTCCCAGGCACGATCGGCGAAGGTCCCGGACACGAAGCGTTCGCGGTCGACGGAGCCGACGGCGGCCAGAACGTTCTCGTCGGCGATGCCCTGGCTGCGCAGCTCGCCCAGCAGGCGTTGCATGGCCGGGACGTTCATCGCGCCCGCCCCGCCCTAATCCGCCTCGGAAGGAGCCGCCTCGAAGAGCGCGCGCATCTTGCGCCGCATGCCTTCATGGGTGAGGTCGAGATGGAGCGGCGTCACCGAGATGTGGCCTGAGCGGACGGCGGCGATGTCGCTTGCCTCGTCGATCTCGCTCTCCTGCGGGGCGTAGCCGATCCAGTAGTAGGTGCCGCCGCGCAGGTCGGCGCGCTCCTCGATATAGCCGCCGAAGCCGCGCGTGCCCTGGTGCGTGACCCGCACACCCTTCACCGAGCCGGCAACGACGTCGGGGAAGTTGACGTTGACGAAGACGTTCCTCGGCCAGTCCATACCCAGCACCTTGCGCGCCACGTCGGCGCCGTGATGCGTGGCGGTGCCCCACTTCACGGGATGGTCGTGAGTATAAGCCTGACTGAAGGCGATCGACGGGATGCCGAACAGGCAACCTTCCATGGCGCCGGCGATGGTACCCGAATAGGTGACGTCGTCGGCGATGTTGGTGCCACGGTTGACGCCCGACAGGACGATGCTGGGCTTGCGGTCCTTGAGAAGATGCTTGATGGCAAACAGCACGCAATCGGTCGGCGTGCCCTCGATGGCAAACTTGTGGTCGCTGACCTCGCGCATTCGCAGCGGTCGCGACAGCGACAGCGAATGGCCGGCGCCGCTCTGGTTGACCTCGGGCGCCACCACCCAGACGTCGGGCGAGAGATTGGTCGCGATCTCGATCAGCGCGTCGAGGCCGGGCGCATGGATGCCGTCGTCGTTGGTGACGAGGATGCGCGCCTTGGCGAGATTGACCATGCCGGCTATTTCCGCACAGCCGGCGCCGGGATGACCTTCAGGCCGCCCATGTAAGGCACCAGCGCGTCTGGAATCGTCACCGAGCCATCCTCGTTCTGGTAGTTCTCCAGCACCGCGATCAGGGTGCGGCCGACGGCGAGAGCCGAGCCGTTCAGCGTGTGGACGAAGCGAGTACCTTTGCCTTCCTTGGGTCGGTAGCGCGCGCCCATGCGGCGGGCCTGGTAGTCGCCACAGTTCGAGCAGCTCGAAATCTCGCGATAGGCGTTCTGGCCGGGCAACCAGACCTCGATGTCGAAGGTCTTGCGCGAGGCCGGCCCCATGTCGCCGCCGCACAGCACGATGGTGCGGAAGGCGATGCCCAGCCGCTTCAGGATTTCCTCGGCACGGCCCGTCATGCGCTCGTGCTCCGATGCGGACTGCTCGGGCGTGGTGATGCTGACCAGCTCGACCTTGGGAAACTGGTGGACCCGGATCATGCCGCGCGTGTCCTTGCCGGCAGCACCTGCCTCGGAGCGAAAGCAGGGCGTGAAGGCCGTGAAGCGCAGCGGCAGGTCCTTTTCGTCCAGCACCGTATCGTTCACCAGGTTGGTGAGCGGCACCTCGGCGGTCGGAACCAGCCAGAAGCCGTTCTCGGTGTGGAACATGTCATCAGCGAATTTTGGCAACTGGCCGACGCCATAGGCTGCGTTGTCCCTGACCAGGAGCGGCGGACTGACCTCGGTGTAGCCGCCCTCGACCGTGTGCAGGTCGAGCATGAACTGGGCCAGCGCCCGTTCCAGCCTGGCGAGATGGGCCTTCAAGAACACGAAGCGCGAGCCGGAGATCTTCACCGCCGAGGCGAAATCCATCTCGCCCGTCGCCTCGCCCAGCGCCACGTGATCCTTGGGCGGGAAGCTGAAATTGCGCTGGTTGCCGACGCGGCGGATCTCGACGTTGCCGTGCTCGTCGGCGCCCGCGGGCACGTCGTCGAACGGCAGGTTGGGCAGCACTTCGAGCCGGCGCGTCAACTCGGCGTCGAGCTCGGCGGCCAGCGCCTCGCCCTTCTTAAGCGATTCCTCCAGGGCAGCGACCTCGGCCATCAGGGCGTCGGCCGGCTCGCCCTTGCGCTTGGCGATGCCGATCTGCTGGCTGAGCGCCTTGCGTCGGGCCTGGATCGCCTCGCTTTCGGAAATGGCGGCGCGGCGGCGCTTGTCGACCTCCAGGATCTCGGCCGACAGGGGTGCGAGGCCGCGCTTCTTCAAGCCTGAATCGAATGCCTCGGGGCTTTCGCGGATGAAACGTATGTCGTGCATGGCTTTAGCTGCCGGAAGCCTGCTCGGCCTTCTTGTCTTCCTCGGCCCGCTTGGCTTCCTCGGCCTTCTCTTCCTTTTCCGCCTTCTTGTCGTTCTTCTCGCGGTTCTTCTCGATCACGCGGCCGATCAGAATGCTGATCTCGTAGAAGGTGAGCAGCGGTATGGCGAGCGCCAGTTGGCTCACCACGTCGGGAGGCGTCAGGACGGCGGCGACGATGAAGGCCACGACGATGGCGTAGCGGCGCTTGGAGCGCAGCCCCTCGGTGGTGACAATGCCGACGCGCACCATCAAGGTGAGCAGCACCGGCACCTCGAAGGCGAAGCCGAAGGCGAAGACGAGCTGCAGCACGCGTTCGAGATAGTCCGAGGAGCGCAGCGTCTTTTCGATGTCTTCCGGCACGTACTGCGAGAGCATGAAATTGATCACGTACGGCATGACCAGGTAGTACATGACCGCGCAGCCGGCATAGAACATGAAGGGCGTCGCGACCAGGAACGGCAGGAACGCCTTGCGTTCGTGGCGGTAGAGGCCGGGGGCCACGAACAGCCAGACCTGCACCGCGATCAGCGGAAAGCCCACGATCAGCGAGACGAAGGCCGAGAGCTTCACCGTGACGAAGAAGAACTCGAAGATGTCGAGGACGATGACCTTGTAGCCATCGTGCACCGCCGGCTGGATCAGGAACGAGAAGATCGGCTTGGCGAAATAGAAGGTGATGAAGAAGACCGCGATGAAACCGATCAGGGCATAGATCAGCCGCTTGCGCAGCTCGACCAGGTGGTCGAGCAGCGGCATCGGCTTGTCGTCTTCGGGTCCGTCGTGTGTCTGGGTCACGGGCTGGGTTGCGGCAAGGTTGCCGCGTTATGCCGCCGTTCGACGGTTAATTCAAAGCGCGATTTGGCGCTCAACCGGCCGCTGCCGCTTTTGGCGGTGCGGGTTCGCTCTCGGCCGGTGGGACGGATGGCAAAGCGGGCGGCGGCTCGGCGGGCGAAGAGTCGGCCGTGGAAACGACGGGAGCCGGGGTTTCCTCGACACCGATCTGCGGCGCCGAATCGGGCTCGGCCAGCGGCGAATCGCTTAGGGGCGGGTCGCCCAAAGGCGAGTCGAAAGTCGACTTGGCCTCGGCTATCGCCTTTTCGCCCTCGGCCATGCCTTCCTGGAGGTGGGCCTTGATCTCCTTGGTCGGATCGAGCGATTGGAGGTCGAGGCCGGGCGAAGCCTCGAGCTGCTTCTTGACCTCGTCGAGGTCGGACTGGCGGACCATTTCGTCGACATGGCCGCGGAATTCCGACGCCATGCCGCGCATCTTGGCCATCCACTTGCCCCAGCTTTTCAGGAGCCCGGGCAGTTCCTTGGGGCCGATGACGATCAGCGCCACGATGGCGATGACCAGTAGCTCCGGGCTGTCTATGCCGAACATGACGGATCAGGCTGCGCCGAGACGAACCCCGTTACACCTTGGCGGCGCTGTCCTGGCGGACCTGCCCGCCCGGCGGTGTGGTCGTGGTCTGGGCCGAGATCGGCTTGGCGGCATCGCCCGGCTGGCCGGCCTGGACCGGCGGCTCCTCCGGGGTGGCGCCGACGCCCTTCTTGAAGGCCTGCAGGCCCTTGCCGAAGTCGCCCATGAGCGCCGAAATCTTGCCGCGACCGCCAAACATCAGCAGCACCACGGCAAGCACGATCAGCCAGTGCCATACGCTGAAGCTACCCATGTGAAAATGCTCCTAAAGACGTTGCAAGCGGCGATGCCCGATTATGGCACCTGCCCGGAGGGCCCGCCACCTGTCGAATAGGGCCGGAATAGGGCCCAGTGACGCTGCCAGTCGCCCTGCTAGGCGCCGCGTTCGTCGGCGGTCAGTGGCTCATCAGCCTCGTCTTCCGTCGGCTCCAGCGGCAGGTCGGGCTCTTCTGGACGAAACATGGGGGGCTGGGCGCGCGCATCCAAGAGCCCGGCGGCCTTGAGTTCCTCGTTGCCCGGCAGGTCGTCGAGCGTGGCCAGCCCGAAATGCTCGAGGAAGAAATCGGTCGTGCCCCAGGTCACCGGCCGGCCCGGCACCCGCCGGCGGCCCATCGGGCGGATCCAGTTCTGCTCGAACAGCAGGTCGAGCGTGCCCTTGCTCAGGCCGACGCCGCGGACCTGCTCGATCTCAGTGCGGGTGACCGGCTGGTGGTAGGCGATGATGGCCAGCGTCTCGGTGGCGGCACGCGACAGCTTGCGCGTCACCGGCCGCTCGATCTTGAGTTTTTCCGAAAGGTCAGACGCGGTGCGGAAGGCATAGCCGCCCGCCACCTTCACTAGGTTCACTCCGCGCCCGGCATAGAGCTCGCCGAGATCGGCGAGCAGGCGCTTGACGTCGGCGTCATTGGGCAGGCGCTCGGCAAGTTCGCCTTCCTCGAGCGCCTGTGTGCCGGCGAAAACCAGCGCCTCGAGCAGGCGCAGATGTTGGGCATGATCTGGAGAGACGATGTCGGTCACGTTGTCGTTGCCGGTTTCTTTTGGGGTCATGGGGAAAGCACCGTCAGCGTTGTTCGCTGCGCTTGCGCAGGTGAATGGGGCCGAAGCGCTCGGTCTGGCGCAGCTCGATCTGGCCGTCCTTGGCGAGCTGCAGGCCGGCCACGAAGGTCGCGGCGAGTGCCGAGCGGCGGCGCGCCGGGTCGGTGAGGCCAGCCGGCAGGAAGGCCTCGAGCGACTGCCAGTCGATGGCGATGCCGAGCATACGGCCCAGCCGCTCGGCCGCTTCCTCGACCGAGAAGAACTGCATCGGCTCGATCTGGTAGGTGTCGGCATCCTTGGGTCGCACCTGCTCGCCATAGGCGCGCAGCAGGTCGTAGAGCTTCACGTCCCAGATGGCGCGGCGCACGACGACCACGCCTTCGGGCTGGCCGCGCATGAAGATGTCGCGGCCGAGTTGCGGGCGGGCCATCAGGCGCACGCCCACCTCCTGCATCGCCTCAAGCCGGCGCAGCTGCCATTGCAGGGCGTCGGCCATCTCCTGGCCCGACAGCTCCTCGCCCGGCGCCGGCTCGGGCAGCAGCAGGCGCGACTTCAGGTAAGCGAGCCACGCCGCCATCACCAGATAGTCGGCGGCGAGCTCCAACCGCATGCGGCGGGCCTGGGCGATGTGGGTCAGGTACTGGTCGACCAGCGCCACCATGGAGATGCGCCGCAGATCGACCTTCTGGTCGCGCGCCAAGGTCAGCAGCAGGTCGAGCGGGCCTTCGAAGCCTTCGAGATTGACGATCAGCTCGCCTTCGCCCGGCGCGATGACATCGGGCCCCTGGGCGGAAAAGCCGTCGGTGGCGGGTTGGCTGGTGGGTTCGCTCATGCTGACCCGGTTTAATCCAGTGGATGCGGGCACGGCTACAGGATTTGGCCCGGCCTTATCCCCATTCGGGCAGGAGTTCCGCCAAACGCCGGCTTGCATCCTTCAAGCCGGGCTGATTGCGAGGCGCGCGATGGCGGCCAAGCCACGACCGGCCGGCCGCCAAACGCCGTCCCGCCGCCTCGGTCATCGGACCGGTCCGAGCGGCGACGTCCTTCATCTCGTCCATATGGCCGTTGCAGTGCAGGGCAACATCGCAACCCGCCGCCAGCGCCAGCGCCGCCCGCTCACCCAAGGAACCACCCAGCGCCTGCATCGAAAGGTCGTCCGTCAGCAGCAGGCCGTCGAAGCCGATATGGCCGCGGATGATCTCGCGCACGCCAAGTGCGGAAACCGTGATCGCCGCATCGGGATCGACCGCCTCGAACAGGAGATGGGCGGTCAATCCCCAAGGCAGGTCGGCCAGCAGGCGAAATGGCAGGAAGTCCGTGCGCTCCAGCATCTCGCGCGAGGCCGCGACGCGCGGCAGGTCGTGGTGCGAATCGACAGTGGCGCGGCCATGGCCGGGCATGTGCTTGGTGACCGGCATCACGCCTTGCGCCGCCAGCCCCTCGCCCGCCGCACGGCCGAGGGCCGCAACCGATTCGGGTATGGCGGAATAGGCGCGGTCGCCGATCGCGATATGGGTCTCGGGCAAGCCGAGGTCGAGCACCGGCAGGCAGTCGACGTCGCAGCCGATCGAGGCGACGTCAGCCGCCAGCAGCACCGAATTCAGTCGTGTCGCCTCCAGGCCTTTTTCAGGATCGCGGGCGTAAAGCTCGCCGAGAACTCTCGCCGCCGGCGCCTTGCGCCAGTGCGGCGGCCGCAGGCGTGCGACACGGCCGCCTTCCTGGTCGATCAGGATCGGTGCATCGGCGCGCGCTACGCAGGAGCGCAGATCCTCGGTGAGGCGTCGTGCCTGATCGGGCGATTCGATGTTGCGCGCGAAGACGATGAAGCCCAACGGATCGGCGTCGCGGAAGAACGCGCGCTCGTCGGCGGTGAGCCCGGTTCCAGTGCAGCCCAGGATCGCCGCGCGGGGCAGCGTCATCGCCGTCTCAGCGTGCGGGAGCGACCGGAACGCAATCGGCCTTGCGGCCCTTCAACGTGCCGCAGACGCTTTGCGCCTGCTTCTCGTCGAGCGGGCCGGCCTGGACGCGATACCACACGCCCTTGTCGCCGAGGTCGACGCGCACGGCCTGCATGCGCAGATTGTTGAGCACGTCGCCATGCGCGCTCTGCAGGCGCGCCCAGGTCGACTTGGCGACATCTTCGGTCTTCACCGCGGCGATCTGCACGCGCCAGCCACCCGACGGACCGGACATGCCGTCGATCAGGCTCGCAATGCTGGGGCCGGCTTCGGCCGGTTGCGCCGGTGGCGACGTCACGGAGGGCGCGGGTGTCGGCGCCGTGGCAGGCGCCGGAGTCGGCGCAGGTCCGCTGGCGGATGGGCCAGCCGGTGCATGAAGCGGTGTCGGAGTCGATGTCGCCTTGGCCTCTGAATCGGCCGGCTTGGGCGCGGCCGGCGCGGGCAGGCCGTTGGCCGGCAGGCGCGGCGTCGTGGCCGCCCCCAAAAGCCTCTCGGGCTTGATCTCCGTGGCGCCCGGCGCGATGCGGTTGAAGACTTCCTTGTCCTGGTTGGGCGGCACCAGGCCGCCGGCGTTTTCCGGTTTCACCCGGGCCGGCGTCGTCGGGGCCTGGACGACCAGCGGCTCGAGCCCGCGGCCACCGGCCTTAACGTCCTGATTGTGCGCCCACCACACGACCAGCCCGAAGCTCGCGATGGCGGCGATCGAGACCATGACCGTGAGGATCTGGCCGCGCCGCCGGTTGACGCGCATCAGCAGCGATTCGCCAGGCGGTGGCGGAATCGATTTGGGTTCGTATGCGACAGGCCGGGGCGGCGGATCGAGCCGCAGGGCAACCGACTCGTTGGGTCGGTAAATCGTCGGACCGTCGCCGGAGGGGGACCGGCGGATGTGCATTTTTTCCTTATCTCATCTCTTCGACGGGTTTTACGCCGAAGACCTTCAATCCAGACTCTATCACAAAATTGATAGCTTTGACCAACGCGAGACGCGCCTGCGTCAGCCCCTCGTCGCCCTCGATGACGAAACGCAGGCCAGGTTCCTCGCGGCCGCGAGTCCAATGCGAGTGAAAAGCGGCGGCGAGGTCGTAGAGATAAAAGGCGATGCGGTGGGGCTCGTGCGCCGCCGCCGCTGCCTCGACCTGGCGCGGCCACTGGGCGATCAGACGGATCAGCGCCAACTCGCCGGCATCGGTCAGCCGCTCCAGCGGGGCCGATTCATATCTCTCAAACGAGATATATGCGGCCGCCGCCTGCCTCACCACCGAGAGCGTCCGGGCGTAGGCGTATTGCACGTACCATACCGGATTGTCGCGGCTCTGCTCGGTGGCCTTCACGAGATCGAAGTCGAAGGCCGCGTCGTTCTTGCGCGTCAGCATGGTGAAGCGGACGACGTCGGGCCCGACCTCTTCGAGCAGGTCGCTCAGCGTGACGAAAGTCCCTGCTCGCTTGGACATGCGCACCAGCTCGCCGTTCTTCAGCACGCGCACGAGCTGGCAGAGCTTGACGTCGAGCGCGCCCTTGCCTGCGGTGATGGCGCTCACCGCCGCCTTCATGCGCTTCACATAGCCACCATGGTCGGCGCCCCAGACGTCGATCATGTCGTTAAAGCCGCGCAGGTGCTTGTCGTAGTGATAGGCGATGTCGTTGGCGAAATAGGTCCAGCTGCCGTCCGACTTCTTGAGCGGCCGGTCGACCTCGTCGCCGAACTGGGTGGCGCGGAACAACGTCTGCTCACGGTCCTCCCAGTCGTCGGGCGTCTTTCCCTTGGGCGGCTCGAGGCGACCCTGGTAGATCAGGCCCTGTTTCGTCAGCGCCTCGAAGGCACGATCGACGGCACCGCTCTCGACCAGCGCGCGCTCCGACGAGAAGCGGTCCATGCGCACGCCCAGCGTGTCGAGATCGTGCTTGATGTCGGCCATCTGCAGCTCGATGGCGAAATCGCGCATCGCCGGCAGCCATGCCGACTCCGGCTGCTCCAGCCACTTCCTGCCGTCGCGCTCGGCGATCCTCGCGCCGATGTCCTTGAGATACTCGCCGGGATAGAGGCCGTCGGGAATCGCGCCGATCGGCAGGCCGAGCGCCTCCTGGTAGCGCAGGTAGGTCGACTGCCCGAGCTTGTCGACCTGCGCGCCGGCATCGTTGATGTAATATTCCTTGGTGACGGCAAAGCCCGCCTTATGCAGCAGATTGGCAAGTGCGTCGCCCACCACGGCGCCACGTGCATGTGCCACGTGCAACGGGCCAGTGGGATTGGCCGACACGTATTCGACGTTCACCGCCTCGCCCTTGCCGAGGTTCGAATCGCCATAGGTGGCACCGGCCTTCAGGCAGTCGCGCAGGCGCTCGCGCCAGAAGGCGTCGGTGAGCTTGAGATTGATAAAGCCCGGCCCCGCGACGGCGCCGTCGACGACGTCGGAATTGCCCTTGAGACGCGCCAGCAGCTGCTCTGCGATGTCGCGCGGCTTCCTGGCCGCGGCCTTGGCCAGCACCATGGCGGCGTTGGTCGCGATGTCGCCGTGGGCGGCGTCACGCGGCGGCTCGGCGGTGATGGCGGAGAAATCGAGCTTCTCCGGCAGTTCACCCGCCTTCTGCATGTCCTGCAGGGCCGCGACGATCAGATCGATGAAATGGCGATAGGCGTTCATGTCAGGAATACAGATCGAACAGCCGGCGATGCTCGTCCAGCGCAAAGCGGTCGGTCATGCCGGCGATATAGTCGGCGACGATGCGGGCGCGCGCCTGCGTCTGCGCCTGCTCGGCCCGCTCGCGCCACGGCGTCGGCAGGCAGTTGGGTTCGCGGAACAGCAGCCGGAACAGGTCGGCCACGACGATGCGCGCCTTGGCGTGCGAACGGTTGAGCTGCCAGTGCTCGTACATGCGCGTGTAGAGGAAGGCCTTGATGGTCTTCTCGGTCCGGGCCATCGATTCGGAAAAGGCCACCACCGGCCGGCCGAGCGCGCGGACATCCGCGACCGACTTCGGCGCGGCGGCCTTCAGGCGACGCTCGCTCTCGCCGATCACGTCCTCGACCATGGCGTTGATCACGCGCCGCACCGCTTCGTGGATGAGTCGCGTGCGGCTGATGCCGGGATATTTCATCGAGACCTGGCTGAACATCTCGCCGACCAGCGGCAGGTCGTCGAGATCCTCGACCTCGAACAGGCCGGCGCGCAGGCCGTCATCGATGTCGTGGTTGTTGTAGGCGATGTCGTCGCTGATGGCGGCGACCTGCGCTTCCGGCCCGGCATGGCCCGCGAGGTCGAGGTCATGATCCTGGCAATATTCGACGATGGCGGCCGGCAGGTCGGCCAGCACGCGGCCGGGCTTCAGCAGCGGGCCGTTGTGCTTGACCGCGCCCTCCAGCGTCTCCCAGGCGAGGTTGAGGCCGTTGAACTCGGCGTAGCGGTCTTCGAGCTTCGTGAGGATGCGCAGCGTCTGGGCATTGTGGTCGAAGCCGCCATGTTCCTTCATGGCGGCGTGCAGCGCCTCCTCGCCGGCATGGCCGAACGGCGTGTGGCCGAGATCGTGGGCGAGCGACACCGCCTCGCCGAGATCCCCGTCGAGATGCAGCACGCGGCAGATCGTGCGGCAGATCTGCGCCACCTCGATCGAATGCGTGAGACGCGTCCGGTAATGATCGCCCTCGTGATAGACGAAGACCTGGGTCTTGTGCTTCAGCCGGCGAAACGCCGTGGAATGGATGATGCGGTCGCGGTCGCGCTGGAACGGGCTTCTCGTTGGCGATTCCGGCTCGGCATGCAGTCGGCCGCGGCTCTGCCACGGCAGCGTGGCGTAGGGCGCCAACGCCTGATGTCGCCACATCTCCTCGGCCACGTCGCTGCCTCCCGTAGCCTGCGGAAAATCCCGCAGGCGGCGGGGTTTTACGCTTTCCGAGTGACGGCAACAACCTCGTGCAGGCCGTCCCAGATCATGGCGCCGGCGACATAGACGATGATCGCGAAGCCCAGCCAGGCGATCCAGTGGTAGCGGTCGAGCAGCCGGGCGATGAAGGTCGAGCCCACCGCCATCAGCACGACCGACAGGCCAAGCCCCAGCCACAGCACGGTCTGGTGGTCACGCGCCGCACCAGCCACCGCCAGCACGTTGTCGAGCGACATCGAGACGTCGGCGGCGACGATCTGGATCATCGCCTGGCGCGTCGTCTTGGGCGTCTTGCCAGTCTTGAGCGTCTGGGCGGCGTGATGGGCATCGGCGATCTCGCTCGCCTCGTTGCGCGATTTCAGCCGCAGCTCGCGATACATGCGCCAGGCGACCCACAGCAGCAGCAGGCCGCCGGCCAGCATCAGCCCGATGATCGCCAGGAGCTGCGTGGTCATCAGCGCAAAGCCGATGCGCAGGACGGTGGCGCCGCCGACGCCCCAAACGATGATGCGGTTGCGATTCTCCTTGGGCAGGCCGGCGACCGCCATGCCGATGATGATGGCGTTGTCGCCCGACATCACCAGGTCGATGAGCACGACCTGGACCAGCGCCAGCCAGGCGCCGGAGCCGAACGCGAGACCGAGGCTTTCCATCGCGGTGCAGCGTCTACGACGCCTTGGATTTGCGCGCGTTGATGCGGGCGATCATCAGGCCGATCGCCACCACTGCGACCGCGCCGATCGCCGCGCAGACATATTCCGCATGCGGCAGGCGGGCGTCGAGCCAGGCGGCGATCGAGCCGGGGTTGATCACCTCGACCAGCTTGCCGTCAGCGCCGACGACGTCGTGCTTGCCGTCGCCCGCCATGATCTCGCCGGCGATCCAGCCGATCAGGGCGGCGCCAACCAGGCCGAGCCACGGGAAGCGGTCGAGCGCCTTGGAGATCAGCGTGGCACCGACGATGATGATGGGGATCGAGATGACGAGGCCGATGGCGATCAGCGTGAAGTCGCCGCGCGCCGCGGCAGCGATGGCGATGGCGTTGTCGAGGCTCATCACGGCGTCGGCCACGATGATGGTCCAGATGGCGGGCCACAGGTTCTCGTGCTGCTTGATGTTGGCCTCTTCCTCTTCCTGGACGACCAGCTTGACGCCGATCCACAGAAGCAACGCGCCGCCCGCCAGCTTGAGGTAGGGCACGCCCAGCAAGAGGCCGATGACGGCGCAGAAAATGATTCGCAACACGATGGCGCCGGCCGAGCCGAACAGGATGGCCGGCTGCTTGTAGCGGTCGGAAAGCTTGTGGCAGGCCATGGCGATGACCACGGCGTTGTCACCGGAGAGGATGATATTGGCGACGATGATCTTCCACAGCGCGAACCAGAACGCGCCGGTCGACAGATCGGGTATCACGAAGATCATTCAGAACTCCATCCCAGGTCGCGGGCAACATAGCTTTCCGCCCGTCCCTGTAAACCCCCTCACCTAGCCTCTCCCCCGAAGACGGCGGCGAGGAACATGAACCAGAACGAAGAGCATGCTATCTCGGGGCCCAAGGGAGCGAACCGCATGGCCACCAGTGCCGGCTACAACAAGATGTTTCCCGTCTCATGGACGGAATTGCACCGCGACGCCCGCGCGCTCGCATGGCGGCTGGCCGATCTCGGGCCATTCAAGGGCCTGGTGGCGATCACGCGCGGCGGGCTGGTTCCC
>CAMDQJ010000105.1 GCA_945905835.1 Asaia bogorensis
TCAACTCGATCCTGATCGTCCAGCGCCAGGCGGCGCTGGAGCGTGTCTCGCGTTACAACCTGACCTGGCTGCTGAGCCAGGCCGCCCACGAGTCGCTGCGTCTCCAGGAGACGATCGCCGCGGCGGCCCTGGCGGGCAGCCAGATCGACGCCGACGACGTCATGCTGCGCCTCGACGTGCTCAGCAACCGCCTGACCCTGCTGCAAAAGGGCGAGGCGGCCGACTTCATCGTCGAGCGGCCGGACCTCAAGGTCACGGTCGTGGCACTGTCCAGCGCGCTCGCCACGGTCGAGACGCTGGTCAAGGGATTGCCGGACCCGCAGATCGCGCTGCGCATGCGCGCCCTGCTCGAGCCGCTGGTGCCGCGGATGCTGCAGATGGCGGCGGCGGCCAACCAGTGGAGCGGCGAAAACGTCGCCAAGGACCAGTACGACCTCAGCATCCAGCATTGGTCGCTGACCTCCCTGCTGCTCTGCGCGGTGGTGGTCATTCTGGCCCTGCTTTACCGCCAGCAGCGCATCGCCGTGAAGCTGCAGTCGGAGATGGAGCAGCTGAACTCGCTGTTCCAGTCGACCGGCGCCTACTTCCTCATGCTCGACCGCGACGAGCGCATCGTCATGGTCAACCAGGCCCTGCGCGAGCTGCGCGGTGACGGCGACCGCGCCATGGCCGGCGAGCATTACAGCATCTCGGAGAATGGCGGCCTCAGCCGCGAGACCATCGCGCAGTGGAAGGCCGCGACCAGCGCCGAGATCCTCAAGCCGGTCGAATACGAAAGCCGCGTCGTCGACATCACCGGCGACACCCGCATCATCAAGAACACCGCCACGCCGATCC
Source organism: Asaia bogorensis (assembly GCA_945905835.1). Lineage (GTDB taxonomy): Bacteria > Pseudomonadota > Alphaproteobacteria > Reyranellales > Reyranellaceae > Reyranella. The sequence goes on from CAMDQJ010000105.1 coordinate 838, forward strand.
AGGACAAGACCGGGCGGCTGCAGTACGTCGTGCTCATCGGCGTCGACGACACCGAGCGCCGCCAGGCCGAGATCCGGCTGTTCGACGCCTCGCGCCTCGCCAATCTCGACGAAATGGCCTCCGGCGTCGCCCACGAGATCAACCAGCCGCTCGCCGTCATCCGCATGGCAGCCGACAGCCTGCAGGAAGAGCTCGACAGCGAGGAGGCCCTGGCTGATCCCGCGTCGCTGCTCGATTTCATGCGCGAGAAGCTGCAGCGCATTTCGGCGCAGACCGATCGCGCCTCCGGTATCATCCGCGAACTGCGCACCGTTGCGCGCAAGCCGAGCGACGAAGCCCAGCCCTTCGCCCTGGCCGACGCCGCGCGCATCAGCGCCGACCTGCTGAGCGAGCAGTTGCGGGCCTCGCGCGTCGAGCTGGCGCTCCATCTGCCCGAGGGCGCAGGCCCGACGGTGCTCGGCCAGGTAAGCCGCCTGCAGCAGGTCGTGATCAATCTGGTGCTCAACGCCCGCGACGCCATCGTCGAAACCGCGCTGCCCGACACGGTCGGCACGCTGGGCCACGTCTCCGTGCGCGTGTTCGAGGACCTGAAGAAGGGCGCCGCGACGATCTTCGTCGAGGACGACGGTTCGGGCATCCCCGAGACTGCGCTGCCGCGCCTGTTCGAGCCGTTCTTCACCACCAAGCCGACCGGCAAGGGCACCGGCCTGGGCCTGTCGATCAGCTACAACATCGTGCGCCATATGCATGGCGAGCTTTCCGCCGAGAACCGCCCTGAAGGCGGCGCGCGCTTCAAGATTTCGCTACCGCTCGCGCGGCCGAAGATTCTGCAGATACTGGCCGCCAAATAGCGATCAGTCGCGGAACGGATCCGTCATCAGGATCGTGTCCTCGCGCTGCGGTGACGTGCTGAGCAGCGCCACCGGGCAGCCGACCAACTCCTCTACGCGGCGCACGTACTTGATGCAGGTCGCCGGTAGTTCGGCGAAAGAGCGCGCGCCTTGGGTGCTCTCGCTCCAGCCCTCGAACTCTTCCCAGATCGGCCTGAGCTTGGCCTGCGCGCCCATGGTGAAGGGAAAGCGCTCGATCCTCTTGCCATCGAGTTCGTAGGCGATGCAGACCTTGATCGTCTTCTCGCCGTCGAGCACGTCGAGCTTGGTGAGCGCGATGCCGTCGATGCCGTTCAGCTTTACCGCCTGGCGCACCATGACGGCGTCGAACCAGCCGCAGCGCCGCGGCCGGCCGGTGTTGGTGCCGAACTCCTTGCCGCGCGTGCCGAGGCCCTGGCCGATGTCGTCGAGAAGCTCGGTCGGGAAGGGGCCGTCGCCGACGCGCGTGGTATAGGCCTTGGCGATGCCGAGCACGTAGCCCACCGCGCCGTTGCCCATGCCCGAACCGATCATGGCCTGCGCCGCCACGGTGTTGGACGAGGTGACGTAGGGGTAGGTGCCGTGGTCGATATCGAGCATGGTCGCTTGGGCACCCTCGAACAGGATGCGCTTGCCGGCGGCGCGCAAGCCATCGAGCCGCTCCCAGACGTCCTCGGCGAAGGGCAGGATCTTGGGCGCCAGTTCCTTGAGGTCGGCGATCAGCTGGCGGCCGTCGACCAGCAGCTTGCCGAGGCCGGTGCGCAGCGCGTTGTGGTGGGCCAGCAGCGTGTTGACCTTGAGTTCCAGCATCTCGGGCTCGCCGAGATCGCCGACGCGGATGGCGCGGCGGCCGACCTTATCCTCATAGGCGGGACCGATGCCGCGCCGGGTCGTGCCGACCTTGATGACGCCCGGCGTGTCCTCGCGCCAGCCGTCAAGGTCGCGGTGCAGCGGAAGGATGAGCACTGCGTGGTTGGCGATCCTGAGGCTGGCGGGCGTCACCGACAGGCCCTGGGCGTTGACCTTCTTCACTTCCTCGAGAAAGTGCCAGGGATCGATCACGACGCCGTTGCCGATGATCGAGAGCTTGCCCTTGCGCACCACGCCCGAGGGGAGCAGCGCAAGCTTGTAGGTCTGGTTGCCGATGACCAGCGTATGGCCGGCATTGTGGCCGCCCTGGAAGCGCACCACGACCTCGGCGCGTTCGCTCAGCCAATCCACGATCTTGCCCTTGCCCTCGTCGCCCCACTGGGCGCCGATCACTGCCACGTTGGCCATACCCTTGTCCCTTCAGACACGAAAACGCCTCCCCGGGGCGGTTCCGGAGAGGCGTGAGGGTGGATAGCACGATGGGCGGGACGGGCAAGGGGAAAAGCCGGGCGCGTGGTGGGGCAAAAGCCTTCTGGTCACTCGGCGGCACGAGGCGGATGAACCGCCGCCGCCAGCGTCCTGGCATAGACATCCTGCCACGGGCTCTGGTCGTCGGGACTGACGAAGTAGCCGCTGCGGGCGCCACGATAGGCGCCCGGGTCGTCAACGCCGGGCGGCAGTGAGCCCTTGTCGCGCAACGCGCGTGCGGCGAGCAGGAGGCGCCGGCGCGTGCGGGTGATCATCTGGTCCGAGGGGGCGAGGTGCTCGAACCCGAAATCGGTGACCGGGCCCATGCTCTCGGTGACCGCCTGGTCCTGCAGGTGAATGCCGTCGATGCCGCTGTAGATCGCGTTGCGGCGTTGGGCGTCGCGGTCCATGCCCCAGTCGTTGCCTTCGTTCATCGCCATGCGCCAGCGGCCCAGCCAGTCGGTGGTGTTGGGCAGAAATTTTATGCCGCCGCGTCCGGTGCCGCCGATCGGCGTGCCATCCTTGAAGGTGGGCTGCGGCAGGCTCTGCGCCGACCTGGCATGCTTCCACCAGATGAAGACGAACATGGTGTGGCCATCGTCGAGCGGAACCCAACCTCGGGCGTGCATGTGGTTGGTAAACTCGCCGTTGGGCGCCTGCGACCAGCAAGGGAACAGGAAATTGGCGAAGCGCCAGTAGGTGTGGCCCGCCTCAGCAGGGCGATAGCCGGCGTACTGCGTGCCCCAGGGCGCATCGGCGATGTGGAACTGCGGCGCACGGTTGGTGATGGTGTGATAGAACGGCTCGTTCTCCGGCACGTCGCTGGGATCGACGTGGCCGCCATGCAGGAAGCCGAAGTGCGCAGTGTCGATCTCGCCTTCGAGCGCCTGCAGCCAGTTGCAATCGCGCTGGATCAGACTGACGTTGATCTCGTCCGGCGGCAGGTCGAGCACCTCGAAGCCGGGCAGGGGCGGCGGCTCGGCCCCCTGGGCTATGTCGGCGCCCATGTAGACCCAGACGAGGCCGGCGCGTTCCATGGTGCGGTAGGCCTTGGCCTTCACCTTGTGCTTGAAATCCTGGTGGTCGGGCAGGCTCGGCATGTCGATGCAGTTGCCGGCGACGTCGTATTTCCAGCCGTGATAGATGCAGCGGATGCCGCCTTCCTCGTTGCGGCCGAGGAACAGCGAGGCGCAACGGTGCGGGCAACGCTGGTCCATCACGCCGACCCGGCCGGCGCTGTCGCGAAAGGCGATCAGCTTCTCGCCGAGCAGCATCAGGCGCAGCGGCACGCCGTCGCGTTCGAGCTCCGACGACTTCAGCGCCGGCAGCCAGTAGTGCCGCATCAACTGGCCCATCACAGTGCCGGGGCCGACCTGCGTAAGTTCAGCGCCTTCGATCGCAGTAGTCATGTAGTTACCCGTGAATGTGTGGCTGGCCAAAGGATAGCGGGGGTGAAAGGCTGCCGCCATACTGGCCGGGACGACAACGGAGGAAACATGAGCCGCACCTACAACGTCATCGATGCCGACGGGCACGTCCTCGAGCCGTTCTCGCTGTGGAACGACTACATGGACCCGCAGTATCGCGAGCGCGCCCCCAAGCTGGTCAGGGACAAGGACGGCCGGGAGAAGCTTCTGCTGGAGGAGCAGCTTCTCGGCAGCCGGGCAGGCTTCGGCGGCATCGGCGGCGTCGGTGCCCGGCAGGGCACGGTTGCGGCCGACGCCATGGACTACAAGGACGGGCGCAAGGGCGGCTTCGATCCGCATGCGCGCATTCCCGACATGGACCTCGACGGCATCGACGCCGCCTTCCTCTATCCCAGCCTCGGCCTGTTCGCCGGCGCCGTTAAGGACCCCGCCTTCGCCGCCGCGATGTGCCGCGCCTACAACCGCTGGCTCGCCGACTACTGCAAGCCCTATCCCGACCGCCTGTTCGGCATCGCCATGCTGCCGATGCAGTCGATCGAGGCGGCGATCCAGGAGATGCGCTTTGCCAGGAAGGAACTCGGCTTCCGCGGCGGGTTCCTGCGGCCCAATCCCTATAACGATCGCAAGCTGCACTCGCCGGACTACGAGCCGTTCTGGAGGGAGGCGGAGGAGATCGATTTCTGCGTCGGCATCCATGAAGGCGGCAACAGCGGCATGCCGACCGTCGGTGTCGACCGCTTCGACGGCCGCGGCGCCCAGCACATCATCTCGCACACCATGGAGATGATGCTGGCCGCCATGAGCATGATCTGGGGCGGTGTGTGCGAACGCCATCCCAAGCTGCGTGTCGGCTTCCTCGAGTCGGGTGGCGGCTGGATCGCGCCCTGGCTCGATCGCATGGACCGGCATTTCGACGACAAGGGCTTCAACGATTCAGGCCTCAGCATGCGGCCGAGCGAGCTGTTCCGGCGCAACTGCTGGATCTCCTTCGAGCCGGTCGAGGGCTCGATCGGCGCGCTCGCCGAGTATATCGGCCCGCACAAGATCCTGTGGGCGACCGACTATCCCCACCGTGACGGCTTCTTTCCGGGCGCGCCGGCGATGCTAAAGGAGCGAATGAAGGGCCTGTCGGCCGAGGCGCAGTACAAGGTCATGGCGGGCGGCGCCATGGGGTTCTACGGCCTCAACTGAACCGACTGTTATGGCGAAGGCGTCGACAGGGAATGCAGGCCGTCTCCGGCTCCAGGGGGTCTATGAGCTCGGTCATGTGCTCGATGTTCTCGACGCGGACACTCACGGCTTCGCGCGCGGCGACATAGCGCGTATCGAGTCCTTCTGGACGTTCGGCGACCTGCACGAGAGCGCCGCGGGGTTCGTGCTGGCGCTCGGCGACGGGCGGCGCGCCTATGTCGACTTTCTGCACTGGCATGGCTTCGAGCAGGAAGAGGACTTCAGGATTGAGGTCGAGTTCCTGCGCGCCGGCGAGCCCTATCCCGCCGTCTCCTCGGCGCACGAACCGCAAGGCGGCTGGTCGTCAGACACCGCCCACCTCGGCAAGCTCTGCGTCACAGGCCTGCCGCCACTTCCTTGAAGTGCCGCAGGGTCTCGATCTGCCGATCAAGCTCCGGCTCCGGTACATGAGATAGAGCATCACCATCCCGGCACCATGGCGCTGACGGTCGCGTGACTACTCCAGCCGCGCACCCGAGCGGCGGACAACCTCTGCCCATTTGGCCGACTCCTTGGCGATCAGCTTGGCGAATTCCGCCGGCGTGCCGCCGCCGCCTTCGTCGCCGAAGCCGGCGGCGTGCTGGCGAAACGCCGCCGAGCCGATCGCCCTGTTGATGGCGGCGTTCAGTTTCGCCAGCACGGGCCGCGGCAGGCCGGCCGGTGCCACCACGCCCACCCAGGTGCTGGCGTCTTAGCCCGGCACGCCCGCTTCGGCGATCGTCGGCAGGTCGGGGAGCGCAGGCGAGCGCATGGCGCCACCGACGGCCAGCGCCCGCACCGTGCCCTGGCGCGCGTAGCCGGAAATCGAGTTCAAGCTCTCGAACATCAGATGCACCTGGCCGCTCGCGAGGTCGGCGATCGCCTGCGAGCCGCCGCGATAGGGCACGTGCACGATGTCGGTTCCGGTCATGTACTTGAACAGCTCGCCGCCGACATGGCCCGGCGAGCCGTTGCTCAACGAGGCGTTGAGCAGCTTGCCGGGGTTCGCTTTTGCATAGGCTATCAGCTCGACCACCGACTTCACCGGCAGGCCGGGTGTCACCGCAAGCAGGAGCTGGCCGCGCGTAACGAGGGCCACTGCCTCAAGGTCGCGGTCGATGTCGTAGGGCAGCTTCGCCACCATGTGGCGCGTTATGGCGAGCGCGCCCACCGGCCCCATGCCGATCGTGTAGCCGTCGGGTGCGGCCTTGGCGACGAGATCGATGCCGATGGTCAACGCGCCGCCCGGCCGGTTGTCGACCAGCACCGTCTGCCCGAGCGCCTCGCCGAGCGAAGGTGCCAGCAGCCGGGCGACCGTGTCGGTGGCGCTTCCGGCAGCCTGGGGCACGATCAGCCGGATCGGACGATCGGGATAGTCGGCGCGCGCCTCGCCCGCGAACAGTGCGGTAACGGCAAGGACGAGGAGGGCGCGTCCCACCTAGCCGCCCATGACTGCCTTGAAGCGCCGCAGGGTCTCGATCTGCCGATCGAGCTCGGGCATGCGGTACATGGGGTAGAGCATCACGATCTGGGCGCCGAGCCGCTTCCAGCCGGCGGCGGCCTTGGCCCACAGATCCTCGTCAGGCGTGTCCATGCGCAGCCAGCCTTCCAGCCCGAATTTGGCGGGATCGCGGCCAAACGCTTTCAGGTGTTCGCGCAGCATGGCGAGCTTGGGCTCGGCCACTTCGGGCGACATGATCGGCATATAGCCGTCGCCGATACGCGCTGCGCGCTTGACCACGGCATCCGACGAGCCGCCGAACCAGATCGGAATCGGGCGCTGAACCGGCACGGGCAGCATGTTGACGGCGTTCAGCGTGTGGAACTTGCCGTGGAACGTCACCAGGTCCTCGGTCCACAGGCGGCGCATCACCTCGATCTGCTCGGCCTGATGCGCCCCCCGTGTCTTCCATTCCATGCCGAGTGCCTCGTACTCGACATGGTTCCAGCCAACGCCGACGCCGAGCCTGAGTCGCCCGCCGCTCAGGATGTCGACCTGGGCCGCCTGCTTGGCGACGACGCCGGTCTGGCGCTGCGGCAGGATCAGCACGCCGCTCACCAGCTCGATCTTCTTCGTGACCGCGGCGATGAAGGCCATCGTCGTGAAGGTCTCGTGGAAGGGATCGTGCTCGCTATAGGTCGGCTTCCAGTCGCCGCGCGGCGCCGCGCCGAAGACATGATCGGCGACCTCGATGCAATCGTAGCCCATGTCCTCGGCGGCCTGCGCGAAGTCGCGGATCTTCGCCGGATCTGTGCCGATGTCGCGGGTCGGGAAGAGGCAGGAGAGCTTCATCGCGGATAGTCCTTCCACAGTCATTCGGGCGCGTAGGGCAGCGTCTGTGCCACGGTCGGCCGGTCGACGTGCTTGGAGTTGCGCGCGAGCACGTACTGGTAGTGGTAGCCCTTGGCCGCCAGCACCTTGGCCATCAGCGCCGACGACAGCACCCAGTCGTGCATGCCGTCGGCCATCACCGGGTTGGGATAGAAGAGGTCCTGGTCGCCCATCGCGAACCAGTAGCGGATCGGCTTGGCCGGAACGCTCGGGATCAGGGGTGACGCCGGCGCCTCGCCCGGCGTGATGGCGTTGCCGGGGTTCTTGACGTGGAGGTTGGGACCGGCCGGCCCCGCCCAGGCGCTGTGATATTCCCAGGCTCCCCCGCGCAGCGCGGGATCGCACGGCCATTGCTGGTTCACCATGGTCGGCGAATAGGCCAGCACCCGGCGATAGAGCTCGGGATGGAACCACGCCATGGTGAAGGCCGCCGCGCCGCTCGAGCTGAGCCCCAGCGTCGCCCGGCCGTCGGGATTTTTCGTGAGCTTCACGCCGGCGTTCTTCTCGACCAGCGGCAGCACCTCGCGCTCGACGAATTGCGTCCAGATGCCGTTCACCGCGTCGTACTCGCGGCCGCGCTGGCTGCCTTGGGCATCCTGTCCACCGTTGCCGATCTGGATGGCGGCCATCGGCGGGATACGCTTCTGCTGGATCAGGTTGTCGAGGATGGCGCTCAAATCCTTGTAGGCGGTCGAGCCGCCGTCGCCCAGCACGATGAACGGCAACTCCGTGCCGCGCACGTAGTTCGCCGGCAGGTAGACCGCGATCGGGCGCGTCCAGGTGCCGGGATGGCTGGTGGTGACGATCATGTTCGACTTGTCGCCCGGCGCCGTCGTCGTGCGCATGGTCGAGCCGTTGCCGCAGCCCGCCGGCGAGTCGTCGCGGATCAGCCCGGGGTTGTAGATCACGCTTTCCTTCGACGACATGTCGAAGGCGATCGTGACGCCTTGCGGCACGCCCTCCTTGGCCACCGTCTCGGGCGCCGGATTGTGCGTCGGCCCGATGATGAAATTGCCCTCGGCGCTCTTGGGCGGCAGCGTGCCGTCGGGCAGTTCCATGGCGCGCGGGTAGTTGGGGTTCGCCGGATCGCGCGTCGGCGGCTGGGTCTTGAAGTCGAGGCCCGTGGTGTCGATGAAGAAGGGCGCTGCCTTGTCGGTCGAGTTGGCGCCGGGCGGAACAGCCATGTTCTGGGTGACGCAGGCCGGCTGGGCCAGGACGGCCGGTATGAACCCGACGACCGACATCAAGGCGCCGGCGAGAACGACAAGGGTGTTGTTCATTTTCTTCTCCCGACTGCGGCGAGTCTCAGGGGCCCGCCTTCACGCTAGACAGTGTCGGCCCGCTATTGGGCGGTCAAGTCACAGGAAGACGCCTCCCCGGGACTGGCCCGGAGAGGCGTGAGCTTGAACAGAAGGGAGAACCACGGAGGAAAACCGTCTCCGCGCGGTGGCAGGGAAGCAGGAATCGCACTTGGCTTCTGTGCGTTTGGCCACAGAGCGGCGACTAAATAGGGTGTCCTCTCATCGGCAACTCAAAGGGGGACGCCGATGTCCGACACCGTAGGCAATGTGGTCGAGGAAAAGCCGCGCCGGTGCCGCCTGTCGGCCCGGCAGAAGGCCAATAGCCTGTTCCGTCTCTGGCACGGTCTCCAGGATGTGATGGAGGAGGCCGAGTTGATGGGCGATGGCGAGCTGGTCCTGCTGCTCGGCCTGGTCGAGTTGCTGGTCGCGGAGCGCACCGCGGGCCTCGATCGCACTAGCGGTGCACTCGCGGCCGCAGATACTTCGCAGCCGAACTAGAATCGGCGCGTCAGAACGCGCTAAAGCGGCACCGCGTCCTTGTCGATCAGGGCGTGGCTGCAGTTGAGGCGCTTGGCCTCGGCGCGCGGGTCGGCGGCGGGCGTGACGGCGCGCACGATGGCGTAGCCCTTGGCCTGCCAGGGCTCGGCGTCGCGCCACGGCGTGCCCGGCGGCAGATAGAGGCGGGGACGGCCCGGCGGCGCGCTCGACGAGGCCAGCACGGCGTCCATGTAGAGCGTGAAGCCGGTCGCCGGTTCGCTTACGCCATCTTCGGGATAGCCGGCCGAGTAGCGGCCGCCGCGCGCCAGTTCCTGGCGGCCTTTTAAAGCGAAGACGGAGAACGACACGCCCGTCTGGTATTCGAGGCCGCGATATTCGACGGGATCGAGCGTCAGCGCGAGATCGGGATCGGCGGCGCGCACCAGCTTGACCGCCTCGGCCAGCCGCGCCGCCTCGGCTGCCGCGGCGGCCGGGAGCTTCAGCGCCAGCAGCTTGGCGATGCCGCCTTCGGCCGGACCGGCGGCGCGCAGCAGGCTGACGAAGATGTCGCCGGCCTTCTTGTCGGCCCCCTTACTTTCCATGAGGGCCTTGGCGACGGCGGCCTCGTCCTTGCGATCGAGCGCGCGGCGCAGGCGGCGCACGGTTTCGGCCGGCAGCTTCAATCCGCTGCAGACCGCGGCGACCAGGGTCGGCAGGTTGAGGTCGACCGAGAGCGCGACCACGCCGATGGCGCGCAGCGCGTCGACCGCGAGTAGGACGGCCTCGGCATCGGCCTCGGCGGTGTCGACGCCTATAAGCTCGGTGCCGACCTGGGCGAACTGGCGCTCGGGCTTCAGCGCCGTGCCGCGCACGCGGATGACGTTGCCGCCATAGGACAGGCGCAGCGGCCTGGGCTCGTGCTTCAGCCGGGTGACGGCGATGCGCGCCACCTGGACGGTCATGTCGGGCCGCACGCCCATCATGCGCTGGGATACCGGATCCATCAGCCGGAAGGTCTGCGAGGCCAGCGCCGCGCCCGGGCCGCCGAGCAGCGACTGCTCGAACTCGACCAGCGGCGGCTTCACCCGCTCGTAGCCGAAGGCGGCGAAGCGCTGGATGGCGGCGTCGATGGCCTCGGCCTCGCGCGCCGCCTCGGGCGGCAGGAGGTCGGCCAGCCCTGCCGGTAGCAGGCCACGGTGGTCGTTGTCGTTGGCGGTCATGTCGGGGCGCTAGATGCCCGATATTGCGCTCCGCCGCTAGGGGCGAGGGCTACGCGAGACGCCACGGTTATTCGGCCGCCTGCGCCTTCATCGTCGCCATCGGCTTCATGTTGCCGCCGAAGCGCTCCTTGAAGGCCGTGGTGTCGATCTCCTCGAGCTCGATTTCACGATTCAGCACACGCTCCTTCCACTTCAGCAGCTCGGGATGGGCCTGCTGGAATTCCGGCATCACTTCCTTGGCGAACAGCTCGAGCGATTCGCAGATGTGCTCGTGCGAGTTGCGGCCGGCCTGGTTCAACAGCACGACCTGGTCGATGTTGGACGACTGGAACTTCTGTAGCTTCTTGCGGATCGTCTCCGGCGAGCCGATCAGGCCGCCGCGCAGCGCCGCGGCGTGGAGGTCGGGGTTGGCCGCCTTCCACTTGGTGTACTCGTCCCACATGTTGACGGTGCCGGCCGGTGGCCGCCGCCGGCCCGCCGACTGGCCGTAGAAGCGCAGCGAGAACTGGAAGAAGGTGTCGCCGTCGGCGCGCGCGCGGGCCTCCTCGTCGGTCTTGGCGCACATGAAGAAGGAGACCAGGGCGATGTTCGGGTTGGCCTTGTAGTCGGCGAGCTTCTTCTGCCGCTTGGTGAAGGCGTTGTAATAGGCGTGCACCCAGGCATGCGCGGCATCGGCCGAGACGAACTGGAAGCCGAGCGCCCCCATGCCCCATTCGCCGCACTTGGCCAGCGTGTCGAGCTGCGAGCAGGCGACCCACAGCGGCGGATGCGGCTTCTGCAACGGCTTGGGCAGTACGTGGCGCAGCGGCATGTTCCAGTACTTGCCCTGGTGCTCGCTGGGGCCGTCCTTGAACATCGGGATGATGGCCCGCACGGCCTCCTCGAAGATCTCGCGCTTGTTGTCCATGTCGACGCCGAACGGCTCGAGCTCGGTGATCGAGGCGCTCTCGCCCATGCCGAACTCGCAGCGGCCGTTCGACAACAGGTCGAGGCTGGCGACACGCTCGGCGCAGCGCGCCGGATGGTTGGTCGTGAGCTGCATGATGCCGTGGCCGAGGCGGATCTGCTTGGTGCGCTGGCTGGCGGCGGCGAGGAAGGACTCGGGCGACGGCGAGTGCGAATATTCCTCGAGGAAATGATGCTCGACCTGCCAGGCATGGTCGTAGCCCAGCCGGTCCGCGAGCTCGATCTGGTCGAGGGCGTTCTGGTAGAGCCGGTGCTCGTCGCCTTCCTTCCAGGGCCGCGGCAGCTGGAGCTCGTAAAATATGCCGAATTTCATGGACGCGTCCTCCTGCGCCACGACATCTGCCTCATATTCCTCTCTCCCGCCAGAGATGTTATGGCGTCTGGGCCATGACCGAAACCACCCGCCCGGCGTTGTCCGTGGTGGCACCCTGCTTCAACGAGGAGCGCGTGCTGCCGGAGTTTTTGCGCCGCCTGGGCGCGGTATTGGACGGCATCGGCGGCGCCAGCGAGATCGTGGTCGTCGACGACGGCTCGAGCGACCGTACCTGGGAGATCCTGAACGCCGCCACTGCCGGCGACCCCCGGCTGGTCGGTGTGCGCCTGATGCGCAATCACGGCCACCAGCTCGCCCTGACGGCGGGCCTCTCGGTCTGCCGCGGCGAACGAATACTGGTGATCGACGCTGACCTGCAGGACCCGCCCGAGTTGTTGCCCGACATGATGCGCCTGATGGATGGGGGTGCCGACGTCGTCTACGGCCAGCGCCGCGCCCGCGAGGGCGAAACGCTGTTCAAGCGTGCCTCGGCCTCGGCTTTCTACCGCCTGATCGGCCGGTTGACCGATGTCGAGATCCCGACCGACGCCGGCGACTTCCGGCTGATGACACGCCGCGTGCTCGACTTTTTGCTGGCCATGCCCGAGCGCCACCGCTTCGTGCGCGGCATGGTGGCGTGGATCGGCGGCAAGCAGGTGGCAATCGCCTACGATCGCAAGCCACGCGCCGCCGGCGAGAGCAAGTATCCTTTCAGCAAGATGCTGCGCTTCGCCGTCGATGCCATCACCGCCTTCTCGATCGTGCCGCTGATGGCCTCGATGGCCATCGGCTGGATCATGGCGGCGGTTGGCTTCGCCTTCTTCGTCTATTCGATCGTCGGCTGGGTGCTCGGCCACAACCTGCCGGGCTGGACGTCGCTGATGGCGGCGGTCGGGCTTTTGGGCGGCATGCAGTTCCTGATGCTGGGCATCATCGGCGCCTATCTCGGCCGGCTCTACGACCAGAGCAAGGGCCGGCCGCTATTCATGATCCGCGAGATTGTCGGCGGCCCCAAATGACGCCCGCCGAGTTCGACCAGCACGCCGCGGGCTACGACGGCGGCCTCGACAATCCGGTCAAGCGGATGATGGGCAACTCGCCCGACCAGTTCATCGCCGTGAAGGCGCGCTGGCTGCTGCGCCATGAACCGAAGCTGCGGACCGGCGGCCTCTCGATGCTCGACTATGGCTGCGGCGCCGGCGACCTGATGCGCGTGCTGGCGGGGTTGGGCGGGCGCGCCAACTTCACCGGCTGTGATGTCTCGAGCGGCATGCTGGCCGAAGTCGAGCGGCGCTGGCCGGCGGGACTCGGCGCGCCGCCGGCTGTCGCGCCGCAGGATGGTGCGCGGACCCCTTACGGCGACGGCCAGTTCGACATCGCCACGATCAGCGCTGTGCTGCATCATGTGCCGCCCGACGAGCGGCCGGCGGTCTATGCCGAACTCGGCCGGGTCCTGAAGCCGGGCGGCCGGCTCTATGTCTTCGAGCACAATCCGCGCAATCCGCTGGTGCGCTACGTCATCGCCCGCACGCCGATCGACACCACCGCCATCCTGCTCGACGCCCGCGAAGTCAAGCATGGCCTACTCGGCACGGCGCGTTACGAGTTCGAAACCGACTACCTGATGTTCATGCCGCCCGGCATCGCCTTCCTGCGGCACGTCGACCGGGTACTGGCGTGGCTGCTGCTGGGCGGGCAATATGTCGTGGCGGCACGGAAAGTCCACTATTCTACGCCGCTCGGATGCACGCGTTAAGTACGACAGGCTGCTAGGTGCCGAGCTCCGATCGCAGCATCTCGATCAATGCGTCGACGCTGTAGCCTTGCGCTCAGGCGTGGACCGGGCACTGGCGTGGCTGCCGCTGGGCGGGCAATATGTCGTGACAGCGCGGAATGCACGTTGAGGAGAGTGCGATGGATCGAG
>CAMDQJ010000106.1 GCA_945905835.1 Asaia bogorensis
CCGAAGTGCGCACGGCTTTCCTCGAAGCGTGGATCGACCACGCCAGCGGCGATGTCGGCGGCAAGGTGCTTACCGGCCGGTTTGCTGGCCGCACGCTCGACGGCCTCGCCGACTCCGAGCTGCTCGACCTGCACGGCGATTGCGCCGGCGATGCCGATTCGCTGCGCGTCCTCGAGGCCTATCTCGACCGCCGGCTGGGTGCCGATTGGCGCAAGGCACGCCGCCCGCCGGCGGGGCCTCGCATCGACATGGATCGCGCCGAGGCGCTCGCCGTGCTCGCCTTGGCCGAGGGCGCCAGCGCCGAGGACATCCGGGCAGCGCACCGCCGCCTGATCCAGCGGGTGCATCCCGACGTCGGCGGCAGTGCTGACCTGGCGGCCCGCATCAACCGCGCTAAGGACGTGCTCCTTGCCTGATGAATTGCTGTATATTCCTCGCTTGAGTTAGAAGGTCCTTCATGGCGCAACGCGTCCGCAAAGCCGTTCTTCCCGTGGCGGGGCTTGGCACCCGCTTTCTGCCGGCCACCAAGGCCATGCCCAAGGAAATGCTGACGGTTGTCGACCGGCCGCTGATCCAGTACGCCATCGAGGAATGCCTGGGCGCCGGCATCGAGGAATTCGTCTTCGTCACCGGCCGCAACAAGTCGGCGCTCGAGGATCACTTCGACATGGCCTACGAGCTCGAGGCGACGCTTGAGCAGCGCAAGAAGGCGCCGGAGCTGAAACAGACCCAGGACGCCACCCTGAAGCCCGGCAACGCCATCTTCACCCGCCAGCAGAAGCCGCTTGGCTTGGGGCATGCCGTGTGGTGCGCGCGTCACTGGATCGGCCGCGAGCCGTTCGCCGTGCTGCTGCCGGACGAGCTCACCATCGATACGCCGACCTGCATCGGCCAACTCGTCGCCGCGCACGAGAAGACCGATGGCAATGTCGTGGCGGTCATGGATGTGCCGCGCGAGCAGACCAAGAGCTACGGCATCGCCGCAGTCAGGAATGAGAAGGGCGGGCTGGCCGAGATCACCGGCCTCGTGGAGAAGCCCAAGCCGGCCGAGGCGCCCTCGACCCTCGCGCTGATCGGCCGCTATGTGCTGCTGCCGGAGGTGTTCGATCATCTCGGCAAGCACGAGACCGGCGCCGGCGGCGAGATCCAGCTCACCGACGCCATGGCCAAGATGATCGGCAACCGGCCGTTCCATTCGCTGCGCTACGAGGGCCAGCGCTACGATTGCGGCAGCCGCATCGGTTTCCTCGAGGCCAACGTGGCCGTGGCCTTGCATCGTCCCGATATCAGCGCGGAGACAAGGGCCGTGCTCAATCGCCTGCTGAAGGGCTGACACCATGCGTATTGCCATGATCGGTTCGGGCTATGTCGGCCTGGTTTCCGGCACCTGCTTTGCCCAGTTCGGCCACGACGTGATCTGCGTCGACAAGGAGCAGGCCAAGATCGCCAAGCTCAAGAAGGGCCAGATCCCGATCTTCGAGCCCGGCCTCGACAAGCTGGTCGCCGACAACGTCAAGGCCAAGCGCCTGGCCTTCACCACGGACTTGAAGCGCGCGGTGGCCGAGGCAGACGCGGTGTTCATCGCCGTCGGCACGCCGACAAGGCGCGGCGACGGCCATGCCGACCTTACCTACGTCTATGCCGCGGCGGAGGAGATCGCCGGCGCCCTCGACGGCTACACCGTGGTCGTCACCAAATCGACGGTGCCGGTCGGCACCGGCCGCGAGGTCCAGCGCATCATCCGCGAGACCCGGCCCGCCGCCGAGTTCGACGTCGCCTCAAATCCCGAGTTCCTGCGCGAGGGTGCGGCGATCGAGGACTTCATGAAACCCGACCGCGTCGTCATCGGCGTCGAGAGCCAGCGCGCCCGCGACGTCATGTCGGCGGTCTATCGCCCGCTCAACCTCATCCAGACGCCGATGGTCTTCACCAACATCGAGACGGCCGAGGTGACCAAGTACGCCGGCAACGCCTTCCTCGCCACCAAGATCACCTTCATCAACGAGATCGCCGATCTCTGCGAGAAGGTCGGTGCCGACGTCCACGACGTCGCCCGCGGCATCGGCCTGGACGGCCGTATCGGCCGCAAGTTCCTGCATCCCGGGCCGGGCTTCGGCGGATCGTGCTTCCCCAAGGACACGCTGGCGCTGGCCTACACGGCGCGCGAGGTCAACTCGCCGCAGACCATCGTCGAGCAGGTCATCGAGGTGAACAACACGCGCAAGAAGAAGATGGCCCAGAAGGTCGTGGCCTTCTGCGGCGGCTCGGTGAAGGGCCTGACGGTCGCGGTGCTCGGCCTCACCTTCAAGGCCAATACCGACGACATGCGCGACGCGCCCTCGCTCGACATCGTGCCGGCGCTGCAGAAGGCGGGCGGCAAGATCGTCGCCTTCGATCCCGAGGGCATGGCCGAGGCGGGCAAGCTCCTGAAGGGCATCAAGTTCGCCAAGGCCGCCTACGACGCCTGCAAGGGCGCCGACGTGCTGGTCGTCATCACCGAATGGCACGAATTCCGCGGCCTCGATCCGCGCCGCATCAAGAAGGCGATGCGCACCCCGCGCATCGTCGACCTGCGCAACATCTTCAATCCCGACGAGATGCGCGGCCTGGGCTTCGCCTACGAGAGCATCGGCCGGCCGCAACCCCGTTCATAGGATCCCCCGTTCACAGGACCAACACCATGAGCCAGGCGGCACACCGCTTCGACCCGACCATCCTGCGCGAGTACGACATCCGCGGCATCGTCGGCAAGACCGTGCACGCAGCCGACGCGCGCGCCATCGGCCGCACCTTCGGCACGCTGGTCCGGCGGGGCGGCGGCAAGCGTGTGGCGCTGGGCTATGACGGGCGCCTGAGCTCGCCCGATTTGGCGGCGGCCGTCACCGAAGGCCTGACCGGCGCCGGCATCGACGTCGTCAGCATCGGCCTTGCCGCCACGCCCATGCTCTATTTCGCCGTCTATCACTTCGAGACCGACGGCGGCATCATGATCACCGGCTCGCACAATCCGCCCGACTACAACGGCTTCAAGATGATGATGGGCAAGAAGTCGTTCTTCGGCGCCGACATCCAGACGCTGGGCGCGATGGCCGGCAAGGGCGACTGGGAGACCGGCAAGGGCAAGTCCGAGAACAAGGGAATCCTCGCCGATTACGCCGCGCGGCTGCTCAAGGACGTGAAGCCCGGCAAGAAGCTCAAGGTGGCGTGGGACGTCGGCAACGGCGCCGTCGGCGTGTCGATCCGCGCCGTCGTCGACAAGCTGCCCGGACAGCATTTCATCCTGAACGAGAAGGTCGACGGCACCTTTCCCTCGCACCATCCCGACCCGACGGTCCCTGAGAACCTCAAGCAGCTCGCGGCCGAAGTCGCCAGGCGCGGCTGCGACCTCGGCATCGCCTTCGACGGCGACGGCGACCGCATCGGCGCCATCGACGGCAAGGGCCGTATCCTGTGGGGCGACCAGCTCCTGGTGCTGTGGTCGCGCGACGTGCTCAAGAGCCATCCCGGCGCCACCATCATCGCCGACGTCAAGGCGAGCCAGGTGCTGTTCGACGAGATCGCTAAGGCCGGCGGCAAGCCCATGATGTACAAAACCGGCCATTCGCTGATCAAGAGCAAGATGGCCGAGCTTGGCGCACCGCTGGCCGGCGAGATGAGCGGCCACATCTTCTTCGCCGACACGTTCTACGGCTTCGACGACGCGCTCTATTGCGGCCTGCGCCTGCTCAACATCGTCGCCAACAGCACGCAGACCCTGGCCGACATGCGCGACGGGCTGCCCCAGCTCGTCAACACGCCGGAACTGCGCTTCGAATGCGACGACACCAGGAAATTCCAGATCGTCGAGGAAGTGAAGGCGCGCCTCAAGAAGGCCGGCGCCCAGGTGAACGACATCGACGGCGTACGCGTGAACACGCCCGACGGCTGGTGGCTGCTGCGCGCTTCCAACACCCAGGCCGTGCTGGTCGCGCGCTGCGAGAGCACCAACGAAGCCGGCCTCGAGCGCCTGAAGGGCGATCTGCGCGCCGCATTGGCGGCGAGCGGTCTCACGCTGCCGGACGAATCGACAGCCAGCCACCACTGATGCGGTTCTTCTTCTACGGCACGCTGCTCGACCGCGACGTCGTGGCCTTGGTCATCGGCCGGCGCCTGCCGCCGCAGGCCTTCATCCCGGCGAGCCTGCCCGGCCATGCGCGGCGGCGGGCCAAGGGTGCGACTTATCCCGTGGTGACGCGCGATCCGAAGGGCGAGGTGCCGGGCGCGGTGGTGCGCGGCTTGAGCGCGCGCGACGTGGCGCAACTCGCGGCCTACGAGGGCAAGGGCTATCGCGTCGTGTCGCTCAATGTGAAATGCGCCGGCACGCGCCAGACGGTGTCGCTGTTCGAGCCGATCGTCAGCCGCCTGCAGCCGAGCGGCGAGCTATGGGATCTGACGAAGTGGCAGCAGCGTCACAAGCGCGGCTTCGTCGCCCGCGTCGCCCGGATGTTTAACGGGCGCCCGGCGTATTCCAGGCGGTAACCTGGATGGCCGAGCAGTAGATCTTGCGCTGCTCGAGGAGGCGGCGGCAGCCTTCCATCGCATCTTCCTGCGACAGGTTGATCACCCGCGCGCGGTGGAAGGTCTTTTGCGCCAGCTGCACCTCGTCGACGCTGACGGCGCTGCGCGAGCGCATGTCCGGCAGCGCCGAGGCGGCGCGCTCCAGCGCAAGCTGGGCTGCCCGCGAATCGCCGAACGAGCCGATTTGGATCACCCAGGTGCCGATCGGCGGCGCCGGGATATCGCCAGCGGCTGCCGCTGCCGCCAGGGCAGGAGGTGGCGCGACCGGCTGTAATGGCACCAGAGCCGCGGAAGCGGCCTCGGTCCTGAGCGGCGTGGCGGCGAGGGGGGCAGGCTCGGGAAGCACCGCGCCGGGAGTGAAGTGGGCCGAATTGTAGCGCGCGCTGGTTGGCTGGCGCGGGAAGGTCCAGCCGGGGAGATTCATCTGCTGGGCGTTGGCGAAGCCGCGGTCCATCAGGTCGGCCATCAGCTTGTCGCGGCCAAAGGCGGTGTCGCCGCCCATCACCACGCCGATCAGGCGGCGGTTGTCGCGGTTGGCCGACATCACGAGATTGTAGCCCGAAGCAGCGGTGTAGCCGGTCTTGAAGCCGTCGGCGCCGGCGTAGCTCGCCAGCATGCGGTTGTGATTTTCCAGCGGCCGGCCGCGGTAGAAATAGGTCTGCACCGAGAACACCGCGTAATAGTGCGGGAAGTCGCGCAGCAGGGCATGGGCGAGGCGCGCCATGTCGCGGGCCGACGTCACCTGCTCGCGGTTGGGCAGGCCCGAGGCGTTGCGGAACTGCGTCGACAACATGCCGAGCTGCTTGGCCTTCCAGGTCATCTGCTTGGCGAAGCTGTCCTCGTCGCCGGCCATCGCCTCGGCCAGCACGACGGCGGCATCGTTGGCCGAGCGCGTCACAAGACCCATCACGGCGTCGCGCACGCTGACGGTGCCGCCGAGCGGCATGCCCATTTTGGTCGGTGAGACGTTCACGGCATTGATCGACACCGGCATGACGTCGCCCAGCGCCAGGCGGCCGCCGTCGAGGGCGGCAAAGGCCATGTAGAGCGTCATCATCTTGGTCAGCGACGCGGGATGGCGCGGCTCGTCGGCACGGTCGGCGGCGAGGTCGCGGCCGCTCGCGGCGTCGACGATCAGGTAGGAGTCCTTGCCGGCGATCGCCGGATTGGGCACCCAGGGAGCGGGGGCGTGAATGGTCTGCTTGGCCGGCACGCGCGGCGCCGTGCGCATCTTAGTCGACACGCTTTGCGCGTCGGCGGCAAGAGGCATCATGACGGCTGTAGCGAAGAGGCAGGCGGCGAACCAGGAGACGGTGGCGACGCTACGCGAGATAAGGGGGATCATCTAACTCTGAACGTTAATTTTATGAGCCTAACCAAGTGGTTAGACCTTATTTCTGTGATATTACTGAAATTTGTGTGGATTTGCAACTTTGCCGGCGCCGCGGTCCTGTCAAAGTTGGTTCGGATCATGCATTCGGCGTCTGGGAGAAGCTCGATGAAGGCGAAGAGTGCGATGGCGGTATTGGCCCTGCTGATCGGTGGCGCTGTGGCGGCCTGCGACATGCCGCCCGAGCGTGCGGTCGACATGCCGCTCACGCGCACGCTCAACTGGTTCGCCTATGCCGGCGGCGACGACATCCGTGCCGCCTGTACGCCGCAGGGACGCAGCCGCATCCGCCTGGTCTACAACGCCCTGTGGGAAGAGCAGGTGCGCACCTACGAGGTGTTTCTGCAGCCCGACGGCACCGCCGGCATCGCGACGCGCGTGCTGGCCGACCAGGGCGTCGTCACCAATGTCGTTGTGGACAGTGCGGGCAGCCTCACCGGCCCGTGGAACACGCGGCGTGGCGAGCGCGTGCTGACGCGCGACGAAACCGGCGAACTGACGGCCCTTCTCGAGCAAAGCGCCGCATTCGGCCCACCGCGCGACGGCCTGCGCCTGCCCGACAACGATTTCTGGTGGACGGTCGTCTCCTGCCGCAATGGCGTCTGGGGCTTTCAGGCCTATCACTACCCAACTGACGGATTCGTGAGCGCGCGCTTCGCCGAAAAGCTGTTCGCCTTCGATTCAGTGCAAATACCGGTCAACCAGCCACGCCAGCTCGAGCCGGCCGAACTGCGCCGCGATCCGGTCACCCAGGCGCAGCGTGACCGGGCCAACCGCTGGATGCTGGTGGTGGGGAAGGATGGGCTGCGGCCGAGGTAGCGTAAATCGAAAGGCTACCTATATAATTTGGAGTGTTTTCAGCAGGGGACCATTTGGCGTCTATGGGTTTGGGGCTTGAATTGAGCGACTGGCGCTTGGGCGGACCGAACGATCCGCCGGGAGGGCCGCCGGGAGGGCCGCCCGGGGGACCGCCAGGCGGTCCAGCACAGCCGCCGGCACGGCGTGGCGACGATGGCGAAGGCGACGGGCGCACCGGTGCGCTGACGCTGACGCGGGCGCGCACCAAGAAGCCTTCGATGTACAAAGTTTTGATGCTGAACGACGACTACACGCCGATGGAGTTCGTGGTCGACGTCCTGCAGCGTATTTTTCAGAAGACCCGCGAAGAGGCCACCCAGGTCATGCTCCATGTCCACCAGAAGGGTGTGGGGATATGCGGTGTCTATACCTACGAGATCGCCGAAACGAAGGTCACGCAGACCGTCGATTACGCGCGCAAGAACCAGCATCCACTGCAGTGCACGCTGGAAAAAGAGTAGAGTAGTTCGTCTTTCAGTCGAGGTGGTTCGATGTCCATGTTGTCCAAGAACCTCGAGAAGTCCCTCCACCGCGCATTCGCGCTGGCCGGCGAGCGGCGGCACGAATACGCGACGTTGGAACATCTCCTGCTGGCGATGACCGAGGATGAGGACGCGATGCCCGTCCTCAAGGCCTGCGGTGTCGATGTCGATCGCCTGCGCCACGACCTCGAAGCCTTCGTCGACAACCGGCTGAAGGGCATCATCGCCCAGACGCCGAGCGAGCCGCTGCCGACCGCGGGCTTCCAGCGCGTCGTCCAGCGCGCCGCCGTTCACGTCCAGTCGTCGGGCCGCAAGGAAGTGACCGGCGCCAACGTCCTGATCGCGCTGTTCTCCGAGCGCGACAGCCACGCCGTGTCATTCCTCGAGAACCAGGGCATGTCGCGCCTCGATGCCGTCGACTATGTCAGCCACGGCAAGGCTAAGACGCCGGGCCGCGCCCGGGCGCGCCGCGTCTCCGGTTCGGAGGAGGAGGGCGCCAACGAGGGCGGCGGCAAGCAGGGCAACGAGGCGCTGGCCGCCTATTGCGTCGACCTCAACCAGAAGGCCAAGGACGGCCGCGTCGATCCGCTGATCGGCCGCGAAGCCGAGGTCGAGCGCACCATCCAGGTGCTGTGCCGGCGGACCAAGAACAACCCGCTCTATGTCGGCGAGCCGGGCGTCGGCAAGACCGCTATCGCCGAGGGCCTGGCGCGCAAGATCGTCGAGGGCGATGTCCCCGAGGTGCTGAAGGATTCGATCATCTATGCGCTCGACATGGGCGCCCTGCTGGCCGGCACGCGCTATCGCGGCGACTTCGAGGAGCGGCTCAAGGCCGTGCTGACCGAGCTCAAGAAGAAGCCCAACTCGGTGCTGTTCATCGACGAGATCCACACCATCATTGGCGCCGGCGCCACCTCGGGTGGCTCGATGGACGCCTCGAACCTGCTCAAGCCCTCGCTGCAGTCGGGCGAGCTGCGCTGCATCGGCTCCACGACCTACAAGGAATACCGCAACTACTTCGAGAAGGACCGCGCGCTGGTCCGCCGCTTCCAGAAGATCGACGTGGAAGAGCCCACCATCAGCGACGCCTTCGAGATCATGAAGGGCCTGAAGCCGGTCTATGAGAAGCACCATCACGTGACCTACACCGACGATGCCATCAAGGCCGCCGTCGAGCTGTCGGCGCGCTACATCCACGACCGCAAGCTGCCCGACAAGGCGATCGACGTGATCGACGAGGTCGGCGCCGCCCAGATGCTGCGCACGATCGACAAGCGCAAGACCACGATCGAGGTCTCCGACATCGAGGACATCGTGGCCAAGATCGCCCGCATCCCGCCCAAGGCGGTGTCCAAGGACGACACCGAGCTGCTGCGCAGCATCGACCGCGACCTCAAGACCGTGGTGTTCGGCCAGGACAAGGCGATCGACCAGCTCGCGGCCTCGATCAAGCTCGCCCGCGCCGGCCTGCGCTCGCCGGAGAAGCCGATCGGCAGTTACCTGCTGGCCGGCCCGACCGGCGTCGGCAAGACCGAGGTGACGCGCCAGCTGGCGAAGCTGCTCGGCCTCGAGCTGATCCGCTTCGACATGTCGGAATACATGGAACGCCACAGCGTCTCGCGCCTGATCGGCGCGCCGCCGGGCTATGTCGGCTTCGACCAGGGCGGCATCCTGACCGACAAGGTCAACCAGCACCCGCACTGCGTCGTGCTGTTCGACGAGATCGAGAAGGCCCATCCCGACGTCTTCAACGTGCTGCTGCAGGTCATGGATTACGGCAAGCTCACCGACCACAACGGCCGGACGGTGGATTTCCGCAATGTCATCCTGTGCATGACGACCAATGCCGGCGCCGCCGATTTGGCCAAGCCGGCGCTAGGCTTCGGCCGTGAGGCGCGCATCGACGAGGACGACGAGGCGATCACCCGCATGTTTGCGCCGGAGTTCCGAAACCGTCTCGACGCCACCATCAAGTTCGCCAATCTCGGACCGGAGACGATGAGCAAGGTGGTCGACAAGTTCATCGCCGAGCTCGAAGTCCAGCTCGCCGACCGCAAGGTGTTCATCGGGCTTTCGGACGGCGCCCGCCGGTGGCTGGCGGAAAAGGGCTACGACAAGCTGTTCGGCGCCCGGCCGCTCGCCCGCATCATCCAGGAATATGTCAGCAAGCCGCTCTCCGAGGAGCTGCTGTTCGGCAAGCTGGCGCACGGCGGCACGGTGCAGGTCGATACCGAGGGCGAGGGGGCGGCTCAGAAGCTCGCCTTCGTCTTCCTGCCACCCGAGCGCGACGCGCTGCCGCCGACCTCCAAAGAACCTGTGATGGTCGAGTGATCGGGTGATCCTTCGTCCGCTCTGGCTCGCCTTCCGGGCTTCCTTCCTCGCGACCGCGGTCTTCTGGGTCGTGACCTACATCGTCGAGCGGATCGGTTGGCAGGTTCCGCTCGGCCTGACGCAGCAGGCGATCTTCTTTGTGATCTTCTTCCTCGGCATCCTGATGTTTGAGAAGAAGTGACGGACCGCTCGAGTTAAGCCAACGCCCTCATCCTGAGGAGGCTGCGCAGCAGCCGTCTCGAAGGATAGGCACGAGGACTTCGTCTGTTGCCCATCCCAAAGCGGGGGTTACCCCGCTCGATTCGAGACGCTCGCTTCAGGCGCATGTGAATGCGCCGACTCGCTCCTCAGGATGAGGACGTGTGTGGACGGCCGTCCAATCGCTATGCCTCGTTCTCTTTCCTGAACGGCGAGAACTGCATCAGGCCCTCGATCTCCTGCTCGACGGCGGGTCGCTCGCGCTTGAGGTAGTCGTCGATAGCTCGGCGGAAGCTTGCATCGACGATCCAGTGCGCCGAATAGGTCGGCACCGGCAGATAGCCGCGCTGGATCTTGTGGTCGCCCTGGGCGCCGGCCTCGACGCGCTGCAGGCCGTGGGCGATGGCGTAGTCGATGGCCTGGTAGTAGCAGGCCTCGAAATGCAGGAAGGCGTGGCTCTCCAGGCAGCCCCAGTAGCGGCCATAAAGCGTGTCGTCGCCCTTGAGGTTGAGCGCGCCACCGACCGGGCGGCCGTCGGCCTCGGCCAGGATCAGCACGACCTTGTCGGCCATGGTGGCGCCCAGGATCTCGAAGAACGAGCGGGTGAGGTAGGGCGTGCCCCATTTGCGCCCGCCGGTGTCCATGTAGAAGGCGAAGAAGGCGTCCCAGTGCTCCGACTTGATGTCGGAGCCGGACAGCGCCCGCACCGTGAGGCCTTCCTTCACCACCGACTGGCGCTCCTTGCGGATCGCCTTGCGCTTGCGTGAGGAGAGGGCCGCGAGGAAATCGTCGAAGGTCTTATAGCCCTCGTTGCTCCAGTGATACTGCTGGCCGAGCCGCAGCGACCAGCCGCGCTCGCCGAAGCGCTTCCACTCGTCCTGGGTACAGAAGGTGGCGTGCACCGAGCTGATGCCGTTGTCCTTAGCCATCTCGGCCATCATGTCGATCAGCGCGTCCTTGACCGCGCCCTCGAGTGGACCGGGGCGGGCGAACAGGCGCGGGCCGGGCACCGGCGTGAAGGGGATGGCGGCCTGCAGCTTGGGGTAATAACGGCCGCCAGCGCGCTCGAAGGCCTGGGCCCAGCCGTGGTCGAAGATGTACTCGCCCTGGCTGTGGTTCTTGACGTAGAGCGGCACGGCGCCCAGCAGCGTACCGTCGGCCGATTCGGCCAAAAGATACTGCGGCTGCCAGCCGGTGCGCCGGCCCACCGACTTGGAATCCTCCAGCGCCTTCAGGAAGCGGTGGCTGAGAAACGGGCTGCCGGCCGAACCCGGCGCGAGGGCGCAGGCATCCCACTGGGCGTCATCGATCCCGGCAAGCGTCTCGACCGTGCGCAGGCTGACGGTAGCGGTATCGTCCGGCATACGCTGAGCATAGCATCCCCGTCGTCCCGAGCGCAGCGTAGCGAAGTCGAGGGACCTTTTTTCTGGCGCGACAAAAGAGATCCCTTGGCTCAGCGCGGAGGCTACTCCGCGCGACTCGGGATGACGGGCTACTCCGCCGGTTTGTGAGCGGCAGCCATCTCGTCGGCGGCCATTTGATCGGCCGACCGGCTGAAGCGGCGCTTGGTCCAGGCGCCGATGCGGTCGATATAGACCAGCACCACCGGCACCACGACCAGCGTCAGCAGCGTCGAGCTTATAAGGCCGCCGATCACGGCATGCGCCATCGGCGCGCGCTGCGAGGCGCCTTCGCCGATGCCCAGCGCCAGCGGGATCATGCCGAAGATCATGGCGAGCGTGGTCATCAGGATGGGCCGCAGGCGTATCGAGCCGGCCTCGAGCAGCGCCTCGTGCACCGGCGTGCCGCGCGCGCGCGCCTGGTTGAAGAAATCAACCAGCAGGATGGCGTTCTTGGTGACGAGGCCCATCAGCATGATGAAGCCGATGGCCGAGAAGATGTTGAGCGTCGTGCCGGCGATCAGCAGGCCCAGGAACACGCCGGCCAGCGACATCGGCAGCGACATCATGATGGCGATGGGCTGCAGGAAGCTGCCGAACTGCGAGGCCAGGATCAGGTAGATCAGGATGACGGCGAGCAGCAGCGCCTGGCCGGCATAGCCGGCGCTCTCGTTCATGTCCTTGGTCGAGCCGCCGAACACGAAGCGATAGCCGGCCGGCAGCCTGGTGTCGGTCAGGATCTTCTGCAGGTCGCTCGAGACCTCGCCGGTTGAGCGGCCCGAGGTATTGGCGGTGATCTGGACCTCGCGGTTGAGGTCGCGGCGGTTGATCTGCGAGGCGCCGACGTCGTTTACGATGTCGGCGACCTGGGCGACATGGACCATGCGCGGCAGGCCGTTGGGCTCGAACCCCGCGGTGAACCAGATGCGCTGCAGGTCGGCCACGCCGGTGCGGTCGTCGGGCGAC
Organism: Asaia bogorensis; assembly: GCA_945905835.1. Taxonomy (GTDB): domain Bacteria; phylum Pseudomonadota; class Alphaproteobacteria; order Reyranellales; family Reyranellaceae; genus Reyranella. Next base: position 12,183 of record CAMDQJ010000106.1, read on the forward strand.
AGGCGGACCATCACTATATAGTTCTCGCCGTCGGGCGCGCGCCACAGGCTGGTCTCGTCGCCGGCGAACAGCGGCCGCAGCGACTGCGCCACCGCCATCGAGCCGAGGCCGAGGTCGGACGCGGCATCGCGGCGCAGGCGCACCGACAGCATCGGCTTGGCGGCCTTGAGGTTGCGGTCGAGATCGACCATGCCGGGGATCGCCGCGGCGCGGGCCATCACGTCCTGCGAGAGCTTGTCGAGCACGGCCGTGTTGGGGCCCTGCAGCGAGAGCTGGAGCTGCTTCTGGACGCCGCCGCCCGGGCCGCCGGGAATGTTGATCGACACGACGATGCCGGGAATGGCGGCGAGGCGGTCGCGGATCGGCTGGGCGAGCTTCTCCGGCGAGCGCTTGCGCTCGCTGAGCGGCTTCAGGCGGAGATAGAGGCTCGCCTGGTTCTTGCCGTTGGCGTAGCCGGTGTTGACCGTGCCGTAGGTATAGTCGATTTCGGGGAATTCACGAATCGCCGCCTCGACCTGGCGCAGCTTGGCCTCGGTGTATTCCAGCGACGAACCGACCGGCGTCTCGATCATCACCACCTGCTCGCCGAGATCGGCCTGCGGCACGAACTCGAAGCCGATGTATTTAGGCAGCGCGAAGCTGCCGAGGAAGGCGGCGAGCGCGATCAGCAAAGTCGTCTTCGGCCAGTGCAGTGCCCAGCCGAGGATGGCGCGGTAGACCCGCGCGGCGCGATCCTGCGAGGCGTTGACGATGCGGGCGAAGCGGCCCTTGCCGTGCGCCTGCGGGTCGTACCAGACGCTCGACAGCATGGGGTCGAGGGTGAAGGAGACGAACAGCGAGATCAGCACCGCCGCCGTTACCATGACGCCGAACTGGAAGAAGAAGCGGCCGATGATGCCGCCCATGAAGGCCACGGGCAGGAACACCGCAACGATGCAGAAGGTGGTGGCGAGCACGGCGAGGCCGATCTCGTTGGTGCCGTCGATCGCGGCCTGGCGGTGCGATTTGCCGAAGCCGATATGGCGCATGATGTTCTCGCGGACCACGATGGCGTCGTCGATCAGGATGCCGATGGCAAGGCTCAAGGCCATCAGGGTGAGCACGTTCAGGGTGAAGCCGAAGGCCGCCAGCACCATGAAGGCGCCGAGCACCGAGATCGGCAGCGCCAGCCCGGTGATTACGGTCGAGCGCCAGGAATGCAGGAACAAAAAGACGATGGCGATGGTCAGGCAGCCGCCCTCGATCATCGTGCGCTGCACGTTGTTGACCGAGTTCTGGATGCCGCGCGAGCTGTCGCGCACGATGTCGAGCTTGACGTCGGGCGGCAGCGACCTCTGCAGGTCGGTGACGGCCGTGCGCACGCCCTTGGCGACCTGGATGGTGTTGGAACCCTGGGTCTTGACGACGTCGATGGCGAGCGCCCGCGCGCCGTTCAGGGTCGCCACGCTGTCGAGCTCCTGCTGGCCGTCCTTCACGACGGCGACCTGGCGGAGATAGACCGGGGCATTGCCGCGGCGCGCCACGATCAGGTCGGCGAAATGGCCGGGCTCGGCCATGCGGCCGGAGACCTCGATGATGCGGTCGTCGTTGCTGCGCGCCACGTTGCCGGCGGGAAAATTCTGGTTCTCGTCCTTGACCGCTTTCATGATGTCGTTGACGCCGACGCGCAGCGCCTGCATGCGCTCGGGATCGAGCTCGATGTTGATCTGGCGCTTGACGCCGCCGGCGATGGTGGCGCGGCCGACGTCGCGCACGGTCTGGATGCGCTTGACGATGAGCTGGTCGGCGATGGTCGTGAGCTCGCGCACGGCGCGGATGTCGGAGCGCACGGCGACCGAGACGATCGGCTGGTCGTCGGGATTGAAGCGCTGGATCAGCGGCTCCTTGATCTCCGGCCGGAAGGCGGCGCGGACCTGCTGGACCTTCTCACGCACGTCCTGCAGGGCGT
>CAMDQJ010000107.1 GCA_945905835.1 Asaia bogorensis
GCCATGATCTTCCAGGATCCGATGATGACGTTGAATCCGGTGCTCCGCATCGACACGCAGATGATCGAGACGGTGCGCGCGCATCTCGACGTCAGCGAAGCCGATGCGCGGGCCCGTGCGCGCGCGGCACTCGTCCAGGTCGGCATCGCCTCGCCCGACGAGCGCCTGCGCGCCTATCCGCACCAGTTCTCCGGCGGCATGCGCCAGCGCGTCGCCATCGCCATTGCGCTGCTGCACAAGCCCAAGCTGATCGTGGCCGACGAGCCGACCACGGCGCTCGACGTCACCATCCAGGGACAGATCCTGTTCGAGATGCAGCGGCTTTGCCGCGACAGCGGCACCGCGCTGATCTGGATCACCCACGACCTCGCCGTGGTCGCCGGCATCGCCGACCACATTGCCGTGATGTATGCCGGCCGCATCGTCGAAAAGGGCAGCACCGCCGACATCCTCGAGCGGCCGATGCATCCCTATACCAAGGGCCTCATCGGCTCGGTGCCGTCGCAGAACACGCGCGGCCACAAGCTGGCGCAGATTCCCGGCATGACGCCGTCGCTGTTGAAGCTGCCGCCAGGCTGTAGCTTCAAATCGCGATGCCCGATCGCGATCGACAAGTGCAACGCGATGCCCGAGCTGGAAGAGCATCGGCCCGGCCAATGGGCGCGCTGCTGGCGGGCTGCGGAACAACCCGGCAGCCTGAATAAAGAAAGGGCGGCAAAGCCGCTTCCGACTTCACCGCCCTCTTAGCGGAATACGAGCTTGGCCGCCCGCTACCACCGTTCCCGGCTGTGGCTGGCCCAGGCGCCTGGACCTTCCACGCGAACCCGCGAAAACGTTGCCCCGTCAGCTGCTCTCCCTTGGTTGGAAGAGGTCCCGCCATACCAACGGCGAGATCACGGCGTCTTCTCGAGCCCATCAGCGGCTTTCGCCACCGCGAGGAACCTTTCGGCCCCTCTGTCTACCCGGCGTTTCCCGCTTTCGCGGACGCCGCGCGTCGTGAGAAGAAGGATGATCCTGGCCGCGTCGGGACTCAAGAAAAGACCAAGCAACCGGACCGGTAGATTTCGTGGATAGAGTGGACACTTTGGCGTTTACCCCCGGAATGTGGAAGGGTGACCCCGTGAACACCTCTCCGCAAAAGGAGGAAAAAGCCGTGATGGTGCGACGTTATTTGATGATCGCCGGGGCCCTCGGGTTCGCCGGATATTCCGCGACCGCCTTCGCCCAGTCGCCCGATATCGCCAAGCTGCGCGACGAGTTGATGGAGCTCGAAAAAGCCAGCTGGGGCTACATGAGGGACAAGAACCTCGACGGCATGCGCGGCTACCTGGCCGACGACGGCCTGCTGATTTTCTCGGACGGCACGCGCTTCAACAAACGCGAGATCCTGGCCTTCATGCCGGACTACCGGCTCGACAGCCTCACCATCGAGCCGACCTACGCGGTCCGGCTGATCAGCCCCGACGTCGCCACCCTGCTCTACCGCGCCACCTATACGAGCGCCGTCAAGGGCGGCAAGCCGGAGACCGCCAGGGTCCTGTCGTCGAGCATCTATGCACGGCGCAACAACAAGTGGTGGTCGGTTCTTTACCAGGAGTCGCCGATCAAATGACCGAGGCGGCGGCGCCCCTGCTTTCCCTGCGCGGCATCACCAAGCGCTTCGTCCAGCGCGTCGATCTCGCCGGCAAGGTCGCCAACGTCTTCGGCGCCGGCCTGCGCGAGACGGTGGTGCAGGCGGTCGCCGATTTCGATCTCGATGTCGCCGACGGTGAGGTGGTCGGACTCGTGGGCGAGTCGGGTTGCGGCAAGAGCACGCTCGGCCGCATCGTCGCCGGCATTCTGGAGCCCACCGCCGGCACCATGCTGTGGCGCGGCGACGAAGTCGCGTCGATGCAGGGCGATGCGAAGCGCGCCTGGCAGCTCGCGGTGCAGATGATCTTCCAGGATCCCTTCGCCTCGCTCAATCCGCGCATGCGCGTGTCGGAGATCGTGGGCGAAGCGCCGCGCGTGCATGGCCTCGTCTCGGGCGGCGATCAGGCCGCCTATGTCGCCGAGATGCTCGACCAGGTCGGCCTCGATGGCGCCTATTCGACGCGTTACCCGCACCAGTTCTCCGGCGGCCAGCGCCAGCGCATCGGCATCGCGCGCGCGCTCGCGGTGAAGCCCAGTTTCATCGTCTGCGACGAGGCGGTGGCAGCGCTCGACGTCTCGATCCAGGCCCAGGTGCTCAACCTCTTCATGGAGTTGCGCGGCCGGCTCGGCCTCACCTACCTGTTCATCAGCCACAATCTCGCAGTGGTCGAGCATCTCTCGGACCGCGTCGCTATCATGTATCTCGGCCGGCTGGTCGAAATAGCACCGGCCGACGAACTATTCGCCAAACCGAACCATCCCTATGCCCAGGCCCTGCTGGCCGAGGTGCCAACCCTCGACGCCCGCCGCCGCGTCTACAAGCCGATCGCGGGCGAACTGCCCTCGCCGCTCGATCCGCCCCCCGGCTGCGCCTTCCACCCGCGCTGCCCGCATGCCTTTGCCCGCTGCAAGATCGAGCGGCCGGCACTCAAGGAAATCGCCCCGGGACGCGTCAGCGCCTGTCATTTGAACGACGCCCCATCACGCTGAAGGGCCGCATATCGACAGGCGGCCAAAAGGGGTAGGGTGAGGTCCGGTCCACAGTGGGTCGCAGGAATGGATACGTCGCATGACCTACAGGCTCTGGTGGACCGTGGGCTACGTCTGCACCACCGAAAAGGAATTTCGCGCCGCCAAGCACCGGCTGCAGCCGGCGGTCTACGAGATGCTGGACGACGCCCTGCGCCGCGCCGGCCAGGTCGGCCGGGCCGGCGGTGTCGCCTGGCTAATCGAGGGCGATGACCGCACCAAACTGGAGCGCGACGCCATCCAGCGGACGCTCACCAAGCGCGGCAGCGAACTCGAATCGGAGCCCGGCGAGCCCGGCATGATGCCGGCGTTCCGCAACTAGGCAGCATAGGCCTGCCGGCGGGGTGGCGCCGCCGCGTGCGACGCGCTAATTCAGCGCCGCCATGATCCTGCTCCCGGCCATCGACCTCAAGGACGGCAAGTGCGTGCGCCTGCTGCGCGGCGACATGGCGCGCGCGACGGTGTTCAACGACAGTCCGGCTGCACAGGCCAAGGCCTTCGCCAATGCCGGCTGCGAATGGCTGCACCTGGTCGACCTCAACGGCGCGGTCGAGGGCCATCCGGTCAACCGCGCGGCGGTCGAAAGCATCCTGAAGGAAATCGCCGTGCCGACTCAGCTCGGCGGCGGCATCCGCACCATCGAAAGCATCGAGGCCTGGATCGAGGCCGGCGTGAAGCGCGTCATCCTCGGCACCATCGCGGTCAAGGAGCCGGGCCTCGTGAAGGCCGCCTGCAAGCAGTGGCCGGGCCAGATCGCCGTCGGCATCGACGCGCGTGACGGGCTGGTCGCCATCGACGGCTGGACCAGGCAGAGCGCGGTGCGCGCGCTCGACCTCGCCTTGCGTTTCGAGGATGCCGGCGTTTCGGCCATCATCTACACCGATATCGACCGCGACGGCGCCATGGGAGGCGTCAATGTCGACGCCACGGTGACGCTTGCCCAGCACCTCACCACGCCGGTCATCGCCTCGGGTGGCGTCAGCTCGCTCGACGATCTACGCGAGCTGCGGCCATCCGAAGAGTACGGCATCGTCGGCGCCATCGTCGGCCGCGCGCTTTATGACGGCCGCGTGACGGTGCCCGACGCGATTCGCGTGCTGAAGGGCGAGTGAGCGCGATGCTGAAGGTCCGCATCATCCCCTGCCTCGACGTCAAGGACGGCCGCGTCGTCAAGGGCGTGCAGTTCGTCGGCCTGCGCGATGCCGGCGATCCGGTCGAGCAGGCGCGCATCTACGACGCTGCCGGCGCCGACGAGCTCACCTTCCTCGACATCACGGCGAGCCACGAGAACCGCGACACCATCTTCGACGTCGTCTCCCGAACGGCGGAACAGTGCTTCATGCCGCTCACCGTCGGCGGCGGCGTGCGCACCATCGAGGACATCCGCAAGCTCCTGCTGGCCGGCGCCGACAAGGTCTCGATCAACTCCGCCGCCGTGACGCGACCCGACTTCGTACGCGAAGCAGCCGAGAAGTATGGCGACCAGTGCATCGTGGTCTCGATCGACGCGCGCAAGACCGGTCCGGGCAAATGGGGGGTTTTCACCCATGGCGGGCGCAAGGACACCGGCCTCGACGCCGTCGACTGGGCCCGGCGCATGTCCGACCATGGCGCGGGCGAGATCCTGATCACCTCGATGGACCATGACGGCACCAAGTCGGGTTTCGATCTCGAACTGACTCGCGCGGTGTCCGACGCGGTGCCGGTGCCGGTCGTGGCCTCCGGCGGCGTCGGCACGCTCGATCACCTGGTCGAGGGCGTCACCCGGGGCGGCGCCTCGGCGGTGCTGGCGGCCTCGATCTTCCATTTCGGCGAGTTCACCATCGCCCAGGCCAAGGAACACCTCGCACAGGCGGGCGTGCCGATACGACAAATCTCGCGTACGGCGTGATTTTGGCGTAAAATGCCGCTGCGCGCCCGTTCAAGAGGCGCTCAAGACCGCCATCCCCCGGCGGCGGAGACCTCCCTTCGATGGCCAAGAAGAAGAAAGCCAGAAAAAAGGCGCTGAAAAAGCGGCGCCACGAGATGAACGGCAGCGCTGCCGAGCACGTGCTCGACCGGCTTTATGTCGTAATCGACAGCCGCAAGGGCGCCGACCCCGACACCTCCTACACCGCCTGCCTGTTCAGCCGCGGCCGCGCCCAGATCGCCAAGAAGCTGGGCGAGGAAGCCGTCGAAGCCCTGATCGAGGGCATCCGCGGCGACCGGCCGAAGCTGATCGGCGAAAGCGCCGACATGCTCTATCACCTGCTCACACTTTGGGCGGCGGTCAACGTCAAGCCCAAGGCGGTGTGGCAGGAGCTGGCGCGACGCGAAGGCCTGTCGGGGGTTGCCGAAAAGGCCGCGCGCAAGAGCCGCAAGTGAAGGAAGCCGTCCTCGTCCTGGGCGGCGCGTCGGAAATCGGCTTCGTCATCGCCCGCGCCTATGCAAGCCAGGGCCACCCCATCCATCTCGCCGCCCGCAACGCCGCCCGCCTCGAACCGTCTCTCGCCGACCTCAAGCTGCGCGGTGCGCCGGTCGCGACGGCGCATGAATGGGACGTGCTCGACTATGCCGCTATCGAGCCGTTGCTCGACGCACTCGATCCGGCGCCCGGCATCGTCGTCTGCGCCGTTGGCCTGCTGACCTCGCCCGACACCGATCTGCTGTTCCGCACAAACTTCAACGGCCCGTCGCTGGCGCTCGACGCGGTTGCGCGCCGCTTCGAGGCCAAGCGCGCAGGCCTGATCATCGGCATCAGTTCCGTCGCCGGCGACCGCGGCCGCTCGGCCAACCCGATCTACGGCCCGGCCAAGGCAGGCTTCAGCGCCTATCTCTCGGCGCTGCGCAATCGCCTCTTCAAGTCGGGCGTGCGCGTGATGACGCTGAAGCCCGGCCCGGTGGCGACGCGCATGCTGGGCGGCAAGCGGGCGCCCTTCACCTGCACGGTCGACGATGTCGCCCGCGCCGCCCTCAAGGCCGACGCCGGCAACCGCGACGTGGTCTATGTCGGCTGGATCTGGTGGCCGATCATGACGATCATCCGCCTGCTGCCCGAACCGCTTTTCAAGCGCCTGACTCTGGGCTAGGCCACACCGTCACCCCGACGGAGTGCCTATGTACGATCGCACCAACATCTTCGCGAAAATCCTGCGCGGTGAAGCGCCAAGCCGGAAAGTCTATGAAGACGAATTCGCGCTCGCCTTCCACAACATCCATCCGGCGGCGCCAGTGCATGTGCTGGTGATCCCCAAGGGCGAGTATATCTCGAACGCCGATTTCAGCGCGCAGGCTCCCGCCGAACTGGTCGCCGGCTTCTGGCGCGCGGTCGGCCATACGGCGCGGGCGCTCGGCCTCGACGAACCGGGTTACCGACTGATCGCCAACAACGGCGCCGATGCCCATCAGGTCGTCTTCCATTTTCATGTTCACATCATCGGCGGCCGGCGCATGAGCTCCGTCAGCGCCAAGCCCGGGGTGGAAGACAAGACGTGATGCGCCGCCGCACGCTGCTCGCGGCGGGCGCTCTTGCGCCCTTGGCGGCGCAGGCGCAAGGCATCAAGGAACGACCCGTTCGCTTCGCCGGCCGCGAGGGCGCGACTCTGGCCGGCACGCTGCTGCTGCCGATGACCAGCGAGATGCAATATGTACCGGGCGTCGTGCTGATCGCCGGCAGCGGCCCGACCGACCGCGACGGCAACAACCCGTTGATCCCGGCACGCATCGATCTTCTAAAGCAAATCGCCGAGCTGCTGGCCCGCGCCGGCATCGCCTCGCTGCGCTACGACAAGCGCGGCATCGGCGCCTCGACGCCGCGGCCGCGCGATTCGCTTGCCGAGCAGGAACGCTTCTTCGCCTGGGACAATTTCATCGGCGACGTGCAGGTGGCGCACGCGGAGCTGTTGCGCCATGACGAGGTGAAGCCTTATGCGACGGCCCTCATCGGCCATAGTGAGGGTGGCCTTCTGGCCATCGCCGCCGCGGCCGCGATGGCAGCGAAGCGCCCGCACGCGCTGGTGCTGGCAGCAACACCCGGCCGCAAGCTGGCCGACATCGTGCGCAGCCAGGTCGCACGCAACGGACCCGCGTTCGCGTCGGACGCCGATCGCATCATGACGGCGATCGCGGCCACCGGGCATGTGCCGGAGGACGTGCCGCGCGAACTGCAGCTGATCTTTCCATCCTATGCCGGGTCGTTCCTGCAGGGCGCGCTCGCCTTCGATCCGGCGGCGACGCTAGCGCGGCTCGACAATGCCTGCCTGCTGCTGCACGGCGGCGCCGACAGCCAGATCGTTCCGCTCGACGACATCCAGCCGCTGATCGACGTCATGAGCCGGCGTGCCGCCTCGAGCGAGGCGCTGGTGGTGCCGGCGGTCAGCCACAATCTCAAAGCAGTGACCGACGCCAGCGATCTCGACCAAGCTCACGAGTTGGCTCGCGCGCCTGCTGGGCGCTTGATCGCGGCCCCACGCAGGCCGATCATCGGCCCAAGAAAACGGAGGAACGCATGGGCGTCACGGTAAAACCGCTGACGGAGGCGGTCGGCGCGGAGGTTTCCGGCGTCGATCTCGCACGGCTGAGCGATGTGGATTTCGCCGCCATCGAGCGCGCCTGGCACAAATATTCGGCGCTGCTGTTTCGCGGCCAGAAGCTTTCCGACGACGACCTGCTGGCCTTCAGCCGACGCTTCGGCGAGCTCGATCCGCCGCCCAACCAGGAACGCGGCCGCATCAGCCCGCCGGGCTATCCCGACATCTATGTCGTATCCAACGTGCTCGACGAGCGCGGCGATCCGATCGGCGCCCTGGGTGCGGGCGAAGCGAGCTGGCACACCGACATGAGCTATCTCGACACGCCGCCCGACGCCTCGATGCTCTATTCGCTCGAGATCCCGCCAACCGGTGGCAACACCTGGTTCTGCGGCATGCAGGCGGCCTGCGACGCACTGCCGGCGGCCCTGCGCAAGAAGATCGAAGGCCGGCGTATCAAGCACGACGGCACCTACAACTCCGGCGGTTACCTGCGCAAGGGCGTGACGCCGACCGACGATCCGCATGCCGCGCCGGGCGCCTGGCATCCGGCGATCCTCGAGCATCCCGCCAATGGCCGCGCCACGCTCTATCTCGGGCGGCGGCGCAATTCATCGATCGAAGGCTATTCGCGCGACGAATCGGAGGCGCTGCTCAACGAGCTGTGGACGCACACGATCCAGAAGCAGTTTCTCTACGAGCATGTCTGGCGCCTGAGCGACCTGGTGCTGTGGGACAACCGCTCGACCATGCATCGCCGCGAACCCTTCGACGGCGCGGCGCGGCGCATCATGCATCGCACGCAGATCAAGGGCAGCAACAGGCCCCAGCCTTTGACCGGAACCGTGGGAGAAGCGGCATGAGGCGGAAAAAGAAATTCTATGCCTGGGGCTATGCCGACGAGGATCTGTCGCCGGAGGAGGTCAAGCCGTGGGAGGCCGAGATCGCCCAGCGCTACGGGCTTTCCGGCTTCGACGTCACGCCGCCGCCCAAGGCCGACGAGATCACGCTGCGCGCGCCGCGCGTCACGGTGCCGGCGGCGCTGCAGTCGATCGTGCGGACCGATCACCTGACGCGGCTCGAGCACAGCTACGGCAAGGCGGGCTTCGATGCCACGCGCATGTTCATGCGCTCGGTGCCCAATCCACCCGATGCCGTGGCCTTTCCCGAGACCGAGCAGGACATCGTGCGCATGCTCGACTGGTGCGATCAGATCGGCGCCAAGGCAATCCCCTATGGCGGCGGCTCGTCTGTCGTGAAGGGCATCGAGCCGTCGGCCGCCTTCGAGAAGGTCGTCACCATCTCGATGCGCGAGATGGACAAGGTGCTGGAGGTCGACGCCACCAGCCTCGCCGCGCGCATCCAGGGCGGCATCTACGGTCCGGCGATCGAGGACGCGTTGCGCGACACGCCCTTCACCATGCGCCACTACATGCAGGCCTATCGCTGCTCGACCCTGGGCGGCTGGATCGCCACGCGCTCGGGCGGCCACTACGCCACACTCTACACCCACATCGACGACTTCGTCGAAAGCACGCGGGTGGTCACGCCGGTCGGCACGCTGGAGTCGCGCCGCCTGCCCGGCTCCGGCGCAGGCCCCAGTCCCGACCGCATGTTCATCGGATCCGAAGGCATTTTGGGCATCATCACCGAAGCCTGGGTACGCCTGCGCCGCAAGCCGACCTTCCGCGCCTCAGCCTCGGTGCGCTTCAGGGATTTCTTCACCGGTGCCGAGGCGGTGCGCGGCATCACGCAGGCGGGACTCTATCCCGCCAACTGCCGCCTGCTGGAAGCACGCGAAGCACTGGCCGGGATTCCGTGGAGCAACGAGGAAGCCCTGCTGGTGCTCGCCTTCGAATCGGCCGACCATCCGCTCGACGCCTGGATGGCGCGGGCGCTGGAGATCTGCCGCGACCATGGCGGCGTCGCCGACGCTTCGGGCGGCGACGACGAGAACGCCCATCGCTCGGGCGCGGCCGGCGCCTGGCGCAACAAGTTCATCCGTGCGCCGCACTACAGCGAGCACGCGGTGGCCCGCGGCATCCTCTCCTCGACCTTCGAGACCTCGATGACCTGGGAACGCTTCCGCGAGTTCCACGGCAAGATCACCAAGATCGCCAAGGACACGATCAAGCGCGTGACCGGCCGCGAGGGCACCGTCACCTGCCGCTTCACCCACGTCTATCCCGACGGGCCGTGCCTCTACTTCACCTTCGGCGGCCTTTTAGACAAGCGCATCATGCTCGAGCAGTTCATGGAGGTGCTGTCGACCTGCACCGCCGCGACCGTCGACAACGGCGGCACGACCACGCACCACCATGCCGTCGGCCGCTTCCATCGACCGTTCTATGACAAGCAGCGGCCCGAGCTGTTTGCCCGTGCGCTGCGCGGCGCCAAGCGCGAGCTCGATCCCAAGGGCATGATGAATCCCGGCGTGCTGATCGATCCCTAGAGGTGCGACGAGTCTCACCGGAATCTCACCGGCGTGAGACGCCTCGGATGCCCATTCCACAAGGCTCGGAGGGCATTCGTCTCATTTTCTCACCGCCCTCCCCTGCGGTGGCAGGATATCGTCTTACGCCGCCATCGCCGCACGCGGTTGCGGGCGGCGGTAACTCAGCGCTTCCGCGATATGCAGGCGGCGCACTGAGTCGGAGCCATCGAGATCGGCCAGCGTGCGCGCGACTCGCAGCGTGCGGTGCCACGCCCGCGCCGACAGACCGAGCCGTTCGGCGGCGCGAGCGAGCAGCGCACGGCCCTCTGAATCGGGCTGGGCGATGGCGGCCAAGAGCGTGCCGTCGGTGTCGGCGTTGCAGCGCGGCTTGGACCAGCCACGGGCCAAGTCGGACAAGAGGCCGGCGGCGGGATCGGCTTCGATCTCGGGCAGTTTGCCCTTGCGGTCGAGTTCGGCCAGGCGCTCGCGCTGGGCGGTGCGCGCCGCCGCAACACGTGCGGCGACATCGGCGGAAGTCTCGGCCGGCGGCGGCAAAGCGAGATCGGCAGCGCTGACGGGTGGAACCTCGATGCAAAGATCCATGCGGTCGAGGAAAGGGCCGGAGAGACGCGCCTGATAGTCGGCGGCGCAGCGCGGGCCGCGCAGGCAGGTTTGGGTGGATCCCGAACAGCGGCAGAAATTCATCGCGCCGATCATCTGGAAGCGGGCCGGATAGGTCACATGCGCGGCGGCGCGGGCGACGGTGACGCGGCCGTTTTCCAGCGGCTGGCGCAACAATTCGAGGGTGGCGCGGGCGAACTCGGGCAATTCGTCGAGGAAGAGGACGCCGTGGTGGGCAAGGGAGACCTCTCCCGGCTTGGCGCGCGGGCCAACCCGACGACGGCGAAGCCGAGGGTGCCGGGGGCGATCAGGACCTGGACGTCCACGGGGAGGACATCGATGCCTTGAAACGCTACGGTTCGGACGCGAGCCTGCATGGGTCTCTTTTAGAGAGAGTTTTTTATGAGAAAACCAAGCGGAAGTTGTATTCTTATTGCGCTGACGATGCTTTTCGCGGGGCCGGTGTTTGGCTGGCCGGATCAGCCGGTGAAAGTCGTGGTGCCGTTCACGCCGGGGACGGGGCCGGACATCATTGCGCGGTTCGTTGCCGAAAGGTTGAAGCTCGGGCAGCCGGTGGTCGTTGAGAATGTGGCGGGGGCGTCGGGGAATATTGGGAGCCAGCAGGTGGCGCGGGCCAAGGCGGACGGACATACGCTGATGTCGTCGGTCAATACGCTGGTCATGAACGCCAGCCTCTACAAGAACCTGCCGTACGATCCGGTCGCGGACTTTGCGCCGATCGGGCTTACGGCCTGGGGGTCGCTGGTGCTGGTGGCGCACCCCGCACAAAAGCCCAACACGCTGGCCGAGCTGATCGCGCTCGCGAAGGCCGAACCGAAGACGCTGAACTACGGCAGCCCGGGCGTCGGCACGCCGCATCATCTCTCCATGGCGCTGGTCGAGACCACGGCCGGCATCGAGATGACGCATATCCCCTACAAGGGCACCGCCGGCGCCGTGCAGGACCTTTTAGGCGGCCAGATCGGCTACATGTTTTTGCCGGTGCACGTCTCGGTCCAGCACATCCGCGCCGGCAAGCTGAAGGCCATCGCCGCCGGCAGCCCGCAGCGCCTGCCCGCCCTGCCCGACGTCCCGACGCTGGCCGAAGCCGGCCTGAAGGGCGTCGATGTCGACATGTGGTACGGCCTCTTCGCGCCCAAGGGCACGCCGGCCGAAACGGTCGATCGCCTCAACAAGGACGTCGGCGCCATCCTGACCTCGCCGGAAGCGCGGGCGCTGTTCGAGACGCAGGGCCTGACGCCAGTGACCTCGACGCCGGCAGCGCTCAGCGACATCGTCGCCCGCGACCGTGCCCGCTGGGCCAAGGTCGTGGCCAAGCGCGGGATCACGCCGGAATGACCGCCGAGACAGACGTCCTGATCGTCGGCGGCGGCGTCGGCGGCCTGGCACTTGCCCTCAGTCTCCACCAGGCCGGCATCTCCTCCAGCGTCTTCGAAGCAGCGCCCGAAGTTTTGCCGCTGGGCGTCGGCATCAACCTCCTGCCCCACGCCATGCGCGAGCTCAGCGAGCTCGGCCTGCAGGATGCGCTGGCCGCCCGCGCCATCGAGACCCGCGCGCTCGCCTTCTACAGCCGCCACGGCCAGTTCATCTTCCGCGAGCCGCGCGGCCGCTTCGCCGGCTACGACTGGCCGCAGCTCTCGATCCACCGCGCCGACCTGCACGCCACGATGCTCGAGGCCGCCCGCCAGCGCCTCGGCCGCGACGCCATTCGCCTCGGCCACCGCGTCAGCAAAATCGACCAGGACACCGCGGGCATCACCCTGCACTCCGACAACGCCGAACCCCGCCGCGGCAAGATCGCCGTCGGCGGCGACGGCATCCACTCCGCGGTGCGCCGCCAGCTCTATCCCGACGAGGGCCCGCCGCTCTATTCCGGCGTCAACATGTGGCGCGGCGCCGTGCGCTGGCCGGCCTATCTCGACGGCGCCACCATGGTCTCGACCGGCTGGATGACGGTCGGCAAGACGGTGATCTATCCCATCCGCGCCGCCACGCCGGACACCAACAACCTGCCACTGATCAACTGGGTGGCCGAGATCGAGCGGCCCGAGGCGGTGCGCCAGGACTGGACCGGCCGCGGGCGCCTCGCCGACCTGATGCCGGCCTTCGCCGGGCTAAAATTCGACTGGCTCGACATCAGCGGCATGATCGAGAGTACCGCGGAGATCCTCGAATACCCCATGGTCGACCGCGACCCGCTGCCGCGCTGGAGCTTCGGCCGCATCACCCTGCTGGGCGACGCCGCCCATCCGATGTATCCGCGCGGCTCCAATGGCGCGGGGCAGGCGATCATCGATGCGCGCCTGCTCACCGGGCAGCTCAAACGTCTCGGCGCCACGGCCGAGGCGCTCACGGCCTACGAGACGGTGCGCAATCCGCAGACCGCCAAGGTCGTGCTCACCAACCGCACCGACCCGCCCGACGCAATCCTGCGCGAGGTCTGGCAGCGCTCGGGCGGCCGGCGCTTCGCGCGCATCGAGGACGTGATCTCGACCGCCGAGCTGCAGGACATCTCGGACCGCTACAAGAAGGTGGCGGGGTTCGATCGCGAGACGCTGAAGGCGCAGGCGAGTTTTGTTTGAAAAGAGATAACTCAAGATAACATTTGGCCCCCTGTCGAAGGACAGCCCGACGACGCCACGTGCCGCGGCCTTTGGCGCGGAACACGGCGGGCAGGCGCGCGTTAGTGGTAAATGATCAAGCCCACCAATCGCAATCTCTATATCGCCATCAGCCTGTTGAACGTGGGCATGCTTGCGTGTGGGGCTCTGCTGATCGAGCAGCTGAGGGACAACCCGGCGATGACCGCGAGCGTTGCCCTGGCGCCGCCGGCGGCGGCGTTGAAGTTGGCTAGGCCGGTTCCGGAGTAAGTTCCGCGACTACGCTACTGATATAGCTGCTGCCCTTGCGAGACGCAGGCGGTAGCTAGGTCGCCGCCCGAAAGCGTTCGAACCGCATAGCCAGCCGATCCCGGTCGGGCCGATCCTTATCGCGACGCGGCGCAAACAAACTTGCTCCATTCAGGCTCTTGAGCGCCTCTAGCATAGGCCCATCCTGATGCATCATTAGGCGATCCGACACATGCAGGCGGTAGTCAGCGTCGAGGCCGATCAAATGGGAGTCAAAGGCAGCATGATGGAGCTTGGATAGAGGAAGGCCATTGGGGACCACGGGCTGACCGAATCGTTCTTCCCTATCAGCAACAATGTGCGCGGCGTCGAGCAGTAAAGGCTCAGGTAGACCGGAGAAGGCACAGCGACCGTTGTAAGCAGTGATAACTGAGGTACTCCCTACAAATCGGACAGTGACGTAAGCTACGGAGTGGGTGTCTGCTGATCTTCGAGGAGAGGAGATTGGCGATGACGACGCGGAAGCAGCACAAGCCCGAGTTCAAGGCGCGGGTCGCGCTTGAGGCAATGAAGGGCGAGCAGACGGTTGGCGAACTGGCGAGCCGGTTCGGCGTCCACCCGACGATGATCCATCAATGAAAGAAGGCGCTGGTCGAAGGGGCGACGGAGGTCTTTCAGCGTGGCCGCATCACTGCAGAGCCGGCGGATGCCGGTCGTATCAAGGAGCTGCATGCCAAGATCGGCGAGCCAGCCGCTGTAAACAGCGGCGAGACGGTGGAACGGGATTTTTTGGAACACGGGCTGCGTCTGCTCCCCGGCAGGAGCGCAAAGCGATGATTCAACCCGACCATCCCACGCTGTCGATCGTTCAGCAGTGCCGGCTGGCGTCGATCGGCCGTTCGACCTTCTATCATGTGCCGCGGGGCGAGAGCGCAGAGAACCTCGGGCTAATGGTCGAGATCGATCGTCAGTTCCTGGAGACGCCGTTCTACGGTGCGCAGCAGATGACATGGCACCT
>CAMDQJ010000108.1 GCA_945905835.1 Asaia bogorensis
TCGATCAAGCGCATCCTCGGCGTCACCCCCGGCATGGGCAAGGCGCTCGGCGTCGACGAGAAGTGGGTCTACAACATCGTCAAGCAGGTCGGTAACTACGGCGAGAGCTTCGAGCGTAATGTCGGCTCCGGATCCATCCTCAAGATCGAGCGCGGCCTCAACAAGCTGTGGACCCAGGGCGGCCTGCAGTATGCCCCTCCCATTCGCTGAGGGAAGGCAAGGCAAGCAAGAAGTGGACCGGCCGTAGCGTCTGGGTGTTCTTTGCCCGGTTTCATGTGGCTGATTCACTCTTAAACTGAAGGCAATATCGGACGGCGGGACAACCGCTACAGGCAGGGGCATAGGGTATGGCGGTAGAGGCAATCGGCTCTGCGCCGCGCGCAAAAGTGGCGCCGTGGAACGACCCTATCATCCGCGGCTGGGCATTCCAGATCCTGATCGTTGGCCTAGTCGGCGGACTTGCCTGGTACCTCGTCACCAACACCATCGACAACCTGACTCGACAGAAGATCGCCACCGGCTTCCACTACCTCGGCCAGGAGGCAGGTTTCGAGATCGGCGACACGATGGTCGAGTACTCGCCGGCCAGCACCTATGGCCGTGCCATCTGGGTCGGCATCCTCAACACGCTGCGCGTCGCCGTGCTCGGTGTCGTGCTGGCCACCGTCCTCGGTACGGCGATCGGCGTCGGCCGGCTGTCGCCCAACTGGCTGCTCTCCAAGATCTGCGCCTGGTATGTCGAGGCCTTCCGCAACGTGCCGCTGCTGCTCTGGCTGTTCCTGTTCTACAAGCTGATCAGCGAGGCCTTCCCGGGGCCGCGCCAGGCCATCAGCATGTTTTTCGGCTCGCTGTTCCTCAGCAACCGCGGCCTCTATTTCCCCGTGCCCCTTGCCGACCCGATCCACAAATGGATGGGCATTGGCCTGCTGTTCGGCATCGCCGGCGCAATCGTGCTGCACCGCTGGGCGAAGAAGCGGCAGGAGCAGACCGGCCAACCATTCCCGTCGATCATCGCAGGCATCGGCGTGACGCTGAGCGTGCCGGCGCTGATCTGGCTGGCCGGCGGCGCGCCGCATCATTTCAGCTGGCCGGCCCTCAAGGGCTTCAATTTCGAAGGCGGCATGGTGATCCAGCCGGAATTCGCCGCCCTGCTGGTCGGCCTCGTGCTCTACACCTCGGCCTTCGTGGCCGAGATCGTTCGCTCGGGTATCCTCGCCCTGCACAAGGGCCAGAGCGATGCAGCAATGGCGATCGGCCTCAGCCGCGGCCAGACCATGCGGCTGGTGCTGCTGCCGCAGGCGATGCGCGTGATCGTGCCGCCGATGACCAGCCAGTACCTCAACATCACCAAGAACAGCTCGCTTGCCATCGCCATCGGTTATCCCGACCTGGTGGCGTCGGTGAACGTGACGATCAACCAGACGGGTCAGGCGATCGAGAACATCCTGATCATTATGGTGGCCTATCTGACGGTCAGCCTGTCGATCTCCGCCTTCATGAACTGGTACAACAAGAAAATCGCCATGAAGGAGCGCTGAGCCATGACCGACGTCATGCCCTCGGCCGAAAGGCCGCAACTCGCGCCGCCCGTCGTCCACACCGGTCTGGTGGGCTGGATGCGCAGCCGCCTGTTCAGCAGCTGGGGGAACGGCATCACCACAGTGGTGCTGATCCTGGTGCTCGGCTGGATCGTGATCCACTTCCTAGATTGGGCGGCCTTCACCGCCAACGTCACCGCCACCACCGGCGCGGAATGCAGGGGCGGCGGCGCCTGCTGGGCCTTGATCCGCGAGAAGTACCGGCTGATCTTCTTCGGCACGTTCCCTTACGAGCAGCACTGGCGTCCGCTGTTTGCCGTCATCGTCATGCTGGCCATGCTGCTGATGAGCTCCGACCGGCGCATGTGGAATTCGCGTCTCCTGGTGATCTGGGGCATCGGCACCTTCGCCACCTTCCTGCTGATGTTCGGCCAGCTGCATTTCTCGCTGACCTTCTTCCTCATCGTGGCGCTGGTCGCCGGCAGCATCGGTTACGCCATCCGCAGCGGCGTCGCCGCCGCGGGCGAGGTCATGACTTACCGCGTCATGATAGGTGTTGGCTTCCTTGGCCTGATCATGCGCATGTTCGGCCTGCTGCCCTCGATCGGCTTCACCATCGCACCGTTCAGCTATGTCGAGACCAGCCTGTGGGGTGGCCTGCCGGTGACGATGATCCTCGCCACCTATGGTCTGGCCTTCGCCTTTCCCTACGGCGTCCTGCTGGCGCTGGGACGGCGCTCCAACCTGCCGTTGATCAAGGGCCTGTGCGTGGGCTTCATCGAGCTGATCCGCGGCGTGCCGCTGATCAGCCTGCTGATCATGGCCTCGGTCATGCTGCCGCTGTTCCTGCCCTCGGGCACCACCATCGACAAGTTCCTGCGCGCCCAGGTCGCCATCATCCTGTTCGCCGGCGCCTACATCGCCGAGATCATCCGTGGTGGCCTGCAGTCGCTGCCCAAGGGCCAGTTCGAGGCGGCTGACGCGATGGGGCTGAACTACGTGCAGAAGACGCTGCTGATCGTCCTGCCGCAGGCCATCCGCGTGGTCATCCCACCCTTGATCAACACCTTCATCGGCTTCTTCAAGGATACCTCGCTGGTGCTGATCATCGGCATCTTCGACTTCCTCAATACTGCCAACGCAGCGCTGGTCGATCCCGCCTGGGCCGGCTTCCCGGCCGAGATCTACCTGTTCGCCGCCTTCGTCTACTTCATCTTCTGTTACTCGATGTCGCAGTATTCGAAATACCTCGAGGTCGAACTCAACAAGGGGACGCGCCGCTAGGCGTCTTCAGGAGCGATATCATGGCCCAGGCAGCCCACGATCTTTCCAACGCGCCGTCAGTGATCGAACTGCGAAGCGTCAACAAATGGTTCGGCCAGTTCCATGTGCTGAGCGACATCAATCTCGACGTCAAGGAAGGCGAGAAGATCGTTATCTGCGGCCCATCGGGCTCGGGCAAGTCAACACTGATCCGCTGCATCAACCGCCTGGAGGAGCACCAGGCTGGCGACATTGTCGTGCACGGCGTGACGCTCTCCAACGACGTCAAGAACATCGAGGCTATCCGCCGCGAGGTCGGCATGGTGTTCCAGTCGTTCGACCTCTTCCCGCACCTCACCGTTCTTGAGAACCTGACGCTGGCGCCAATCTGGGTAAAGAAGATGCCCAAGAAGGAAGCCGAGGAAATCGCCATGTCGCTGCTGACGCGCGTGCGCATCCCCGAGCAGGCACTGAAATATCCCGGCCAGCTCTCCGGCGGCCAGCAGCAGCGCGTGGCGATAGCCCGGGCGCTCTGCATGCGGCCCAAGATCATGTTGTTCGACGAGCCGACCTCGGCGCTCGACCCGGAAATGGTCAAGGAAGTGCTCGACGTCATGATCGAACTCGCCAAGGAGGGCATGACCATGATAGTGGTGACCCACGAAATGGGCTTCGCGCGCGCCGTCGCCGACCGCGTGATCTTCATGGACCGCGGCGAGATCGTCGAGCAGAACAAGCCCGAGCCGTTCTTCGCTAACCCGCAGAACGAGCGCACCAAGCTGTTCCTCGGCCAGATCCTGCGCCACGGCTGAGAAGACGCGCACTGGAGTGGTGCGCCCCTAGCCTCTAAGGTCCGGGCATGAAAATTCTCGTTACGGGCGGCGCGGGATTCATCGGCTCGGCCGTCGTCCGACGCATCGTCGCGCATACCGACTGGACCGTCGCCAACTTCGACAAGCTCACTTATGCCGGCAACCTCGAATCGCTGGGCGAGGCGCGGACCAGCAATCGCCACCGCCACCACAAGGCCGACATCTGCGACCGTGCCGCAATCGACGCCGTCTTCGCAGCCGAACGGCCCAACGCGGTGCTGCATCTCGCCGCCGAGAGCCATGTCGACCGTTCGATCGACGGCGCTGCGCCTTTCATCCAGACCAACGTGGTCGGCACCTACACGCTGCTCGAGGCAGCGCTGGCCTACTGGCGCGGCCTCGACGCCGATGCCAGGGCGCGCTTCCGCTTCCAGCACATCTCGACCGATGAGGTGTATGGTTCGCTCGGGCCCACGGGCAAGTTCACCGAGACCACGCCCTACCAGCCCAACTCGCCCTACTCCGCCAGCAAGGCCGGCTCCGATCACCTGGTGCGCGCCTGGTTCCACACCCACGGCCTGCCGACGCTCGCCACCAACTGCTCGAACAATTACGGGCCCTATCATTTCCCTGAGAAGCTGATCCCGCTGGTCATCATCCGGGCGCTGCGCGGCGAGAGCCTGCCGATCTACGGCAAGGGCCTGAACGTGCGCGACTGGCTGCATGTCGAAGATCATGCCGAGGCGCTGCTGCTGGTGCTGCAGAAGGGCCGGCCGGGCGAGACCTACAATATCGGCGGCAACGCCGAGCACACCAACATCGACGTCGTGCGCCGTATCTGTGCGCTGCTCGACGAGATGCAGCCGCAGAGCGCCCACTGGCCGCATGACAGGCTGATCCAGTTCGTCACCGACCGGCCGGGCCACGATGCGCGCTATGCCATTGATGCCTCGAAGATGGCGAGTGAACTCGGCTGGACGCCGCGGTACGGCTTCGACGACGGCCTGCGTGGCACGGTGCGCTGGTTCCTCGACAATCGCGACTGGTGGGAGCGCGTGATGAGCGGCGCCTATCGCGGCGAGCGGCTCGGCCTCAAGGCCTAGGCTCGCCGCGGAGCCGACCGCGCAGGCGCCCGAACGGCTCTCGGGCCTGGTCCCGTCGCTGCCGGTCGAGTAGCAGCAGCGGCACCGCGCAGGCCACCAGCGACATGCCGATCGACACCGGCCAGTCGATGGTTCGCTCCCGCCAGGTCCGGCATTCGCACAGCACGACGACGACAAGGCCAACGCCCCACACCGTCACCGCACGCGCATTCAGGAAGTAGCCGTATTTGCGCCACGTCACCCAGATCGAGATGCTGGTCGTGACGAGGTAGGTCGCGAAGAAGGCAAAGCCGATGCCCTCGATGCCGCTCAGCCACGGGATCGGCCGGCCCCCGCCGGATAGATGACCGCCAGGCCGCCGATCAGCAGGATGCCGAGATAGAGGCCAGCCTCGGCCATGGTGTAGATCGTCATGTGGGCGCGCGACGTCGACACGTTCATGAACAGCCACTGGATGACCTTGAAATAGTTGCCGAGCAGCAGCCAGTGCAGCATGTCGATCGCCGGCAGGAAGGCGCTGTCAAACAGGATGCGGATCACCAGAGGCTGGAACAAGATCAGGCCGGCGATCGCCGGGATCGACAGCATGACGATGACGACAGCGGCGTCGTCGAGCAGCTGCTTGCGTTCCTCGTCGGTCTTGGCGCCGCTCAGCACCGGGTAGAGGTACGAGCCGACCGAGCCCAGCAGGACCGAGAGGTTCTGCATGCCGAACGTCCAAGCGATGCGGAAGAAGCCGTTTGCCTCGGGACCGTAGTTGACGATCAGCATCGGCGGAATGAAGACGAACACGAAAAAGCTGGTGAAGAACGCCAGCAGCGACGTGATGTACATGCGGAAATAATGGAAGTAGTCAATGCGGCCAGGGCTCGCCGTCACCGATGCGCGGAGCTCGCGCAGCCAGCCGAGCCGGCGGATGATCGGGTAGGTGAGCAGGATCTGCAGGCTCGAGGGCACGATCAGTAGGCCGAAATAGCCCCACTGGTTGTTCTCGGCGGCAAGCGTCGCCAGTGGATAGACGAAGATCAGCGAGGCCAGCGCCGGCGTCACCATGACGACGCCGAGCCAGCGGAGGGCGCGCGAGGCGCAAACGAAATTCCAGCCGATCATGGCGATCTGGCCGAGCGCGATCGGCACGCCGAGCTAGGCCACGACCTCCGCGACATGCGGATCGATGCTCACGAAATATCTTTCGGCGATGATCGGTGCGAAGACGATCAGCGCGACGGCCGAGATCAGGATCGCCGCGACGTTCAGGATCATGCCGGCCTTCAGCCGGCGCAGGCGCGCCTCGCCCTCGTTGGCGCTCAGCGCCTGCAGCAGGCCGGCCGACGAGCCGATGCTGGCGATCGCCGACCACATGTCGAGCATCTGGCGATAAAGGCCGTAGATGCCGACGCCGGCCGGACCCATGGTGACGGCAAGAATCTTGTTGGTGAGGATACCGAGGACCTACGAGAGGAGGCTGGCCCCCGCCGTCGTGGCCATCGCCTGGAGCAGTTTCAGCACCGGATCGCCTAGGCGAGCGCGCTGCGAACGACGGCCGCGATCCGGTCGACGGTCTCGGGAGACACGTGCGGGCCGATCGGCAGGCTCAGCACCGTTTCGGCGAGCTTCTCGGCCAGCGGATAGCTGCCCCTGGGCTGGCCGAGATCGGCATAAGCCTGTTGCAGGTGCGGTGGGGTCGGATAGTGGATCAGCGAGCCGATGCCGGCCTTGTCGAGTGCCGCCACCAGCTCGGCGCGGCGCTCGGTGCGCACGACGTAGAGATGCCACACCGGTTCCGCCCACTGCGGAGCGCGCGGCAGACCTAGGCCGGGAATGCCGGCGAGCTTGTCGTGGTAGCGCGCGGCGACGGCGCGGCGGCGGTCGTTCCATTCGTCGAGCCTGGGCAGCTTGGCGCGCAGGAAGGCCGCCTGCAGCTCGTCGAGGCGCGAATTGTAGCCGCGCTCGATGTTCACGTACTTCACGCGGCTGCCGTAGTTGCGCAGTACGCGCAGCCGTTCGGCGAGCTTGGGATCGTCGGTCGTGACCGCGCCACCGTCGCCCACCGCGCCGATATTCTTGGTCGGGAAGAAGCTGTGCGCGCCGGCATGGCCGAGCGATCCGGCGCGGCGGCCGCGGACCTTGCTGCCCTGAGCCTGAGCCACATCCTCTATTACCTTGATGCCGTGCTTGGCGGCAATCGCCATGATCGCGTCCATGTCGGCGGGCTCGCCGTAGAGGTGTACCGGCATGATCGCCTTGGTGCGCGATGTGACGGCAGCGACGATGCGCTCGGGATCGATGTTGGGGCCTGCCGGGACCGGCTCGACCGGCACAACCTTGGCCCCGACCGCCGTCACCGCGAGCCAGGTCGCAATGTAGGTGTTGGACGGCACGATGACTTCGTCGCCGGCACCGATGTCCCAGCCGCGCAGCACCAGCTCGAGCGCCTCCAGGCCGTTGCCGAGCCCGATGCAGTGCTTGGCGCCACAATAGGCCGCATACTCCGCCTCGAAGGCCTCGACTTCCTTGCCCAGCACGAACCAGCCCGAGCGCATGACGCGCTCATAGGCAGCGTCGAGCTCGGGCTTCAGCTCGTCGTAGATCGGCTTCATGTCGAGAAACGGAACGCTCACCGGGCCCTCGCTGAAACGAGCTGCTTGAACTCTTGGTAGTCGCGCAGGTACTCGGCCTCCTCGTAGAGATCGGATGCCAGCACCAGGATAACGCTGCCGGTCGCGAAGTCGGTCAGTTCATGCCACACGAAGGGCGTGACGAGGAGCGCCTTGGCGGGGTCGCCGATCGTCACGCTCTCCTTGACCGCACCGTCGTCGAGATGGACCCGGCAGCCGCCACTGAGGGCTACGAGCACCAGGCTGTTCCTGCGGTGACCATGCCGGCCCCGCCACTGGCCCGGCGCGATATGGTGCAGCCAGAAGGCCCGCTTCACCGGGAAATCGAGGCCCTTGCCGAACTCGAGGAAATTGACGCTGCCGCGCTGGTCGGTAGCGCCCGGGACCGGGATCCAGCGACAGCCGCGCGCGGTGATGACGGGGTCTGACATGGGAGGGCCGAATCTTACGGATGCGATGGCGAAAAAGACAATGAAATCAACGCGGTGCTAGAGATAACTTGCGCCATTGCATGTAGACGACGCCGCTCAGCGCCACGAGGCCCCCGACGATCTGATAGACGTTCGGCATGAATCCGTAGGCCATCGACCAGAGAACGGCGAAAAACGGCACGAGGTTGACCCACAGCGAGGCGATGGCCACGCCCAGCCGGCTGGCGCCGACGTTCCAGAAGAAGCCGCCCAGGGTGCTGGCAAACAGCGCCACGGCGAAGAACTGGGTCCACACCCAGGCGTCGGTGACTCCGAACGGCGACGCCGACCGACCCGCCAGGATCAAGATGGTGGTGATCAGCCACATCCAGCCCATCGACGACAGCGAGGCGACATAGGTGCGGTGAAGCTGGCTGGCGCGATCGAACCAGGCCTGCGCCTTGAGGCTGTAGAGCGTCCACAACCCATTGCTCAGCAGCACGACGATCTCGCCGCCGCCCAGCGTCATCGACCCACTGCCCATGATGCTGCCGGCGACGAGGATGGCGCCACCCGCGATGGTCAGAAGCAGGGCGATCCCGAAGCCCGGATCGAAGCGTTGGCCGCTCACCAGCCGCACGACCACGGCCGAGACCAGCGGCCCTGCCACCCCGAAAGCCGAGGCGCTGATCGGATTGCTGAACTGGAGGCCCAGGAGGTAGATGCAGAAGAAGGCGCCCATGATCAGGCCGAGCAGCCAGAAGCGCAGCCAGCCGATGTCGATGTTGAGCGAGCGGCGGCCTTCCAGCATCCACACCAGGCCGCCCAGCACGATGGCCGCCGTCGCGGTGCGCAACGCCACCATCGGCATCAGGTCGAAATGGGACAGCAGCACCTTGCTGACGGGCATGTTGGCGCCCCACGAGGCGCCGACGAAGATCATGGCGGCGAAGGCGCCGATGAGCTGCTTGCGCTCGTGCGTCATTCAGACGGTTGGCCGACGACGCACCGCCTCATAGCCGACGCGGCAATCCTTGTAGACGTCGGGTTTCTCGGTCGAAACGCGGGCCTCGATCACCTGTGCCGGCGACATGCAGTGATCGAGGATGGCCTCGCACAGCGTTTCCTGGAGATTGAAGTGCCGGCCCTTGGCCAGGGCGACGATGCCGTCATGGACGAAATCGTAATCGAGCACGTTGGCGATACGGTCGCCGTGCGCCTTGGCCGGCTCGGCGAGAAAAAGATCGACGTTCACGACGACGGTCTGCGGCTTGGTCTGCTCGAAATCGTGGATACCGATCGAGACCTGGAGCCTGAGGTCGCGGATGAAGATGCGTCGGCTCATGACTTCATCTTGTTGTTGGCGGCATGGAACGCGATGTCGCGTGGCCGTCCCGTAAGATGCTCGCCGCTGTCGATGACGATCGTGTCGCCGGTAAAGCTGGGGGTCGCGACGATGAACCTGAGTGCCCGCGCGAGATCTTCCGGCTCGACGCCGACACCTAGCGGATTGGCGACGTGCTGTGCGGCGAAGCGCTGGTCGGTCTGGGAGCCGCTGCGCATCGTCAGGCCGGGCGAGATGCCGGCGACGCGAAAGCGCGGTGCCAGAGCCTGCGCCAGCAGCGTCGTCAGGCCCTGCAGGCCGACCTTGGTGAGCGTGTAGCCCAGAAAGTCGGGGTTGAGGTTCAAGAGCTTCTGGTCGAGCAGGTTCACGATCAGCCCGCGCTCGCCCTTGGGCAGTTGCCTGGCCAGCGCCTGCGACAGCAGAAGCGGCGCGCGCAGGTTGATGGCCATGTGGAGATCGAAGTCGGCGGCCGTCACATTGGGGGCGCTGTCAAGCTTGAAGAGCGAGGCGCTGTTGACCAGCGTGGTCAGCACGACGTCGCGTGCCGTGCAGCGCCCGACCAGCGCCGCGGCCTGCTTGGCTGAGGCAAGATCGGCCTTCACGGCCTTGGCCTTGCCGCCCTGGGACGCAATCAGCGCCACGGTCTCGCGCGCCTCCGACGCGGAGGTGTGGTGATGCACGAAGACGAAAAAGCCGTCCTCGGCAAGCGCGAGCGCCAGCGCGCGGCCGATCCGCTTGCCCGCCCCCGTGACCAACGCGCCCTTCATGGTGCGAAACCCGCCCGCCGTGACTAAAAGAACGGCGGGTTCTAGCATGCCGGCCATGAACCCGTCTCAGTTCGAAACCGTGGACTGCGTTGTGATCGGCGCAGGCGTCGTGGGTATTGCCGTGGCACGCGCCCTTGCCCTTGCCGGCCGTGAGGTCATCGTGCTCGAGGCCGCCGAAGGCATCGGCACCGAGACTAGCTCGCGCAACTCGGAGGTCATCCACGCCGGCATCTACTACCCCAAGGGCAGCCTGATGGCGCGCTCCTGCGTGGCCGGTCGGCGACTGCTCTATCCTTACTGCGCCGAGCACGGCGTGCCGCACCGCAATTGCGGCAAGCTGATCGTCGCCACCAACGACGACGAAAGTGCGCGGCTGGTCGAGATCAAGGGCCGCGCCGAGGCCAATGGCGTCGAGGACATGCGCTTGTTGAGCGCCGCCGAGGCGATCGCACTCGAACCCAACCTCACCTGTACCGCCGCCCTGCTCTCGCCCACCACCGGCATCGTCGACAGCCATTCCTACATGCTGGCGCTGCAGGGCGATGCCGAGAGCGCCGGAACCGCCTTTGCCTTTCACAGCCCAGTCGAGAGGGGCCGCGTCGCCGACGGCGGCATCGAAATCGAAGTCGGCGGAACAGAACCGATGGGCCTGCGTTGTCGTCTGATGGTGAACTCCGCCGGCCTCTATGCACCCGCCTTGGCGCAAAAAATCGACGGCATGCCATCCGAATGCATACCGACGGCGTATTACGCCAAAGGAAACTATTTCACCTTGGCTGGACGCTCGCCCTTCTCGCGCCTGATCTATCCCGTTCCGGTGCCGGGCGGCTTGGGCGTGCACATCACCGTCGATCTCGGCGGCCAGGCCAAGTTCGGCCCCGATGTCGAGTGGATTCCCGCCATCGACTACAATGTCGATCCGCACCGTGCAGACAAATTCTACGCGGCCGTCCGCCGCTACTGGCCCGGCCTCAAGGAGGGGGCGCTGCAGCCGGGCTATGCTGGCATTCGGCCCAAGATCGTGCCGCCGGGCGCGCCGGCACAGGATTTCATCCTCCAGGGGCCGGCCGAACATGGCGTGCCGGGGCTTATCAACCTCTTCGGCATCGAATCGCCCGGCCTCACCGCCTCTCTCTCACTGGCCGATCAGGTCCGCGACCTGGCCGGGGCATGACGCTTTCCCGCCGTGCCCTCGTCGCCGGATTGATCGGCACTGCGGGCGGCTGTACGCCAGCCGATCTCCTGAACACCACAGTGCCGCGCGACGGCTACAAGCGCACCGAGGACATTGCCTACGGTCCGCTGCCGCGCCAGAAGCTCGACTTCTATCAGCCCGACGAGCCGCGCGCCGACGGCAAGACGGTGATCTTCTTCTTCGGCGGCGCGTGGGACCACGGGAACAGGGGCGAATACGTGTTCCTTGGTCAGGCGCTGGCGTCGCAAGGCACCACCGTGATTATCCCCAGCTATGGGCTCTTTCCCGAAGTGCGCTTTCCCACCTTCCTCGAGGATGCAGCGCTTGCCGTGCATTGGGCTGCCGACCGTGTCGGCCTCGGGAATCTTTTCCTTATGGGCCACTCGGCGGGCGCGCATATCGCGCTCATGCTCGCCGCCAACACACCCTACCTCGCCGCGGCCAACGTCGACCGCATGAAGATGCGGGCCGTCGTCGGTCTCTCAGGCCCCTACGACTTCCTGCCGCTCACGACGCCGCGCCTGCAGGACATTTTCGGCGGAGCGGATCGGCGCGAAACGCAGCCCATCAATTTTGCCAAGGCGCCGCTGCCGCCCGCGTTGTTGATTCACGGTGCCGCCGACCCGAAGGTCGAACCCGGCAACGGCGAACGCCTGGCGGCGGCCTGGCGCGCAGCCGGTGCGGCGGTCGAGCTCAAGCTCTATCCCGGCGTCAACCATACGAACGTCGTGGCGTCCTTTTCGACGCTGTTGCGCGCACGGGCGCCGACCTTGGCTGACGTCACGGCCTACATCGACGCCCATTGATCCGCGCTGCGGAAGGATATTCCGGGGGCTAGTACCCGAGCCCGCGGTTCGCTAATGCTGGTGGCAAGAGCGACTGCGGGGGAAACAGC
This sequence comes from Asaia bogorensis, assembly GCA_945905835.1. Lineage (GTDB taxonomy): Bacteria > Pseudomonadota > Alphaproteobacteria > Reyranellales > Reyranellaceae > Reyranella. The sequence goes on from CAMDQJ010000108.1 coordinate 11,947, forward strand.
AAAATGATCAGGACGCGCTTCACCGAGATGTTCGGGATCAAGCACCCGATCGTGCAGGGCGGCATGCAGTGGGTCGGCCGCGCCGAGCTGGCTTCGGCGGTTTCCAATGCCGGTGGGCTCGGCATTCTCACCGGCCTCACCCAGCCGACGCCCGACGACCTGCGCAAGGAAATCAAGCGCTGCCGCGAGATGACGGACAAGCCGTTCGGCGTGAACCTCACCATCCTGCCCACGCTGGTGCCGAGGCCCTACGGCGAATACATGGACGCCATCATCGATTCCGGCATCAAGATCGTCGAAACAGCCGGCAACAACCCAAAGCCTTTCCTGCCCAAGCTCAAGGAAGCCGGCATCAAAGTCATCCATAAGTGCACATCGGTGCGCCATGGCGTGTCGGCCGAGAAGGTCGGCGTCGACGCGATCTCGATGGACGGCTTCGAATGCGCGGGCCACCCTGGCGAGGACGACGTGCCCAACCTGGTGCTGCTGCCGGCGGCAGCCAATGTCATAAAAATCCCGATGCTCGCCTCGGGCGGCTTCGGCGATGCACGTGGCCTTGTCGCGGCGCTGGCGCTGGGCTGCGAGGGCATCAACATGGGCACGCGCTTCATGGCGACCAAGGAAGCGCCGATCCACGACAACGTGAAGAAGGCGCTGGTCGAGAGCGACGAGCGCGCCACCTCGCTGATCTTCCGGACGATGCGCAACACCAGCCGCGTCTACGGCAACTCTGTGGCCAAGAAGGCGATCGAGATGGAGCACGAGGGCAAGACCATCCAGGAGATCGGCCCGATCGTGGCCGGCGCCAAGGGCCGCGTGGTCTACGAGACCGGCGACATGGAGCACGGAGTCTGGTCGGCCGGCACGGTGATGGGCATCATCGACGACGTGCCCACCTGCAAGGAGCTGATCGAACGCATCGTGCGCGAGGCCGAGGAGATGATCCGCGGCCGACTGGCAAAGGCGATCGCCGCCTAAGCGGCAAAGCGCCGCTTCCACCAGCGCCAGACGAGCCCCGCAAAGGGCGGCAGGCAGCAGGCGCCCGCCACCAGTAGACCGAGCTCGGCGTGCGCCGCGTCGTGCTGTTCGGCGCCGCCATGATGGCGATCGGCCTCGCCCTCGCCTCGATGGGCGGTCTCGCCGGCCTCTATATCGGCTTCGGCCTGCTCGCCGGCGTGCTCGGCGGCGCCTGCGTGGGCTCGCCGCTGCTGACTTATGTCAGCCTGTGGTTCGTCCGCCGCCGCGGCTCAGCGGTGGCGCTGATCGCCTCCGGCCAGGCCGTCGCCGGCGCGGTCTTCCCGCCGCTGCTGCAATGGGGCGTCGACGCGCTGGGCTGGCGCATCACCATGCAGGTCTTCGCCGTCTTCATCTTCATCTCGGTGGTGACGCTCACCCTCATCTTCCTGCGGCCGCCTCCCATCGAAGCCACGACGGCTGCGGCCACGGGCGGATTGAAAGCCGGAGGCACGACCCTGGGCCTCGCGCCCAATACGCTGATGATCCTGCTCATGGTCGCGGTGTTCTGCTGCTGCGTGCCGATGGCCATGCCGATGAACCACGTCGTCGCCTATTGCGGCGACCTGGGCTTCGCCTCGCAGACCGGCGCGGTGATGCTGTCGGTGCTGCTGGGCGTTGCCTTCATCGCCCGCCAGTTCTGGGGCTGACTCACCGATCGCATCGGCGGCTTCCAGACCCTGCTCTACAGCTCGCTGGTGCAGATTACCGGCCTCGTCGGCTACCTGATGACACAGGATCTGGTCCCGCTATTCGTGGTCTCCGCCATCTTCGGCATCGGCCTTTCGGGTTTGCTGCCGTCCTACGTCATCGTCATCCGCGAGTGCTATTCGGCGAAGGAATCCAACTGGCGCGTGCCGACCGTGATGTTCGCGGGCTTCCTCGGCATGGCGTCGGGCGGCTGGCTGCCGGGCGTGCTTTTCGACCACTTCTCGAGCTACATGCCGGCGTTCGGCACCGGCATGGTCTTCAACCTGATGAACCTCTCCGTGCTGCTGTTCCTGGTCCTGCGCAGGCACGGCAGTGCCCCACGTCTCGCCGCGGCGTGACGCTCACACCA